>CAYSGY010000001.1:0-11675 GCA_964430315.1 uncultured Planctomycetaceae bacterium
CACCTGGCCCATCAACCAGCCCCCTCGTTGCTCCCCAACGTGTGAACGGTTACGCAATGTTGTTGTCATAGTGAGCACGGGGCAGATCGGCCCCGAGGCCAGGAAATACGCCAACAAGATCATGACGGACTCAAACCTGTGCGTGGTCATGATCGATCGTGATGACATCATGGGCATCCAAGACAATCCTGCCTCCATCGTCGAGGTCTTTGGCCGCGAGGCGGAACGCGCCATGGAAATCAAACGGCTCGAGATGTAGGGGCACGCGTATGGCAGAACGAGGAACGAGAAAACCCAAAGCCTATTTCAGCACTCGTTGTGGGGAGATTGTGCTTGGAGACTCTGTCGAAGTCTTGAAACACCATGGCGACAAGTCGGTGGACCTCATCATGACGAGTCCTCCGTTCGCTCTCGTACGGAAGAAGGGTTACGGAAACGCCGACGAGAATGAGTACCTGAAATGGTTCAAACCCTTCGCCGTTCAATTCCGGCGCGTAGTGAAAGACAACGGCAGTCTGGTCATCGATATCGGGGGATCATGGATTCCCGGACAACCGACAAGAAGCCTCTATCACTTCAAGCTCCTCATCATGCTTTGTGAGGAGTTCGGCTTCCACCTTGCCCAGGACTTCTACTGCTGGAATCCGTCAAGACTCCCGACGCCAGCGGAGTGGGTGACGGTTCGCCGTGTGCGGGTCAAGGATGCGATGAACTGCGTGTGGTGGCTCTCTGCAACGCCTTGGCCGAAGGCGTCGAACAAACGGGTCTTGCAGCCATACAGCGAGAGCATGAAGGACTTACTCCGAAACGGCTACAAGGCCATGAAGCGCCCTTCGGGCCATGACATTAGCGACAAGTTCGCCAGGGACAACGGAGCCGCCATTCCCCCGAATCTCCTGGCGATTCCGAACACAGAGAGCAATGGACGGTATCTTCGCTACTGCAAGGAGCAGGGGCTCAAACCTCATCCCGCGAGATTCCCCAGCGAACTCCCTGAATTCTTCATTCGAATGTTGACCGATCCGGGTGATTTCGTCGTGGACCCATTCGCCGGGAGCTGCGTCACAGGCGAAGTCTGTGAACGTACCAATCGGAAATGGCTTTGCATTGAACTCACGGAGGAGTATCTCAAGGGTGCGCTGGGGAGGTTCCAGGAGAAGGCGACACCTGGACATCGCGACGAGCTTCGTTCCTACAAGGTCTTCCAGCCAGGGCACACCTGGAATGGGACGGTCGATCCTCCTCTCCCGGTTGACGGGGGCCGGCGCGTCGTACGCCGCTCTGCGAGGCGAGAGGCTAGGTGACAGCGGAGTTTCTTCTGACGCTCTGTGGCATCATCGTCGCCGCCCGGCGGGATGAGCGTGGCCGACCCGTCAAAGATCGCGGCGCCAGAAGGAGAGGACGGCCAGGCCGAGGGCCGCGAGCGTCGGAATCCCGTAGCCGAGGAGGACTTTCAGGAGGGAAAACTCGCGGAGCGGATTCTCGTCAAAGAAGCCGGCCTTTTGGGGCGGCGGTTCGACCCCGCCTCCCCAGAGCATGCTCGGCAAGGCGGCCACGCTTCGCTGGAATTGTGCCGCATCCAGTCTCATGTCCGCGGCCGCCGCCTCCGGATCGGTTTCCCGCCACGATTGCCGCAGAAGCGTGGGAAGCGTCTGATTCAACGTGATCGGCGAGAACGCCTCCAGCTTGAAGGTGTGCAAGAGTGCGTTGACCGGATACCAGAGGAACAGCAGGACCACGACGGCCAGGAGCGTCTTGCGCAGGAGCGTTCCCATGAGGAAGGCAAGCGACACCTGGAGGGTCAGGACCAGCGCGACGACCACCAGGGCGGCTGCGACCCCGTAGAGCGTCACGTGATCGGTCGCGGCCGGCCGCTTGGCCAGCATGGCCACGGCGATGGCCGGCACGGTGACGAGGAAGAAAGTGCCGAGCACCACCACGACCCTCGCGGCCCAGATCGCCAGGAGATACTCGTAGCGGGCGATCGGCCGGCTGAGGAAGCCGTCGGCCAGGGCCTCCGCCCGGGAGCCTGTGATCGGGTTCACGCCCAGGACCATCACGACGACGAACCAGGGGAAGACCAACCAGGGAACAAAGAGCGACGCGACCAACGGGGCGGTCTGGAACTGGGCCCAGTTCGTCATGGTGGTCAGCAGCGTCAGCAGGCCCGCCGCCACCACCCAGATCCGCACCAGCCAGCTCCCGAGCAACACGCGCAGATCATGCCGGAGGATCGCCAGGAAGGGCATCATCCGGCCGCCGGACGTTGAGATCGAATCGTTGGAAACCATGCGCCTGGTCCTCTTGGAGCAATTGCAGATAAGCGTTTTCCGTCTCGTGCAGGCCGGAATGGATCGCCGCCAACGGCAGACCGGCCGCATCGACGAGCTTCAAGACCTCGGCCAGGGCGCCCGCCTGGCTCTGCTCCGCCGCGACCCGCACGGTGAGCGTATTGCCGGCGCGGAGTTGGAGGTTGACCCCGGCCAGCGTGCCGGCCTTGGCCACGAGGGCTTGAACGTCGGCCTCGCTCCCGCCCAATTCGAGGCTGAAATCGTCGCGTCGCAGGCGGCGCTTCATGTCCTGCATCGAGCCGCTGAAGATGATCCGCCCCTCGTGCATCACCCCGATGTAGTCGCACACCTGGTCGATGTCGCCGAGGATGTGGGTCGAGACGATGACGGTTCGGTTCTTGCCCAGCTCGCGGATCAAATCCAGGGTGAAGCGGCGAGCGGCCGGATCGAGGCCGGCGGTGGGTTCGTCCCAGAGCAGAAGCGGAGGATCGGCCACCAGCGAGGCGGCGATGCCGAGCCGGGTCGTCTCCCCGGTCGAGAGCGTTTCGATCGGCTGGTCGGTGGTCGTCAGCAGACCCACGGCCCGCAACAGGGACACCAGCCTCGGTTTGCGGACCTCGGCCGGAATCCGGCACAACTGGCCCAGCAGATCGAGATATTCGATGGGCCGGAGGTTGCCGGGCAGCTTGGGATTGGTGGGCAAATAGCCCATCAGCCGGCGGACTTCCACGGCGTTGGGGCCGCACGCATGCCCCAAGACCTCGGCCCGGCCCGCCGTGGCACGCTGCAACCCCAACAGCAGGCGGACCGTGGTCGTCTTGCCGGCCCCGTTGGGCCCCAACAGGCCGAAGACCGCCCCCCGCGGCACCTCGAGGCTCATGTCGTTGACGGCGACCACCCGGTTATTGTAGATCTTCGTCAGGTGCTCCGTGTGGATCGCCAGATCCATGGTCGTCTCCCCAGTCTGGGCGCGTGTGTGCTTGAGGCCCCAATCCCTATTCGACCGGCACGGGCAAATCTTGTCGCGATCCGAAGAAAAGAGGCAGTCTCTCCATTCTTGCCACCCATCCGGGGCCCCGCAAGGTCCCGCCCGTCTGCTTTCACGACCCGGTACCCACCCTTTGGAGTGCGGTGACTCGTCGCCGCTTTGGACTCGAAACCTCCGCGCGGGTGCCCATGGTCGTGAGGATGGACGATGAGGGTATGCCACTGTTTGGCCGCTGCCGGGAGAGTGACCTGACGATGGGGATACGGTCTGTCGGCAGCGGCCAAGCAGTGAGGGCAAGCACGCGGTGGTGGCCGTCGTCGCGCGGGTACCACTGAGGAAGGCGGCTGAGGATGTGTGCCACTGGCTTCGCCAGTGCTGCGGGGCTAGTTGACGTTCCATCGTCCGGAGCGTAGAAGTGACGCATGGCACATCGGAAGACGGTGCGACATTTCCACGAGGTCGGCGATCTGCACGAGTTGACCTTCTCGTGTTATCGGCGAATGCCGTTGCTGACCAACGACACGTGGCGAGAGAAACTGGCACGGTGTGTCGAAGGAGCCATCTCCTGACAGGCTCTCAAGAGAGGCACTGGCGGAGCCAGTGGCACTCAACGCGCCCGACAGTGCCAGCCTGCCCGATTGCCCCGCCTCCCACGGTGCGATACACTGCCCGGATCGGCTCTCCGAATTGGGTCCTCGCCTTCCCATGACGGCCTGGGAAGGTCCCGTTGCGAAAGGATGGTGAACGGGCGATGATTCCGGATTCGTCTTCTCCTCGGCGGCAGTTTCTCCGGGCCCTGGGCTCCGCAGGCTGCGTCCTCGTGCTTGGCCGGCAGGTCGATTCGCAGGGCGCTGAGTCTGCGGCGGCTCCTGGGCCGTCGTCGTCCAGTCCTCCGCCGATGCTTTGGGGCGACACTTCCCGCCTGGGCCGTCCGTTCTCCAAGGATCCGTCGGTAATCCGTTTTGGCGGGCGGTGCCTGCTTTACTTCTCGCTGCCGCCTTACGGCGACGGGCGGGCCGGCGACGGCTGGAATATCGGAATCGCCGAGAGCCACGACCTGGTCCGCTGGAAGAAGCTCGGCGAACTCGCGCCGGCCCAGGAGTGCGACCGCAAGGGGCTGGCAGCCCCGGGCGCGATCGTGCTCGACGGCAAGGTCCACCTCTTCTATCAGACCTACGGGAACGGGCCCCGGGACGCCATTTGCCACGCGGTTTCCGGCGACGGCATTCGGTTCGTCCGCGACCCGGCCAACCCGATCTTCCGGCCCACCGGCGACTGGAACGCCGGTCGGGCCATCGACGCCGACGTCATCGAGCACGAGGGCCGGCTGCTGCTTTACTTCGCGACGCGCGATCCGGCGATGCGGGTCCAGATGCTCGGGGTCGCCGGGGCCCGGCGGGATTCCGACTTCGGGCGCAAGGCGTGGACCCAGCTCTGCGACGGCCCGATCCTCAAGCCCGAGTTACCGTGGGAGAAGCGGTGCATCGAGGCCCCGTCGGTGTGCAAGCGGGACGGGAAGCTCTTCATGTTCTACGCCGGCGCCTACAACAACGAACCACAGCAGATCGGCTGCGCGGTGAGCCTCGACGGGCTGCGTTGGAAGCGGCTCTCGGACCGTCCGTTCCTGCCCAACGGCGGGCCCGGCGATTGGAACGCCTCGGAATCGGGCCACCCGGGCGTCTTCGTCGACGGCGACCGGACCTATCTGTTCTTTCAAGGCAACCGCGATCGCGGGAAGAGTTGGTGTTTGTCCTGGGCGAAGATCGACTGGAAAAATGGGGAGCCCTGCCTCGACCATGGCTGAACTGAATTCCGAGAAGACGCGTGCCGACCGGATCGACCGGCTGGCGGACGGGTCTGTTGAGGTGCTTGTCATCGGCGGGGGGATCGTCGGGGCGGGCATTGCCCGCGACGCCGCGATGCGGGGCCTGCGCGTCGGGCTGGTCGAGCAGTGCGATTTCGCCTCCGGCACCAGCAGCCGGACGAGCCGCCTGCTGCACGGCGGGCTGCGCTACCTGGCCCAGGGGCGGCTCAAACTCGTCTATCAGGCGAGCCACGAGAAGCGAATCCTGCACCGGATCGCCTCGCACCTGGCCGACCCGCTGCCGTTTCTCTTCCCCACGTATCGCGGCACCGAGTGGCCGCTGTGGAAGATGCGGATCGGGGTGAAGCTCTACGATCTTCTTTGCGGCGGGCAGAACCTGGGGCCGTCGTCCGGCCTGGGACGCGACGCGACCCTCGGACTCCTGCCGGGACTCGCCGAAAAGTCGCTCACCGGCGCGGTCCGTTACTTCGACGGCCTGACCAACGACGCCCGGCTCACGCTCGATACGCTCCGCTCCGCCGTCGGTCACGGCGCGGTGGCGGTCAACTACTGCCGGGTGGAAGAGGTCGTGCCCGGTGCCAGCGGCTGGATCGGCCATGTCCGCGATCTGAGTTCGAGTGGGACGGGTTTCCAACCCGTCCCGGACGGCGTGGAAAGCCGTCCTACATCGGGGCGTGTGTTCCAGGTGCGGAGCCGGTCGGTGGTGAACGCCACGGGGCCCTGGGGATCGCGTCTGCCCCAGAGCCGTCTCCAGTTGCGGCTGACGAAGGGAGTCCATCTGGTGCTCGACCGCATCCGGCTGCCCGTGCCCGACGCCGTCGTGATGACCGATGAGGGCCGGATCCTCTTTGCGATTCCCTGGGGCGAGCGGGTGATCCTGGGCACCACGGACACCGACTACGACGGCCCGATCGAGGCCGTCCGCACCGAGCCCGCCGACGTGGCGTACATCCTCGACATCGCCAACCGGTGCTTCCCCAAGGCGGGCCTCACGCCGGCCGACGTGCTCAGTTCCTGGGCCGGCCTGAGACCGCTGTTGGCCGACAAGCGGGGCGGGCCTTCCGACATCTCCCGTGCCCATAGCATCGCGATGGGCGAACCGGGCTGGCTCGACGTGGCCGGCGGCAAACTCACCACGTATCGGCTCATCGCGGAAGAAGCGGTCGATCGGCTCGTGGCATTCCTCGACGTGAAGGCCCCCCGCTGCGCCACGGCGCAGGAACCGCTCCTGCCTTCGCCCGACGCCACGCGGGGCAGCGCCATCGTCCCGCCCGAGCCGAGCGCTGAGTTGGTCGAGCATTACTGCACGCGGGAATGGGCGGTTCATCTCGCCGACGTGATGATCCGGCGTACGAGCTGGCACTATTACCGGAAGGACCGCCTGGAGTTGGCCGATCGCGTGGCCGGCTGGATGGCCGGAACCCTTGGCTGGGAGCCAGCCCGGTTAGCCGCCGAGCAGGCCCGGTATCGGGAGGAATAGGACCTTTGGAGTGCGGCGACCCGCCGCCTTCTCTTGCGCCGGAGAAGTCGCCGTGCGAACGAAGAAGAAGAACGCGGCGACGGGTCGCCGCACTCCAAAGCGCGCGAGGAGCCGCGTCGATGTGTGATCCCGAACGCGAACCGAGCGGCGAACACCTGGCCGACGTGCTGCGTTTGGCCCTCGTGCCCGGCGTGGGACCGCGCACGCGGCGGGCCCTGCTGGATCGCTTCGGTTCGTCGGCGGCCGTGCTGGCCGCGTTGCCCAGCCAACTGCGGGAGGTGGAGGGAGTGGGCCCGAAACTTGCCGCCAAGATCGCCACCGCCCGCGACGAGATCGACGCGGAAGCGGAAATCGAGACGTGCCGGGCCAGCGGCGTGGCGATCGTCACCGATGCCGATCCGCGGTATCCGCGTCCGCTGCGGGAGATCGCGGCCCCGCCGGCGGTGCTCTTCGTGCGGGGATCGTGGGAGCCGCGGGACGCGATCGCCGTGGCGATCGTGGGCACGCGGCACGGCACGCAGTACGGCTTGCGCCAGGCCGAACGACTTGCCGGGAGTCTGGCCCGCTGCGGGCTGACGATCGTCAGCGGCCTGGCCCGGGGCATCGACGCCGCCGCCCATCGCGGTGCGTTGGACGCCGGCGGGCGCACCCTCGCGGTGCTGGGGAGCGGCGTGCTCAACATCTATCCGCCGGAGCATCGCGATCTGGCCGAGGAGGTCGCTGCGCGCGGGGCCTTGATCAGCGAGGCGCCGCCGCGTGCCGAGCCTCTGCCGGGCGTGTTTCCGCAGCGGAACCGGATCATCAGCGGCCTGTCGCTGGGAGTCCTCGTCGTCGAGGCGGGCGAGCGGAGCGGCGCCCTCATCACCGCCCGGCACGCCATGGAGCAGGGCCGCGAAGTGTTCGCCGTGCCCGGCCACATCGACGACCGCACCACGATCGGCTGCCACCGGCTCATCCGCGACGGGGCCAAACTGGTCCACTCGCCCGACGACGTGCTCGAAGAACTCGGCCCGCTGGTCGAGCCGGCCCCGCACGACGACGGGCGCGTCGTCCACCATCCGGCCGAACTCCTGCTCAACGAACCGGAGCGACAAGTTCTCTCGGCCATCGGGAGCGACGCCACGCTGATCGACCACGTCGTCAGCAAAACCGGCCTGGGCGCCGCCCGGGTGCTTTCGACCCTCAGCGTCCTGGAAATGAGACACCTGATACGCCGCCTCAGCGGGACGACGGTCGTGAGGCGGTAAGAGAAGGGGAGGAAGGATCACGAAAACACGAAAGGGCGAAAGAAGAAGGGAGCGGTTCTGGCGTGGAGGGGGCGAGGGATCACGAAGACACGAAAGGGGGGAGAATAGTCGGAGGAGACGCGCGGATGGGATTCGAGTTTGAGCCGTTATCGCGGCAGGTGATTGAGGCGGCGATCCACGTCCACCGGGAACTCGGGCCGGGGTTCATCGAGTCGGTCTATCACCGTGCGATGGAAGTCTCGCTGCAGCAAGCTGGGCTATCGTACGAGACCGAGAAAGAGGTGCGGATCTACTTCGGAGGCATGGACGTGGGCTCCCACCGGCTGGATCTCGTGGTGGGCGGGGAGATTATCGTCGAGTTGAAGGCCGTCAAGGCGTTGGAGGACATCTTCTTCGCCAAGTTGAAATCCTATCTCAAGGCGACGGGCTTACACGTTGGGCTGCTCATGAACTTCAACTCCCCGACGCTGACCGTAAAACGCGTCGTCCGCTAACGGAGTCTTCTCCTCTCCTTTCGTGCTTTCATTCTTTCGTGCTTTCGTGATCCCTCCCCCCATCCATGCTTTCGTCCTTTCGTGCTTTCATTCTTTCGTGCTTTCGTGATCCCTCCCCCCATCCACACCAGGACCGCCGCCAGCGCCGCCACGACCGCGCCCTGCACCAGGTACATCCCATCCGACATCCACGGCCCATGGTTCATGAAATAGAACTGGTCGGGGAATCTTTCGAGATTGCCGGTCGTGGGCCCGTGGTTCAAGGGAAGCCAGCACTTCGAGAGGACCAGCGCCGCGGCGAGGAACACTCCGTCATGCCAATGCGGGCGTGGCCGTTCGTCGAGCGTCTGGACGGTGAATGCCGCCACCAACGGCAGGAAGTTCACGAATTGCCGGCTCTCCGAGCCGACGGAAAGAAACGCGGCCGCGCCGGCCAGAAGGACCACGCCGATCCCTTGTCGCCGAATCCGTTCGCAAACCTCGGGCCAGAACAGAACCGCCGCCAGCACCACCGGGCCGAAGTAGACCACGTGGGCCACAAGAAAAATCCCCGGCTTGGCCACCGACTTCACAAGCGTCTCGCAAAGGAAGTGCTTTGCCGTGAACTCCGGCGCCCCGTTCGGCACGAAGACAAAGGCTCGAAGGAGCATGACCGCCGCCATGAGCCCCAACGCCGCCGCGGCGCCTTGCCACCGCACTTGGGCCAATACGCGGCCGGGCCTTGCCAGCCCGTCGAGGTCGAGAAGCCGCCAGGCGGCCACCCCGAGATACGCAGCCACGCAAGCGGCCGCCGCCGGTGTCCACGCGTACCAGAGGGGCCCGGCCCCGTCGATCGTCTGTCCGACGGCGAACACCCGCCACAGGGCCACCAGGGCCACCGCCGTGCCGCCGGCAAGACACGCGCGCAAGTTGGGTCGCGTTGCCGACGCCACGGCTGCCGTCGTCGCGGTCCGGCGAGGGAACACCAGGAGCACGAGGGCCATGGGCAGGAGGAGCGGCCAGGTGAACGCGCCCCCAAGGCCCACGAGCCACACCACCCACGCACGCCCGGCCAGGTGTCCGTGCAGCAGGAACATCCCGGCCACCAGCGCCGTCGTATCGGTGAGGACGGGGTAGAAGAACGTCATTCTCAGCACGGCGAAGTTCACATAAACGGCGGCGAAGCCCAGCCACGTGCCCCGCCGGGTCAACCCGAGCCGGGCCGCGATCCCGTTCCAGGCGTACACGCCGGCCAGCAAGAGCAGCATGTTGTAGACCTGGAAGCCTCGAAGGATATGGGAGTCGTCGTTCGTCGAGAGCCCGGCAAGTCGCAAGCCATAGTAGACCGCGCCGCTGGGGACGATCCGTTGGATGCGGAACGGGTCGAGCCGGCGTCCGAAGACCTGGCCCGGGAAGTCCTTGGCAATGGCGGCATACGACATGCCGTCCCAGCCGAAGCCGCCGTTGACCGAGAGGACCTCGCCGCCGAAGATCGCCCAGAGCGAGTAGGCGAGCACCAACAGGGCCATGGCGTGGGCAGCGGCGGGGTACTTCATCGGTGACCCTTCAGCCGTAGGAAGTTGCAGGAAGACGAGAAGGGAAAAGGGAAAAGCGGGGAATAGGGGGAAAGAAGAGGAGGCGGTTTCCGTTCAGAACTGTGTCAGCAGGGCACGGTTTCTTGCTTCTCCCATTTTTTCAGGGCTCTTCCTTTCCCCCTTCAGGCCGTCGGCCGTCACGATACGGGCCGAGCCGGGCCTGCCGCAGCATTTCCAGGTGAGCGGCGAGGGAATCGGCCGGGTCTTGGAGGACGTCGGCGAAGCGGACGGCGGCCTCGTGGGGCGTCATCCCGGCCGCGATCGCCTGCTCCAACTCCACCACCGGCTCGCGCATCCCCAGGGCCGCATGCCAGCCCCGGGCGTTGTACCAGGCGGCGAGCAGGAGCATGGCCGCGGCCAGGACGAGACGAACCCGCCGGCTGCGGACCGCCGGACCGTAGCGGACCCCGACCCAGTACAAGCCCAGGATCGGCGGCGCGGCCAGCAGCATGTAGCGATACTGGAGGCACGCCCTGGGGGCCATGTGTCCCCGCGCCACCCCGGTGCCGACCGCCAGAAGCACCGCGCCGCAGAGGAAACACGCCAGGCCCGAGGCGGGCAATCGTTCCGCCGGCTCACTCCGCCACCGGCGCCAGAGCACCCAGGCAGCCAGCCCGACAAGTCCGATCACGGCCAGGCCCGATACCGGCCAAAGTTCCTTGCCGATCTTCCCCGGCCCCATGCTCAGGAAAGCGAGCGTGCCGGCGACCGGTCCTTCGGAGGTCCGCTGCAACGGGGGCGGAAAGCGCAGCGTATCGGACCGCTCTGCCAGGTAGGCGACCAGGGGCAAACAGGCGATCGCGGCCAAGGCAATCACCGCGGCCCCGGCCCGGCGGCTTCCAGGCCCGCCGTCGCGCCAGCGCAGGGCCCCGGCATAGGCCAGCCACGCTGCCAGCGGCGGGACATAGAAGATTCCCGGTCCGCCTGAAAGCGCTGCGCCGAGAAGGCAAATCGCTGTGACCGCGGCGGATCCGATCGAGATCCGCTCGCGGCTGGAACCGACCGTCAGGAGGGCGACTCCGACGATCGCCGTCGGGAGCACGTAGAACAACTGGAAACCCCAGATCAGATTGGTGTAATGTCCCCAGTGCATCCAGAGGATCGGGATAATCACGTCGAGTTCGCTGGGCCGGCCCCGGAGCCGGGCCGCGGCCACGATCATGGCCAGGGACACGGCTGCGAGGAGCGCGACGTTGACCATCGCCCCGGCGCGGAAGTCGAACCCGGCGGTCCGGCCCACGCCGAGGTAGGCCGCCTTGAACAGCGGGGCGAAGTGCTGGTTCTCGACCTGGACGAGCCATTTCCAGGTGAGCGGCTCGGCGCCGGTGACGACCCCGACGTAACGCAGCTCATCGGCGATCGGCGAGGTCAGGGCGCAGCGTCCCACCATCCAGAAGGTCGACGCCGCCATGACGGCCCAAACCCCGCCCACCAACCACGCGGCCCGGCAGTCGGCCGGCTGCCATGTCAGGCACGTAGAGAAAGGGGACAGGCGCCGTGGCGGCAACGTTTCAGAGTAGGTCAAGCCGGATCGCACCACGGTGACCGTCCCCAGTCCCTGAAGGATGTTTCACCATCTCGGGAGGGCGAGGCTCCTGCCGAGCCTGCAACACACGTACGTCTTCGCGGGTGCATAACGGCTCGGCAGGAGCCTCGCCCTCCCGGATTACGCAAGGTCGTCTATTCCCTAACCCCAGTCCCCAGACCCCCCCCCCCATACAACCGCCCCCCCGGCTTGTTATAATAACCCACCAGAACGTAGTAACCGACGCAAAG
>CAYSGY010000001.1:11685-48604 GCA_964430315.1 uncultured Planctomycetaceae bacterium
CCTGACCCCCAGCCCCTTCCTCCTGCCGCCGCGTCTTGATCTCATCTCCCTCGATCACGTAGTCCCGGACGAATCGCGGACGGCGGCGGGTCTCGGCGAGGTTGCGGCACAGATATTCGCCGAGTACGCCGAGCATGAGCATTTGGACCCCGGAGACGAACAGGAGCACCACCATGAGCGAGGCCCAGCCCTGGATGTCGGCCCCGTAGCCGAGGCGCCGCACCACGATGACGACCGCGTAGAGAAACCCGAGCGTGCAGCAAACGGCCCCGGTCGCCGAGGCGGCCCGAAGCGGCGCGGACGAAAACCCGACGAAGGCGTCGATGAAATACTTCAGCTTCTTCGCGAAGGTCCACGTCGAGCGTCCGAACCGCTTTTCACGCGGGCGCCGGTGGTAGGGGATGACGTCCGGCGAGAACCCGAGCCAGAGGATCAGGCCCATCAGGTAGGCGTTGTTCTCCTGGATGCCGACGAGCAGGTCGCGCACCTGGCGATCGACGAGGAAGAAATCGAATCCGCGCCCGGGCATCGTGGGCACGGCGAAGCGGCGGAAGAGGGCGTAGAAGGCGTCGGCCAGGAGCGAGGTGAGCCAGGGATCGTCGCGGGTCTCCCGGGCGGCGAGGACCACCTTGCGGCCCTGTTGCCAGCGGGAGAGCATCTCGCCGATCAGTTCCGGCGGGTCCTGAAGGTCGGCGGCGATCGCCGCCACGGCGTCGCCGGCCGCCTGTTCCATACCGGCCAGGATCGCGGCACTGGAGCCGAAATTCCGCGAGAGCTTCACCAGCGTGGCCCGCGGCTCAGCGGCCACCAGTTCCGCGAGGACATGGCAGGATTCATCGGCAGAGCCGTCGTCGACGAAGACGAACTCGAAGCGATGCTCGGGCCGCGCGGCGGCCAACGCCTGGAACTGCTCCAGCAGCAACGGCAGGCTGGGGGCATTGTTGAACACCGGCACGACAATCGAGATGGTGCTCATGCCCCGCCCCCTTCAAGCCGCCTCGTGCGACTCGCAAAGACCGAAGTGACGGAGAATGGCCCGCTTGTCGGCCTCCGCCACCGGGCGCACGGGCCGGGCCGGGACCCCGGCGACGACGGTCCAGGCGGGCGCATTGCGGGTGACGACGGCTCCCGGGGCCACGATCGCCCCCATCCCCACCTCCACGCCCGCCCCGAGGTTCGCCCCCGTTCCCACCAACGCGAAGCGGCGGACCACC
The DNA here is from genome assembly GCA_964430315.1 of uncultured Planctomycetaceae bacterium. Lineage (GTDB taxonomy): Bacteria > Planctomycetota > Planctomycetia > Pirellulales > Thermoguttaceae > CALFBP01. Next base: position 12,900 of record CAYSGY010000001.1, read on the forward strand.
GGTGCCCGCAGCCGGAGCGGGGAGAGGCCGAACCGCGAGAGGTACACCTCGCCGTCGTTGCTGCTGGTGGCGCCCGGTCCGATGAAGACGTCGCTTTCCACGATCATGCCGCCGGTGAGGATCGCCCCGTCGACGATCCGCGTCCGGTCGCCGATCGTCGCCTCGTACATCACGAGGGCCCCTCGACCCACGACGACCCTCTCGCCCAGCGTCACGCCTTCGCGGATCGTGGCCAGGTCGCCGATCAAAACCCGCGGTCCCACCGTGATCCCGCCATAGAGGACCGCGTTGGCGCCGACGATCGTCCCCCGGCCGATCCGCAGCCGGTCCGATCGGGAGGCCAGCGGCCGGGTTGTGTTGCCGTTGGAGATCGGCGGGCGGCCGAGCACGGCCCCGTCGAGGATCGTGCAGTCGTCCTCGATCACGACGCCCGGGTAGACGGTCACGCCGTTGCCGATCCTCAGTCCCTGTCCCAGGACCGTATCGTCGGCGAGCGTCACGTGGTTGCCGATCCGATTCACGTTTGGGATGCGATGGCCCGCCAACCCGCTCATGCAGCCTCCTTCTGCGATTCCCCGGCGCAACCGTTGAGGCGCATACCGCGGCCATGTCCGTGTGGGAAACAGGACTGGCCGAATATACTAACGCGGAGGGTGTCGGGGCAAGGTCAAGTTGGGGTAAATGGAGAGACCGCGCAATCGCGGACGCGCTGGCTGGCCGCCGAGTAGACTACCTTCTGCTCGAACAGTCACGCTTCCGACCCATTGTCGTCCGGTTGCCCGACACCAAGGGTTAGAAGAGAATGAGACTGAAACGCGCAGGACCTTGGTCCGTCGTTGGACTCGTTTGCGCTGTTTCCTGCGAGGCCATCGACCGAGGGAGAGGATCCGTGCAGCCTTGTGACCCCCAACCCGGGCAGATCCGGCGGGCCTACTTCGCCCATGAGAGCGCGTATGTCGACGAACCCTGCTCCATTGGAGAGGGCACGAAGATCTGGCACTTCTGCCACATCATGAAGGGGGCCACGATCGGCCGGCACTGTAGCATCGGCCAGAACGTCGTCGTGGCCTCCACGGCCGTGATCGGCGACAATGTGAAGATCCAGAACAACGTTTCCCTCTACGACGGGGTGGTTCTTGAGGATCACGTTTTCTGCGGGCCGTCGATGGTCTTCACGAACGTCAACAATCCGCGGAGCGAAATCGTCCGCAAGAGTGAATACCGGCCTACGCTCGTGAAACGCGGGGCGACGCTGGGGGCGAACTGCACGGTCGTCTGCGGCCGCACGATCGGCGAATATGCCTTCGTGGCGGCCGGCGCGGTCGTCACCCGGGATGTGCCGGCCTATGCCCTCGTGGCGGGCGTGCCGGCACGGCGGATCGGCTGGATGTGCCGCTGCGCCGCGGAGCGACTGGCCTTCAATGCCGCGGGCATCGCCCGCTGTTCCCGCTGTGGTGCCGGCTACCGGCTGGAAGACGGGGCCGTTCGAGACAACCCCCTGACGTGAAGAAGAAGCCGCGGGGTGGCACTGTCGAGCGGTCCGAAGGCGTTGGGTGGCACGGGCTTCGCCCGTGTTCCTTGGCCTTGGCGGAACGTGCCTATCGCGCCGTCGGCCGAATCGACCCTCCGAGTGTCGTGCGGGGCGGCTGCGTGTCTCTCAACACGGCCGCCCTGCCAGGGCATCACGTCCGCCAAGTCCGATGGAGAGTATTGGATCGCAAGAACAGTACAGTCGATACGAGCGGAACCATGGGAGTCCGCTTGGAACGATTGCGGCGGTTTTCGTGAGGGCGCACGAAATTCGCGACCGACCTTTCTAATGGTCTCCGCGTTTGGCGCAAGGCTTACAGGGACCGTTGAGAGGAAGACGCGGTGAGGGGATCGTTGCCGTGCGGTCTACCACCGGCGGGGTGAATCATGAGAATTGGGCGGTTGATTTCAGCGATCGTAGCGGTCGTAGCGTCTTTTCCGGCACAGTTCGCCGGTGCCGACGACTCGATCTCTCTGCCAGGCTCCCGCACGGAGGCCGCCGTGGAGAGGTACATCTCCAATGAAGGCGGAGATTCCGATCCCGGCGGCGACGCGTTGGCTCCTGCCCCGACCTACCTGGTCAGCGAAATCTTGTTCCTGCAACTCAACGGCCCGCGCCGCCAAGGAGTGGTGATCGACGAGGACTCAGGCGACACGCTGCTCACCACGAGTGAACTTCGTCATGGGATGGAAGCCGGGGCGCGGTTGACCGTGGGCATTCCGCTGTACGAACGAAGGACCCTGGAGATCAGCTACTTCGGCCTTCAACACTGGGCCGCGCGACGTGATGTGGAAGGAGACGACAACTTGAGCCTTCCCGGCGACATCGCCCTGGCCACGTCGGACTTCTTCGACGCCGACAGGATGAGGTTCCATTACTCGTCGGCACTCAACAACGCGGAAGTCACTCTTGTCCGGCCGGCCGCTTGGAACGACCTCGCGCTGCTGGCGGGATTCCGCTACGTGGGGCTCCGTGAGCAATTCGGGATCAGTTCGTTCGACGGAGATGCCGGCGCAAGCGACTACACAATCGACGCCGAGAACCACTTGTTCGGGGCCCAGGTCGGCGGACGTTTGCAGAAGCAGCGCGGCCGGTTCGGACTGGACTTCGTCGGCAAGGCGGGCCTCTTCGCCAGTTTCGCCCAACAGCACACCTTCCTGGGCGATTCCAACAATACCGTCACGCTCCGCAATTCGACCACCCGCGGTTGCCAAGCGGCCTTCCTCGGTGAACTCGGACTGACGGGCAAGTTCGAGTTGACGCGTGGCTTGTGGTTTCGGGGAGGTTATAGCGCCCTGTGGCTCGAAGGAGTGGCCCGCGCCCCCGACCAGCTTGACTTCACCGATACGGCAACCAGCGGCACGGCGCTAGTCTATCGGAGCGCCTTCCTGCACGGCCCCAACGTCGGGCTCGAGGCGCAGTGGTAAGGATCGCCGCGCCTTCCAAGCGGTGCGGAATGGGCTCCGCGGGTCGGCGGACAGCCGGGAGGGCGAATCCATCAAGGCCCGCTACCCCAGGAACAATCCTCCGCCCGAGAAATCGGAATGCGTGGCGAAGAAGTCGTCCACGAGATCGCCCGAGAGGCCCTTGAATCGTTTGATCTCGTAGGTGGCCTTCTTGTCGGGACCTTTGGTGGCCAGGATCTCGGCGAGGCCGTCGCCGTCGATGTCTTTGGCGAGCACCCGGACCGGGGCATTCTTTTCGGCGCCGTTGAAAGCGAGGAAGCTGTTCAGCATCGCGTGGCCGGTGCTGGGATTGCCGTCATACACGCGGACATACGAGCCGCCGCGGGGGCCTGCGCCGGTGATGATATCGGGGATCGCGTCCCCGTTGACGTCCCCTACCGTGACGTTGAGGCCGCCTTTGAACTTCGGGTTCGGGTCGGCGATCTGGCCGATGGGGGTGTAACGCGTCTGGTCGACGGTCACGTCGAAGATCCGGACCAGTCCGGCCATTCCCGAGCCGGAGCCGACAAGGATGTCCGCCTTCCCGTTGCCGTTCATGTCGGCCACGGCAACCGTCGCGCCGCCGACGAACTTGCGATAATCCGCGAAGGCGTTGAAACTGCGGGCCAGGGCGAACTGCCCCCCGGTCGATCCCCGGTTCTCGAAGACTTTCACCTGCGCCACCCCGCGACTGGGCACGAGGATAATGTCGTTCAGTCCATCGCCCACCACGTCGCCGACGGCCACGTTCAGGCCGCTGCCGAACTTCTTGCCGTAGGTGCTCGCCGCCGGGATGCGGAGGGCCGCGATCTCGACGCCTTCCGCGCCCTCCATCGGGGCACCGTTGAATATCTTGACGTCCGGAGCGCAGAGACGGCCGGGAACAACGACCACGTCGGGCAGCCCGTCGTTGTTGAGGTCGCCCGTGGCGACCCGCACCCCCTGCCGGTAACGGGTCCCATACGTCTGAGTCGGCGTGATGTCGAACTTCCACTCGCCGGTCTCGGCGTCGTACACGCGGACCAGCGGCTTGCTCTTCGAGCCGACGTCGGCACCCACGGCCACGATCTCCACGTGGTTGAACCGCTCGATGCTCTCGAACTCGATCGGCTGGTGCGTGGTCTTCGTGAACTCCCAGAAGCCTTTGCCCGGCTCGGTAATGGTGAGGCGTCGGCCGCTGGTGTCCGCGCCCTTGGGGTCCGACGGGAAGGTGGTCTTCGTATCGAGTTTGAGGAAGTCGCCTTCCGCGGCGACAACCGTTCCCGGCCCCGGGAGATTTCCGTCGATGGAGTACCGCGTGGCCAGGCTGGGTTGCACGTCGAAAACGTTGGCCGCTTGCGTGCCTTCGACCCGCAAAAACTCCGTCGATCCGTCGTAGGTCAGACCGCCGAAGGTCCGTTCCGGCTGTGTGGGCGGGGCGAGCGGGGAGCGGCTGGTGCCGACCGAAGTCGGCGTAACGAGGTAGTCCGCCCGGAGCGAGTTTCCGTCGTCCAAGAGGAGCACTCGATCCGCCGCACCACCCCCGCCCGTGATGGTCACGGGGCCCTCGACGTTGTCCAGATTGCCGGCGCCGACTTTGACGGTGTCGCTGCCGGCGCCGCCGCGGACGCTCACCCGTGTGGTCGGCAGCGTGGCGGTGATGTCGAACTGATCGTCGCCGGACCCGAGCAGCACGTCGACCGCTTCGAGGTTGCAGTACTTGAACTGGCGGGCCGTCCCCAGGTCGGCGACGGTCGTCCGGTCCAGCACGCCGACGTGGGCGGTGGTATCCGCGCTGTAGTCGACGATCATCCGGTCGTCGCCCTCCCCGCCGTTGACCACGACCCTCGCACAGCCCAATCCGCCGCCCATGAGGGTAATCTGGTCGGAGCCGCCGCCGGCGTTGAGAATCAGGACGCCGGCAGTACCCAGATTCTCGAAGCTCATCGGCACCAGCGCGGTTGACGGCGTCGAGACCTGGACGCTCCCCCCGCCGGCCGACGCGGCCGGCTTGTAGGTGAACGCTTCATCCAATGCCGAACCGTCGACCTGCAACGTGTCGTTGGCGCCCGAGCCGTTGATGGTCAAGTGCTCGATCGTTGTGAACGTGACCGGGACCGGCAGCGCTCCGGCCACCGTGCCGGCGTCGGCCGCCGTGGGCGTGAAGACGATCGTGGTGCCCGGCGTCGAATCGCTCACGATCAACTCGTCGCTCGCCGCCGGATCACCGCCGACGACCGCGATGCCCGTCAACCCTAACGGGTTCGTGGCGTCGAGGTCCTTCAGGGAGACTTGATCGCTGCCCGCGCGCCCGTCGATCGTCAATGCCGTCTTGTTGGCGAACTCGATCGTGCGGTACACATCGACCGAAACCAGGCCGGTCTGGCCGGCGACGATCGGACCGGCGTTTGGCCCCTGCGCGTACTCGATCGCATTGTCGTCGTCTGTGCCGTTGACGGTGAGCGTGCCCGCGACGATGTCGATGACCGGCTCGAGGTTCTCGAAGTCGACCGTCATCGTCCCGCCGCCGGCCAGGTGCTGGATTCGGCCTTCCGCGGCAGCGGGCCCCGGGCTGTACGCAGCGGACGTCGGACCGGCGCTCGAGGTGCCGGCAAGGAACAACGTGTCGCGGTCCGCGCCGCCATCGACCGTGATGGGCACGGCGATCAGGGAGGTGCGGTCCACGTTGACCTCCACGAGGTCGTTGCCACCCAGCGTGTCGAGCCGCAGCCGTCCCACCGGGCCGGAGACGGCAAGGTCGATGACCGTCACGCCTGAGGCATGATCCGTCACGGCCACATTCGATCCCGGCCGCAACGCCACCGTGAAGCGGTCGGCCGCGTCGTCACGGCCCTCGAGGATCAGAGTGCTCTCGGGCTCCAGATCCGTCGCGTAATGCGCCGCCCCCGCCAGGCTGCCGGTGGCGAACGTTACCTGCAGCGCCCCGTTGCCGGCCGCAGCTTCCAGCACCTTGAATGTATCCACTCCACCGAACTGGATCTCGGGCAGCGCGTCGGAGGTGACGCGGTCCACGGCTCCGCTCGATCCGTCGACGCGCACCGCATGATCGCCCACCCCCGGGTCCACGATCAGCGTGTCCGCCCCGTTGCCCGCGTAGCGGATGCCGTCGATCTGGCCGAAGCGGACGGTCGGCGTGCCGAAGCCCTCGATCTCGCCTTCGCCCGGGGAGCCCGCCCGGGGCCTCATCGTCACCGCCGTGATCGTGCCGTCGGCGGTCAGGTGCAACAGGTCGGTCCCGCCGCCGCCGCGTACCTCGAACGAACCTGAGGCGTTGACCGGCGTGTTCAGGAAGATGTCGTCGTCCCCGTCCTGGGCGATGTCGATGAGGTAGCTCTCCACGCCCGTGCTCCGCAGGTCGACGTGCGACCCGTAGCCGCTGGTGAGGTCGATATCGATTCCATTGGGGCCGGTGAACGCCACGACGATCTTGTCCGCTGTGTTGGTTCCCCGCGCGGTGAGGGAGTCGGCGACCCCGGTCCCCGCGACCGACACCGTGCCGGCGCCGAGGCGTTCATAACGGATGGCGAGGAACGTCGTGCCGCCGGAACTGAGTTCGAGGCGGCCGGCATCCGGATCTGTGCCGGGAACGTGCACGAAGTCGCCCGTGCCGCCGACCGTCAGGTCCTCGTCGTCCGACTCGCCGTCGTAGCGGAGCGTTTCCACTCCCGCCACGTGGATCGCTTCCTGGCCCGCCAGCGCCAGCACGCCGGTGTCCGAGGCCGAATAGGTCCACGCGGGCAAGTCGTTGAACCCGTCCACGCCCGTGACCGTCAGCGTATCGCCGCTTGCCGCCGCCGGGCCGCCTTCGATGAAGACCGCCACGCCGAGCGTGGGCACATGGACATCCAGGTTGAAGTCATCGCTGCCGTCCCGGCCATCGAGTTTCAGCGCCGACGCATGGGTGTACGTGACGATCCCGCCGGCGTTGACTTGAACAGCCAGGGTGTTGGCGGCCGTGCCCCGGGCCGTGATCCCGTCGTTGCCGCTGGTCCCCTGGATCGTCGCGGCGCCGCCGGCGCCTACGCCCAGGTCGACGAGGGTCGCCGCGATATGATCGAAGGTCACCGGGGGCAGCGTGGCGAAGGAGAAGCTCCCTTCATCGGATTTCGAGCCCGGCGTAAACGTCGGTGCCTCACCCGGCAACAGGGTCAGCACGTCGCCCCGCCCGGTCGGATCGCCGCCGTCGATGAAGATCGGCAGACCACCCGGCGTGACCGTAAACGTGTCGTCCCCAGCCAGACCGTCGAGCGTCATCGCCGCCAATCCGGTCCGCACGATGTTCACGCGGCCGTCAACCGTCAGGTACGTGCCCAACACAAAGGCGTTGTTGGCCGCCGTGCCGCGGGCGACCAGGCTCGTTCCTGTCAGCCTCAGCGTCTCGCCGGGCCCCAGGTTCGTGAACAGAATCGGCAGGGTGGCGGTGGTCAGCAAGCCGGCGTCCTGGGTCTCCCCCGGCGTGTACTGGTACGTTGCCGAGCCGGTCACTCGCATCGTGTCCACGCCGCCTGCCGCATTCACCGACAACGACTCCACGCCGGTAAACGCAATCGGCTTCGCCGTGTCCATACGGACCGTCGCGGCCGCCAGGTCGACGACGATCGTCTCTCCGGCCGCGGTCCCGTTCACGTAGAGCGTATCGCCGCCGGCCGTCGGATCTCCGCCATGGATCGCCACGTCGGTCGTGAAGCCCGCCATCGGCGTGACCGTGAAAACGTCGTCTCCGTCGAGTCCTTCCAGGGTTGCCGAGGCGAAGTCGGTGCAGGTCATTGTGACGCCGTTCACGCTGACCGAAAAATCGTCCTGCGGCGACGTGGCCGTCAGGATGAAGACGTCTGACCCCGCCGTGCCTGGGATCGTAACGCCGACGTATCCGTCGCCGTCGACGGTCAACTGTTCGATTTGCTCGTAATAGACCGGCTGTGAGCCGGCCGCGTCGAACCGTCCGGCGCCGCCCTGGAGTCCCGGCTGGAACGTGACCGACGACGTGACGCTCACCGTCAGCGCGTCGCCCGCGGGGCCGCCGGTCGGCTCGCCGCCCAAGAGGTGGATTGGGATCGCGCCGGGCGTCACGAAGAACGTGTCCGCGCCCGCCTCGCCCCGCACGTACAAGGCGTCGATGTTGCTGATCGTGCTTACGCCCCGCAAGGTGTTGTGCGTGATGACGGTGGGGCTGACGGTGAAGGCGTCCGCGGCCGCCGTTCCCAGCACGGTGAGCGTGTCGTTGCCGTCGTCGCCGCCGTCGATTCTGAGGCCGCTCACGTCCGACAGGTTCGCCACCAGGTTGAGCCCCGCCTTGGTCACCGTGCCCGCGCGGGCGCCGGTCGGCTGGTAGGTCAGGTCGTCGTTTTCGGCGGTGCCCCGGACGGTCACGTTCCGGTTGCCCGCGATGACGTTGAGCACCTCCACGCCCACGAGGTTCACCGTGCCCAGTCCCGCGTTGGAGACGATTGCGTCGGTGGTCGAGACCGGCGACGTGCCCAACTGAACCGTCACCGTGTTCGTCCGGTCGCCGGTGATGGTGGCGACGTCGGAGCTTGACGGCGGGCCGCCGTTGAGCGTCACGGTCGTGTAGCCGTGGCCGCTGGCGACGGCGAACGAGTCGTCGCCCGCCGAGCCTTCCAGCGTCAAGGTCGTCAAGTCGCTGCGCGTGATATTCACGCGCCCGTCGAGCGAGAGGCTCGTGCCCAACACAAAGGCGTTGTTCGCGTCCGTGCCGTAGGCCACCAGGCTGGTGCCGGAGAGGTCCAGCGTTTCGCCGCTTCCCAGGTTCGTGAACGAGATCGGCAAGCTGGCCGTGGTCAGCGACCCGGCGTCGGCGGTCGCACCCGGCCTGTATTCATAGGTCGCCGAGCCGCTTACGCGCAGCGTGTCCGCGCCGCCTGCCGCATTGACCGACAACGATTCCACGCCGGAGAATGTGATCGGGTCCGCGGTTCCCATGGCGATCGTCCCGGCCGCCAGGTCGACGGCAATCGTTTCGCCCGCCGACGTTCCGACCACGTGGAGCGTGTCGCCGCCCGTCGCACTGCCACCGCGGATCGTCACGTCGGTGGTGAAACCCGCCACCAGCGCGACCGTGAAGGCGTCGTCGCCGTCGAACCCTTCCAACGTGGCCGCGGCAAAATCGGTGTACGTGACCGTCTGGCCGTTGAGGCTGACAGTGAAATCGTCGGGGGCGAGCAGGGCGGTCAGCGTGAACGCGTCTGCACTCGGCGTGCCGTTGACGGTGACTCCGTCGTCACCATCGCCGTCCACGGCCAACTGTTCCATCTGTTCGAAGGTCACCGGCTGCGCAGTGGCCGCGTCGAATCGCCCTGCACCGGCCTGGAGTCCCGGATGGAACGTGACCGCCGTCGTCACATTCAGCATGAGCGAATCGCCCGTTGCGCCGCCCAACGGCGCGTCGCCGAAGAGGTCGATCGGAATGGAGCCCGGCGTGACGGAGAACGTGTCCGCACCGGCGCCGCCGTACACCATCAAGGCGTCGATGTTGCTGAGCGTGTCCACGCCCTGCAACGTGCTCAAGAGCACCGCGTTCGGACTGATCGTGAAGGCGTCCGGGGCGGTCGTGCCCAGCACGGTGAGCGTGTCGTCGCCGCCGACGCCGTTGATCGTCAGGGCGCCCACGCCCGAGAGGTTCGCCACGAGGTTGATCCCCGCCTTCCTTACCCAGCCCGCGTCCGCGCCGGTCGGCTGGTAGGTCAGGTCGTCGCATTCGGCCGTGCCGTTGACGATCACGTTGCGGTTGCTGGTGACGACGTTGGCCACCTCGACGCCGGTCAGGCTCACCGTCCCCAGGCCCGCGCTGGAGACGATCGCGTCGGTCGTTGAAACGGGGGACGTGCCCAATTGTAGCGTTACCGTGTTCGCGCCGTCCGTGAAGGTGGCCACGTCCGAGCTTGACGGCGGGCCGCCGTTGAGCGTCACGGCGGTGTAGCCGTGGCCGCTGCTTACGGCGAAGGAGTCGTCGCCCGCCAGGCCGTCGAGCGTCAAGGCCGTCAACCCGGTCCGCGTGATGTTCACGCGGCCGTCGAGCGAGAGGCTCGCGCCGAGCACAAATGCGTTGTTCGCGTCCGTGCCGTGGACCACGAGGCTGGTCCCGGCGAGGTTCAGCGTCTCGCCGCCTGCCAGGTTCGTGAACGTAATCGGCAGGCCGGCCGTGATCAGCGAGCCGGCATCCGGAGTCGCCCCCGGCGTGTACTCGTAGATGGCCGAGCCGGTCACTTGCAGCGTGTCCACGCCGCCTGCCGCATTCACCGACAACGACTCGACGCCGGTGAACGCGATCGGGTCCGCCGTTCCCACCGTGATCGTTCCGGCAGCCAGGTCGACGACGATCGTCTCGCCCGCCGCCGTCCCATCGACGTGCAGCGAGTCGCCGCCGACCGTCGGATTGCCGCCGTGGATCGTCACGTCCGTCGTGAAGCCCGCCACCGGGGCGACCGTGAAGGCGTCGTTGCCGTCGGAACCTTCCAACGTGGCCGAGGCAAAATCGATGCAGGTCACCGCCGCGCCGTTCAGCGTGACCGTGAAGTCGTCCCCCGAGATCGCCGCGAGCGTAAACGCATCCGCGCCCGACGTTCCGGGGACGGTGATGCGGTGCCCCCGGTCGCCGACCGCCGTCAACTGCTCCATCTGCTCGAAGGTCACCGGTTGCGCCCCGGCCGCGTCGAACCGCCCGGCGCCGCTCTGGAGTCCCGGCTGGAACGTGACGTCCGCCGCCGTGTTCAGCGTCAAGGCATCGCCGGGCGAACCGCCCAACGGAGCGTCGCCAAACAGGTAGATCGCCGCTGCGCCGGGCGTCACGGAGAAGGTATCCACGCCCGCATCGCCGTATACCTTCAACGTTCCGACATTGGCGAGCGTGTCCACACCCTGGAATGCACTGAGCATCACGGCCGCAGAACTGACCGTGAAGGCGTCGTCGGCGGTCGTGCCGAACACCGTGAGCGTGTCGTTGCCGCCGACGCCGTCGATCCCCAGCGTGCCCACGGCCGACAAGTTCGCCGCCAGGCCGGTCCCCGCCTTGCGCACCGTGCCCGCGTCCGCGCCGGTCGGCTGGTAGGTCAGGACGTCGTCTTCAACCGTGCCTCGCACGGTCACGTTCCGCATGCCGGCGATGACGTTGGCCGCTTCCACGCCCGTCAGGCTCACGGCGCCGAATCCCGTGCTGGAGACGATTGCATCGATGGCAGAAACGGGCGACGTGCCCAATTGTAGCGTGATCGCGCTTGTGCCGCCCGTGAAGGTCGCCGTGTCGGCACCGGCCGCCGGGCCGCCGTCGATCGCGACGGTCGAGTAGCCGTGGCCGCTGCTGATGGCGAAGGAGTCGTCGCCCGCCAGTCCGTAGAGCGTCAACGCCGTCAACCCGTTCCGCGTGATGTTCACGCGCCCGTCGATCGTCAGGTTCGCGCCGAGCACGAAGGCGTTGTTCGCCTCGGTGCCGTGGGCCACCAGGCCGGCGCCGGAGAGGTTCAACGTCTCGCCGCCTCCCAGGTTCGTGAACGAGATCGGCAGGCCGGCCGTGGTCAGCAGCCCCGCGTCGGCGGTCGCTCCCGGGGTGTACTCGTACGTCGCCGAGCCGCTCACGCGCAGCGTGTCCACGCCGCCGGCCGCATTGACCGACAACGACTCGACGCCGGTGAACGCGATCGGGCCCGCCGTTCCGACGGAGATCATCCCGCCGGCGAGGTCGACGACGATCGTCTCGCCGGCCGAGGTCCCGTTGACGTGCAGCGTGTCGCTGCCGGTTGCTGGATTTCCGCCGCGGATCGTCACCTCCGTCGTGAAGCCGGCTATCGGTGAGACCGTGAAGGCATCGTCGCCGTCGAATCCCTCCAAGGTCACCGAGGCGAAATCGGTGTACGTCACGGTCGCGCCGTTCAGGCTGACCGTGAAGTCATCCGCCGAGACCGCCGTAAGCGTGAACGCGTCTGCGCCCTGCGTTCCGTGGATGGTGATGCCGTGGCCTCCGTCGCCGTCCAAGGTCACCTGCTCCATTTGTTCGAAGCTGACGGGCTGAGAGCCGGCCGCGTCGATCCGCCCCGTGCCGCTCTGGGATCCCGGCTGGTACGTGATATCCGTCGTGACGTTGAGCGTCAGGGTATCGCCCGTCGGACCGCCGAGCGGCGCGTCGCCCGAGAGGTGGATCGGGATTGCGCCCGGAGTGACGGAGAACGTGTCGGCGCCCGCATCGCCCCGCACGGACAAGGCGTCGATGTTGCTGATCGTGCTGACGCCGCGCAGCGTGCCGACGAGCACGGCGGTGGCGCTGACCGTGAAGGCGTCGGCGGCGTCGGTGCCCAGCACCGTCAGGGTGTCGTCGCCGCGGATGCCGTCGATCCCCAGCGCGCCGGTGCCCGACAGGTTCGCCACGAGGCTAAGCCCCGCCTTGGTCACGGTGCCCGCATTGGCGCCGGTCGGGCGGTAGGTGAGGTCGTCGTCTTCCTCCGTGCCCCGGACGGCGACGTTTTGCATTCCGGCCGCCACGTTGACCCGTCCCACGCCGCTCAAGGTCACGGCGCCGAGGCCCGCATTCGTCACGACGGCGTCGACGGCCGAAGCCGGGGACGTGCCCAGTTGCAGCGTCACCGGATTGGTGCCGTCGGCCGTCAGGTTCGCCACGCTTCCGGCCGCGTTGCTGCTGGAGAGATTCACCGTCGCGTACAGATGGCCCGACGCGACCGAGAACGAATCGTCACCCCACGAGCCGTTGAGGAACAAGCCGGTCAGCGTCCCGGCCCGCTCGATGGTGGCCCTACCGGCGACCGTGACGTTGCCGCCGGCCGCCACGGTGAACGCATCGCTGCCGGTCGTACCGTTGACGACCAGGTCGTCCGTGCCATGGAGTTGCACGAACTTGCCCGCGCCCAGGCCGCTGAACGACACCGGGACGGTGTCGGTCAACACGGTTCCCTGATCCGCGGCCGCGCCGGGCTGGACGGTGTAATTCGCGGAGCCGCTCACGGCCAACCGCGTGGTCGCCGTCGGCGCGAGCACCGAGATCGCTTCGATCGTGGCGTAATCGATCGGCCCGGGACCTGCGCCGGTGATGCGGCCCAGGGTCTGGTTCACGGTGACGGTGGCGGCCGTGCCCGCCACGCGCAGCAGGTCGCTGCCATCGCTTCCCTGGAACACAACGCCGCTGGGCAGGCTCATCAGTCCGGTGAGGTTGCCGAGGTCCAGCGTGTCGTTGCCGGTGCCGCCGGAGACGGTGATCCCCTCGGCCGAGGCGCTGCCGAGGCCCACTCGCACCAGGGTTGTGCCGCCGACGACGGTGGTGGCCAGGAACTCGCCGCCTGCCACGTTTTCGGTCAGGGTGATCGAGTCGTCGCCCGAGGTGCCGATGAGGTTGAGCACGTCGACGCCCGTGTTGCCGTTGATCCGCAGGGACGCCAGGCCGGAGACTAGGCCATTATTGAAGCCCGTGATGTTGATGGCGGGCCCGCCCTGGACCCGGCTGATCGCGGCCGCCTGGCTGCTCAAGGGGCTGACGTTCACGGTGTTTGCGCCGGTCGTCAGATGGATGGCGATCGTGTCGTTGTCGTTGCCGCCGGAGTCGGTGTCGCCGCCGTTGAGATTGAGCGTCTGCACGTCGGTCGGCGCGCCGTAGCCTTGGATGGTGAACACGTCCGCCACGTCGTTGCCGCCGTTGAGGGTCAGGGTCTCGACACCGGTGATCGAAATCGCCCCGCCGACCACGCCAGTCACCTCGCCGGTGGTGAAGTTGACCGTGGGATGGTCGTCCGCGAGGATCACGGTGTCGCTGCCGCTTCCGCCGACGATGGTCAATCCTCCGGGGAAGTTGACCGTGCGACCGCCGACGTTGGGCGCGATCGTCACCACGTCGTCGCCGCCGTACAAGTACAGGATCACGCCGTCGGCGCCGGAGACGTCGTAGGGCGTGCCGTTGATCCGGACCACCGTTTCATCGACGATTGTATCGCCGTTGAAGTCCTCCAGGGTGATGGTCACCACGTCGGACGTTCCCGTGCCGTGGAGGATGTGCGCCACCCGCTCGAAGCCGCTCCACGCAATCGTCGCGTGATTGAAGGCCGTGAACGTCCCCCCGCCGAGGCCGTCCCGCGTGAACACCCAGTTGGTGACGTTGGCGGTGTCGATCCTCAGCAAGTCGCCCGGAGCCGAGCTCGGCCCGTTGCCGTTGAGGTTGTACGCCGTGACCGCATTCGGGCTGATGGTCACCGCATCGGCCCCCGCGTTGCTGAAGTTCACGTTCACCTGCCGAAGGCCGGTGAACTCGATGTTCGCCGCGGTCAGTCCGGTGATCGTGCCGCTGCCCGCGCCGTCGTTGGTGATCGTCACGGTGTCGCCGGTCGGGTCGCCGGAATCGTCCAGCGTGAGCGTGTCGTCGCCGCCGTGGCCGTTGATCCGCAGGTTGGTCTGGACGTTGTCGACCGTGCCGCCGTCGTTCGGCGTGCCGCCGTTGGAGTCGATGACGACGAAGTTGGAATCGTTGCTGTCGTCAAGCGTAACCGGGCCGATTCCCGCGATGAGATTTCCGAACAGCCGGGCGGTCTCGCCGTTGTCGTCGGCGTCGCCGGCGTCGAGGTTCAGGGCGAGCGTGCCGGCGGCCTGGACCGTCGAGCCGACGCCCAGTTCGAGGTTGTCGCCCGCGCTGAGCACGAGGCTCGAGGTCATGTCGCGGACCGTAATGCCCGGGTCGACGGTCAGGTCGTCGCCGGTGACGTCGGAATCGGGCGCCGCATAAGTCCAGCCGCCCGTGGTGATGGCATCGGAGGTGATCGAAAGCGGGCTGGAGGACCGGATCCAGCCGCCGCCGGTCACGCCGTCCACGGCGTTCGGGCCGCGGAGGTTGGTCAGAATCACCGGGCCGCGGTTGACGATGAAGATGCCGCCGCCGCCCAGGTTGGTCACGTCGAGATACGAGACGGTCGTCTGGAGCCAGTTCGCGCGGGTGCCGAGACCTCCGCCGGCGGTCACCGACAGGATGAGATTGGTAGCCGTGAAATCGTTCTCGCCGTCCGTATCCGTCAGCGGACCGCCGGACTCCAACTCGATCGTGCCGGTCCCCGCGTTCAGGCTCAGCCCGGCAATTCCGTTCAACTCGACGATCAACTGGTCGCCGTTCGGACCCGACGTGGTATCGGTGGTCAAGTTCGCGAAGTCGTGGGCCGCGGGATTATCGAGCGTGATCGACCCGGCAGTGAGGATCGCGTTGCCGCGGACGGTGAGCCGGGCGCCGGACTCGTCGGTGATGCTGCCGCCGGACGTGATCGAGAGGTTCGTCACGTCCACCACGGCGCCGTCGAATCGCACAGAGCCGCCGGCCCGGATCGTCAGGTCGCCGCCATCGACGGCGCCGGACTCGATCGTCACGTCGGTGGCGGCCGTCACCTCAAGCGAGCCGAAGCTCAGCGGTTCGGCGATCCGCACCGCGCCGCCGGCCGAGAGCGTGATCGAGCCGGAGGAGCCGACGTCCAGGTCCTCTAGGAGGATCAAGTCGCCGCCGGCCTCCAGGTGGATGGTCTGTCCCTCGTAGGTCGGCAGCACCATGACCACCAGCATGCCGGTCACGGTGAGGTTGACGTCGCCGTGGAAGTTGGCGGCTGCCAGCACGTAGTCGCCGTCGACGAACGTGGGAATCGGCATCGAGCCGTCGTCGAGGCTGTCGACGGTTTGCGTGCCGTCGGTGAAGAGGACTTCCAGCTCGTCGCCCGTGCTGACTTGGCTTCCCTGGTCCACCCGGACCGGCGTGGGCATGGGCTGGGCGTGGAACAGCTTGATCTGCCAGGCGATCACGTCGATCGTCGTGATGCCGTCGCTCACCGGATTGCCTTGGCTGTCCCGAGGCACGTTGCCGCCGACAACGTCCACTCCGAGCTCGCCATTATCCACGTAACCGGCCGGCTCGCGGATCGTCCCGGCCGCGTCCAAGGTGACCTTGCTGTATTGGCGTGACAGGTTGGCCGACTTGCCGGCGTCGATGTAGTTGGCATAGATGTTGCCGCCGGAGGAGAGCGTGATATCGTTGCCGGCGGCGTCCTTCCACACTTCCACGTCCAGGGCGGTCAGGTTGCCGCCGCTGGACACGCGGATCGCGCCGTCTTGGGCGATCACGCGCTCGAGCACCAGGTCGCCCCGGTCGGCGAGCGTGATGTTGCCGGCGGTCGATTCGGCCACCAGCGTATCGATTGCCGTTGCGAGGAACACGTCGCCGGTGGTCTTCACTTCCAGCCGGCCGGCAAGGACCTGCGACTTGGAATTGGCGCCGATCGACTGGGCCTCGAGCTTGACCGTATCGGCGGCGATGGTCGCGCCGCGGAGGGTCAGCGCGCCGTCGGTCTTGAGGACAACCGAATCGGCCCGCTCCGTGCCGGTCAATCCGCCGACGACGCTCACCAGCGTCATCGGCACGGACGACTCGACGTAGATGTCGTGCAAGGCCCGAAGCTCCCAGGCCGTAACCGTCAGGCCGGGCGCCTGGATGTTGATGTCGCCGGAGGGGCGATCGCCCTCGACCGTCTCGCCCGTGGCCTCGTCGTAGAAGTTGCCGTGTACCGGGGTGAGCCCCCGGGCCGTGGCCGAGAGCGTGCCCACGGTGCCCGAAAGGTTGCCGCTCAAGAAGATGTTCGTGTTGCTGAGCAGCTCCAGGCGATCCGCGTCGACGGTGATCGCGTGGTCCATCGGCAGACCCGCGTTGCGTTCCAGGACGATCGTTCCGCCCGTGAGCGTGTCGGGAAGTCCATCGCCGGCGGCGTCCGCGTTGAAGTCCCAAATCTCGCCGGCATGATATTCCAGGAGGTCCGGCGCCTGGAAGAAGACGTAGGACGTTAGCGTCCCGGGCGTGGCCAGGGCCAGACCGCTGGAGACGGTGATGGCCTCGCCCGCGGCCGGCCGGACGACGGTCAGGTTTCCGCCGGTGCTGGTGAGCCGGGCCGTCCCGCCGGTGCCGGTGGCGACGACCTGTTGGATTTCCAGGGAATTCTCGGCGGTGATCGTCACCGACCCGGCCGGGGCCAGGGCCGACGCGACGATCAGGCCCGGGGCCATTTCGCCGGCGCCGTCGTAGTCATGGACTTCGATGGAGCCCGCGTCGGTCGAGACGTTCAACTCGTTGACCGCCACTTCCAGGCCGGTGAATCCTGCGGGGGCGACGACCGTGAGGACGTCGGCCACCAGGTCCACGTCGGGGTCGTCGCCGGATTCGGCCACGCGGCCGCCCGCCGTGAGGGTTACGTCGCCCAGCGAGCGGACGCCAGCCACGGCGCCCGGTCCCGGCTCCGGCACGTCGGCCGGGTCGGCGTAGTACATGCCGGCGCTTAGCCAATCGACGACGATGTCGCCGCCGGCGGTGACCGTTACGTCGTTCTCCTCGGCGTTGGTCCGTAGCACCACGTCTTCGAGCACGACGCTGCCGCCGGGGTGAGTGACGGTCAGGCCGCCGTCGCGCACGGAGGCGGAGAGGGTCAGGGTGGCCGCGCCCTGCTGGGTGATCGACATGTCGCCGGCGACGTGCGACTTGAGCGTCGCGCGGTTCACCTGCGTCGTGAGATTCAGGCCCATCCAGGCCTCAACGGTGAGTTCGTCGGCCACCAGCAGGCCGTCCAGGAGGGCGCTCGTGATCGCGCCTTGGGCCTTGAGCGTAAGATCGCCCGTGGGACTCGTCTTGATGCTGCCGAGCACGAGGTCGGCCGCGGCACCGGCAGCCGCGGCCTCGGCCGAGAGCGACACGCGGTTGCGGTCCGAAACGCCCCGCACCTCGACCAAGGGCGCCGTCATCGTGCCGAGGGCCATGACGTCAATGCCGCCGTCGGCCGTGACGGCGCTGAGGTTGACCGAGCGAAGGTTCGTGATCGCGATATCGCCCAGGCCGCTGACGGCCGCGTCGATCGCGCCGGCATCCGTGCGCGCGGTGATGCCCGTTTGCGACCGGAGGTACAAGTCTGCCGCGGTGATCGCGCCGCCGGGTCCGTGCGAGACGGCGCCGGCCGGGGCCAGGATCTCCACGCGGCCGGCCGCATTCAAGAGCGAATCGGCGAGCGTCACCGAGCCGCCCAGATCGCCGGCATGAAGCACGATGTCCGCGCCCGGATTCAGGGTTGTCAGGTCGGCATAGAAGGTGCCCTGGATGGAGCCGATGGCCGCTGCGTCTCTCCCGGCCCGGACGTCGATCAGGCCGCCGGCCGTCAGCACGCCGTCGAGGGTCACGTCGGTGCCGGCGGCAAGGACCGCCTCGTCGGAGGCCGTTACCTGGCCGCTGAGGGTCACGCTGGTGGCGGCGGTGAGCCGCACGTCGCCGGCGGTGAGCCTGGCCGCGTCGCCCAGGTTGATACCGGCCCCGGCCGTGAGCAGGATTTCCACGGGCGACTGGACCACGGCTTCGGCCGCCAGGGTGTCGAGCGGACTGCCGCCGACGGGCAGGATGCCCTGGATGGCCACGTCGCCGACGGCGTCCACGGTCACGGCCCCGGTGACCGCCGTCACCAGGCCGCCGACACTCGCGTTGCCGCCCACGCTGACTTGCACCGCACCGCCCGCGTGCATCGCCTCGCTGGCGAACTCGCCGAATTGGACCTGCTCGCTATTGGGAATGCGGCCGGCGACCAGGCTGGTCTGCGCCTCGACGATCGGCTGGGCGTCCCAGAGCGTGATCGTTTTGTCCTCGACGACTTTGACGCTGGTGTCGTAGGTCTCGTACCGCGGCCGCTTGCCATAGATGTCGTGCTCGTTGCTGACCCACTGGTAGTGAAGCGTCTGTCGCTTGTCGTCGATGTTGTACCAGACGCTGGTCCAGTCGTAGTCGTAATCGTATTGGTTCTCATAGACAGTCGCGCCCGTCCAATAACTGTTGTCGCGTTCCCAGTACCACCTGCTCTGATGTCGGTGGGCAGTGCCCTGAGTCGGATGCGTGTAGGACTGCCCCTGTTCTTCCTCGAAGTAGTATGTCCCAGCAGGATAGTCATACTCTTCTTGAACGAATTCCCAGCCATGATTATGGTAGGTCGTCTGCCAGTACGCGGTATCGTGCCAATCGCCGTAGTAATAGTCGTCAGCAGGATCGCGATAGTGACTCACGTGCCACTGGTCCTGCGGGTTCCAGCCCACGGAGCGCCAGTGAGTCGCCACGGTGCTTCGGTTGGTGATCGAGGCGGTGACGGACCGGTAGCCGGTCTGCACGGAGACATTCGTGCCGTTCTTGTCGCCGACGTTTTCCTCCCGGTTCGTGCTCATCTGCCAATCCGGGATTCGCGAGTAGAGCACGTTGGAGCGGCCGTCGGTGATCGAGTACTGGCGCTGACCGTTGGTGTTGTAAGTAACCCACCAGCGGGCCGGGCTGTTGTCGTAGTCGTCCACGGTGCACGTGTCGGTGTGATCGTACCCCAGCCAATTCGGCACCGTGTCCGATTCCTCGTGATCGACAAGGTACGACCGGTCCTGCGTGTACCGCACAACGGCCAGGTCGCGGTACTGGCCGACGGTCTCATACCCGACGCTCGGCTCGCCTTGCGAGACGACGCGGAGCACGTCCTCGTTGGCCCCTTGGGGCATCGAAATGTAACGCTTGTCCCAGCCGGCCACGTCGACGTAATAGACGGTCAGCGGGGCGCCGGCCCAGCCGGGCGTCCAGGTCGTCTCGGTCAGGTTGCCGTCGAGGGTCTGGTGCTTCAGCGGGTTGGAGTAGGTGAAGTCGTAAAGCGGCAGATAACCGAGGGTCGCGAGGACCGCACTTCGCTGGTCGTCGGAGAGTTGCTGGAAGGTCTTGTACGTCTGCGCGCGGTAGTTCGACGAAGGCACGTCGCTCAGGCGGTACGCGGCCCAATTGATGACTGGGATGTCGGCCTTGGTGTGCTGATAGTCGTTGCTGTTGTAGTAGTCGACGCCCTCGATGAAGGTCTCGCGGAACTGTCCGGTTTTCGAGTTGTAGTAGCCGTTCTGCGTGAGCGTCACGTCCATGGTGTAGAAGACCGAGCCGACCTTGACCTCCTCCATGCCGACCTGCTCGGTGACGCGGGTCGCGACCCACGTGACTTCGGGCACGACGACCGTGCCCACGGCCACCTGGTGGTATCCGGTGACGACGTAGATCGTCTGGTTTTCCAAGGAGACCAGGGGCCGCGGCCGGGGCTTGGTGCCGTCCGCCAGATCGGACTGGGAGGCGACCACGAGGTTCGCCCCCGCTGTGACCCGCACGTTGCCGCCCGCGTTGAGCGAGCCCGCGTCGGAGATGTGGACCTCGCCGCCGGAGAGGTCGTCGCGGACGATCGTGCCCGATTCGAGGCGATCGTCGGCCCACGTCGCGCCGACGCCGGCGTTGATCTCAATGTCGGTCTTGGCGGAGACCGTGCCTTGGACGTCCACTTCGTTGATGCCGCTCAGGAGGACGCGGCCATCGGTGCTCACGGCATTGCCGTACATGCGGACCGCGCGGCCCGCCAGGTGGACGAGGTCGGCCGCCTGCACCAGGCCGGCGTCCAGCGTGCCGGAGGCGGCTTGTACGAACAGCGTGACGGCGTGCAGCCGCACGTCACCGCCCGGGGCATGCGCCTTCACCGTGCCGCCGGCGAGGACGTTGACCTGGGGGGCGGTGAGGCTGACGTTATCGGCCGCATCGACGCGGCCGGTGACGGTGACGGCCCCGTTGGCGGACGTGGCGATGACTTCCAGCGTGTCGGCGGTGAGGACGCCGCCGGGGGCGCTCAGCCCGCCCACGGCTCCCTGGAGCGAGATGCCGTCGTTGGAGCCGAGCGTGATCCGCCCGCCCGGTGCGGTCTTCAACTCGCCGCCGATGACGAGGATGCCCGCCCCGGAGGCGTGCGTGCCGCCGTGGATCGCCAGAAGATCGTCGGCCTGAATCAGGCCATTGACGAACACCTGGCCGGCCGCGATCAATCGCACGTCCGATCCGTCGTCCACGCTTCGGACCAGCCCGAAGATCTGCAGGTCGCCGTGGGTCGTGACGTTCAGTACGCTCGGGACCGCCGGCACGAGCGTGCCGCCGCCCGTGGCGTCGGTCTCCAGGGCGCTCAGGGAATTCTGCGAGAGCGTGCCGTCCACGGTGAGCTTCACGTGGCCGGTGGCCTGGATCCGGCCGCCGCGGGTCACCCGGGCGCCTGCGTCGTCCACTCCCTGGCCGCCGAAGGCCATATCGCCGGCGACCCGCATTTCGACCCCGCCGCCCGGCAGCCAGGTGATGTTCCCGTCCGCATCCCGCGAAGCGCCGCCATAGAGCGTGCCGACAATCACGGCCGAGCCGGCGTCGATCTGCAGGGTGGACTTGGACGACGACGAGAGCAACAGCACGCCGGAGCCGACCGTCAGCAGCCCCTCGGCGTCGATCGAGAAGTCCCCCGAGCTGACGACCGCGCCCTGCTGGGAGTACTTGCCGTCGGTTGGGCCCGTGGTCCGACCGAAGGTGATCGGCCCGTCGGACACAAACCGCAGGCGCTGCCCGGCCGCATCGGCCCGGAGCAACTGGTCGTAGACCTGGATATCGGCCGCGTGGACCAGCAGGGAGCCGGCCAGCCGGATGTCGCCGTGCAGTTGGGCGGTGCCGTCGATGTCGATGGTCACCTCGAAATCGTCCGCCGCCGGGGTGGCGCCGGTGCTGGTGACGACGCCCGCGATTTCCACGTCGTGGCCGATGAACTGGAGGATCGCGCCGGTCTCAACGCGGCCCGACTCCTTCTCGACCACCAGGTTCCCGGCGGTCGAGGCGAGTCGTACGAGGCTCAAGTCGAAGCTGCCTTCGCCGACCTGGCTGTTGATCGCCACGTCGTTCAGTCCGGTGATGAGGATCTGCCCGCCGCCGCCCGTGCTGCGGATATGGCTGGTGCCGTAGGTGCGGATGCTCTCCGTGCCGGGCTGGACCACGGTGCCGGCGCTGACGATCACGTGGCGCGGGGCTTCCAGGCTGCCGTGCAGGTGGAGCGAATTGGCGGCCGTGACGATCACGTCGGAATCGGGACCGCCGGCGATCACGTCGCCGCGGACCACGGCGTTGGCCCCGGGGTTCAGGGTGATCGAGCCGTTGACCGTCTGCAACAATCCGGTGGAATCGAGTTCCACGTCCATCCCGTCGGGCGAGACGCCGCTGTAGAGGTGGATGGCGGTGTGGGCGAGGACCTTGCCGGCGATGGTGAGCTTGCCGTTGGGCCCGTCCGGGGCGCCGATACTGACCGTCGAACCCTCCTCGGGGGCGTAGATGGCATACGGCAGCGACGAATCCACGTCGCCCGCCGCCAGCGAGGTCAGTCCCAGCAGGTTCGCGCTCTGGCTGGTGCTCTTCAGCCGGAACTTGTAGGGGCTGGCAAACAGCAGCTTGGAATCGTGGAGCTTGATTTTCATGTCGGGATTGAGCGGGTCCGACACGTCGAAGGTATAGGCCGAACCCACGGGATGGTCCGCATTGTCGGACTGCGTCACGGTCCAGGCGGCGCCTTCCAGCGCGCTCTGCAAGTCGGCCATCAGGTCCTCGATGCCCGTGTTGTCGGCCGCAGCGGCGGCCGTGACGGTCACCGCGGCCTCGACCTTGAAGTCGACCTTGTCGAGCCACACGATCAGCGTCACGTCGCCGGTGAGCTTGCCATCGGCCGTGACGAGGAACGTGTCGGCCTTGATCTCCTGAGTGTGGGCCGGGGCGAGGATCGAGATGGGGCCGGGGGCGTTGAGGTTGATCTGGCTGTCCGGGCGCCAGGTGCTCATTTGCACCGAGCCGTAGAGCACGATGCCGAGGCCCGAGTACGTATCGCCCGGCTCGACCGGATCGAGCCCGCCCACCAGGTCGATGCGCTTGCCGGCCTTGAGGCCCAGCCCGAAACGAATCTGGTTGTCGGCCTCGATGCGGATGGTCGAATCGCCGTCGTAGGTCGTGACGTTGCGTCCGAGGTACTCGCCGTTGGCGTCGTAGACGCGCTGGAGGATCCCGCCGGCCAGGAGGTAACCCTGGATGTCGGCGTCGCCGGTGGAATCGACGAAGATCGAGGCCGCCGGGTTGACGGCCATCAGTTCGCTGGCCGCGGCGATCTTGACGCCGATGCCCGCCGGGTTGGCGCCGCCCATGACCTCGATCCGCTCGTTGGCCCGGAGGTAGCCGCCCGTCTCAACGGTGTCGCCCTGCTTGTTCACGGTCATTCCGCCGATCCAGGCCTGTCCGCCGGCCCGGACGCGCAGGAGCGACTCCTCGGTGGACCACTCGAACGTCTCACCGATGCGCTCGCCCTTTTCGTTGAACTGCTGCTGCATCGTGCCGCCGGACAGCAGGTTGCCCATGATCTGGACGTCGTCGCCGCCGGTGACTTCGACCAACCCGCCGCTGGAATCGGAGGTAATCCCCGCGGCAGTCAAGCCGCCCGCCGTTGTTACCACGACGCTCGCGCGGTCGTCGTCCGCGCCCGCGGCGCCGCCGTGGACGGTGACGGTCTTGGCGGCCAGGATGCCCGTGTCGACGTAGACCTGCTGGCCGGCGGTGATGGAAACGGTGGAATCGGGCCCGGCCCAGGTGACGCCCGTCTCGCCGATGCTCCCGCCTGCGACAATCCCGCCCAGCACGTCCACGTCCTGGCTGCCGGCCAAGGTGATATGCGTGCCGGCGCCGGAGGTGACCAGTCGAGAGGTCGGATGGACGTAGACGCTCGTGCCGCGGGCATCGGCGCCGCCGCGGTCGGTGCCGTCCAGTTCCAGGCCGCCGAAAAGCGTGATGTCGCCGACCACCTTGGCGAACCCTTCCCAATAGACCCACTTGTCGGACTGGAGCGTCAAATCGCCGCCGGCGCCCAGCACGTTGATGTTGCCGCGCACGATCACGTCGTCGACGGCCTCCAGCGACAGGTCCTTGCCGTCGCCCAGCACGGTCATCGTGCCGGTCAGGAGGAAGCTGAAGCCGCGGTGGCCGATCAGGTAGTGCGGTTTCTGGACTTGCAGGCTCTCGGGCGTGCCGTCCATCTCGGCGTCGAACAGGGAGAGCACGTACCGATGGGCCGCGGCGTCTTCGGCCAGCCACCGTTTGCCGGCGATGAGTGTGGAGACAGTCACGTCACCGCTTATCGGCAGGTTGTTGACGGTGAACGTTGGCCGCAGCCCATCGGGGAACGTGCCTGCTTCGAGGTCCGCTGCAAGAGCGGTGTTCGTCGTCTCGGCCAGCACGGAGCCGGGGATCGCGTCGAAGTAGTCGGCGTGGTCGAGGTTCCGCGGGCCGGTGGTCATGGTCGTGGCGCCGCTGGAGGTGACGCTGCCGCCCACCCAGAGCTCGCTGGGCGAGGCGAGCCTGATCGTGGCCTCCGGACCGGTCAGGACCGGCACGGGGGTCTCGCCGTCCATGAGGAACTCGGCGCCGGCCGTGATCGCGCTTCCCGGCTCCGACCAGAGATACGTCCCGGCGGTGATGTCGATGTGGGTACCGGCGTCCCGCGCGACGATCAACCCGCCTTCCAGATTCTGGAAGGACGTGATCGCGTCGATGTCGATGTTCGAGCCGACGCCCTTGGCCTCGATCGTCGCGGCCTGCTTGATCGACTTGACCGTGTCGATGTCGATCAGGCTGTTGTCGTTGAGCGTCCGGATGAGCGCACCGGTATCGGTCCGCAGGCTGTTCGGGCCGTTGTCGTAGGTCACCAGCGGATTGACGCCGGTCGTCCCCCACACGTTGACCCGCACGGACTCCTCGGCGATGATCCAGCCGCTCACCAGGGCCTGCTCCTCGATATTCACCACCGCCTGACGGCCGTAAAGGCCCGAATCGGGCAGGCCGTACTTGTCGTGGACGTTCCTGGATTGCACTTCGAGCAGCCGGCCCTGCACTTCGACGAGATCATCCGGCGCCCGGACGTCGCCCTGGACGTTGACGCGCTCGGCGACGAAGACGGTGTGGTTCCGCAGGGCGGCATTCCTGATCCGCGGCTCGCCGGTGCCCCGGATGGTCGCCGCGTCCTTGAGATCGCCGATCCACATCTCGTTGCCGTCGTCGATCGACTCGAGGGTGCCGTCGTAGCGGTGGCCGATGGTCACGAGTTCGAAGTCGTGGGCGATGGCCGCCATGTCGCGCATCGAGAGGTCCGCGTAGCCGTCGCGGCCCCCGTCGCTGCGGTCGTCGCCGCTGGTGAGTTCCGCGGAACTGCCCACGCGGTAATCCACCGTGTCGTTGGTGACGCGGAGCAGCAGGTCGCCGGTGCCCCGGATCTGATCGTCGCCGGTGAGGAAGTTGAAATCGTCGGCCCGCATGGCGATGTCGGAGCCGGTCGCGCGGGCCACGATTCTGCCCGACTGGAGCGTGAGCAGCGAATTCAGCTCGGTGAGCGTCAGATCGATCCGGCCGTTGCCGGAGGCGAGGGCATAGACGTTCGCGGCGTCGCGGACCTGGTTCCACCAGTCGGCGGAGATTTGGCTGGTCCACCGGTTGTCGAGGACCCACTTGGGCGTTTCCGCGAGGCCCGCCGGGATGATCAGGCCGGGGTTGTCGTGGGCGCCGTGGTAGCCGCGGGCGACGAGGTTCAGGTCGTCGGCTTCGACGATCACCACGTCGCCGGCCCCCGCGGTGGCCGTGGCGGCGGTCAGCGACTCGACCCGGGTGAGAATCGGGGCGGCGAACGTGCCGATCGCGTCGTGCGCCTTCAGGATCAAGTGACTATGGTCGCCGCGGATCGTCGAGCCGTTGTCGTTGAGGATCGAGCCATCCGGGGCGGTCAAACGCACCCAGCCGGCGCCGCCGGAGTTCCAGTCGTCGCCGGCGGAGACGGTCAGGTCGGCGCCGAGGTGGATCGAGGCGTCGTCCTGGTAGACCCGCACGTCGATGTAGCCGTTGTTGCCGGCATTGAGGCGGTGGTTGACGGTGAACCCCTTGTAGGAGTCGACGACGAAGTGTCCGGCCTTCACGTCGGAAGGCAGGGTGAACTCGCGGGCGAGGACCCGCAGGCCCGTGGTCTTCAGGTCGATATCGGACTTGCCCGCGACCGGGGCGAAGGCGACCTTGTCGCCGAAATCGACGATGTTCGTCTGGTCGTACTGCCCGCCCTTTCCCATGAGGGTCAGACGCTCGATGCCCGCGGTGTAGTTGATCACCTCGCGGCCGTTGAGGACCAGGAACGAGTCGAGTCCGAGCGGAGCGAGCGCGGACTGTTCGAGCGAGATTTCGTCGAAATCGCCGCCCATGTCGTTGATGTTGAAGGTTCCCGTGGCCTTGGTCGAGTTGGGCCGGCCCATGCGGATGCGGTAGTCGTCGTCGCCGCCGACGTCGTCGATGTCGATCGTCCAGTCCGGGAACTCCTTGATGTAGAGCACATCGTCGCCATGGCCGAGGATGATCTTCGTGATGCGGATGCGCGAGAAGCGGGCGCGGTTGCCGTCGCCCTGGGTGACTTCGACGGTCTTGCCGTCGACCGCTCCGATGAGGGCCTTGGTGGCCAGGGAGAAATCCACCCGGTTGTCGCCGCTCTTGTCGGCGATGCGGTCCTCGCCCCAGTCGTCGCCGAAGCGGTAGACATCGTTGCCTTCGCCGCCGTTGAGCGTATCGGCGCCGGCCCCGCCTTCCAGGATGTCGTCGCCGCCATTGCCCATGAGCTTGTCGGCTCCGGCACCACCGATCAGGATGTCGTTGCCTGCGCCGCCGGTGAGCTTGTCGTCGCCGTCGCCGCCGTCGAGGTACCCGCCGGCGCTTCCGGCGATCAGGGTATCCTTGCCCGAGCCGCCGGTGACGATCACGTACACGTCGTCCAGATGGCTGGCATCGAACGTGTCGTCCCCCTCGCCCATGTCGGCCACGATGTACTTGACGCCGTAGAAGGGCGTGCTGGAGCCGGGACAATCCGTGTACCAGCCGTCGTATTCGATGTTGACCATGCCGCCCGACCCGGTGACGATGAAGACCTCGTTGGCGTCGCCGGTGTTGAAGTACTTGCGCAGCCCGGCGCGCGAGCCCGCATGGATGTAGAGGGTATCTCCCTCCTGGTGCGCCAGGCTGGGCATGACGTGCGGGGCGTCGATCGTGACGTCGAACAGGTTGACGCGGATCAACTCCCACGGCGAGCCGTCGATGGGGGTCCATTTCCCCAGGAAGAGGTCAGCGAACGCCTTGACGACGAAGTCTCCCGTGAGGTGGAGGTTGAACAGGTTTGCCGGGCCGAGGTTGTTGTCGTAGGTCAGCATGGTCCAGATTTCGGACCCGCGGATCTTGCCGTCGGAGACCCAGTTGACCTTGGTGACCTTCCAGGGCTCGTCCGGGTCGTTCTTTTCGAGCTCCGAGCGGGCGATGTCCTGCAAGTCGGCGCCGACGTAGATTTCCACGCCGCCGATGACGCCGCCGCGGATGAAGTTGGCGATGTCCAGCGTCGCTTTCAGCCCGATGAACATCTGCACGGAGAACTCGTCCTTTTCCTGGCCGCCGGTGTTCGGGACGATCTTCCGGTCCTTGAACTCGGGCAGGGTCCAGTCGGAGATGTACATTCCGTCGAGAATGTTGAAGTAGCCGGCCGGATCGTTGGGGTCCGCCACGGCCGCTTCGATGGTCTTGCGGATGCCGTAGGTGTCGTAGCCGAAGGCCAGGTCGATCTTCCCGCTGATCTCGCCGAACACGCCGACTTCCAGGCTGGCCACGCCGACCGAGTACTTGAAGATCGGGACATCGAATTCGGCCTTGAACTCCAAGAGCGGCATTTCGTAGGTGAAGAGGATCGCGTCGCCGCCCTGGATCATCTTCATCCAGTTGTTGATGTCCAGGATGTACTCGAGGATCTTGAAGCCGGAGCGATCCTTGGCGGAAGTGCTGCCGCTGTTGCTCTGGCCGCCCGACGACTTCTCCTTGATTTCCTCCATCTTGGCCTTGAGGGCCGGCGGCGTGCTGGCGTCGATTTCCTCCTGCGAAGCCTTGACCGATTCGGCGGCCTTGGTGCCCAGGCCGATGAGCTTGCCCAGGTAGATTTCGCCGCCCATGCCGATCATCGAGTCGATCTCGTTCACCAGCTCGATCATGCTCTTGGCCGCGTCGAGAAACGCCCAGTTGATCGGCTTCTTGCCCATCATCTCGAGGGTGAGATTGATCAATCCCTTGATCGTCGGGTCGTCCATCCCGAGGTCGGCCAGGAAGTCACGCCGATCCGTCATGGCGAAGATGAAGTCCTTGAACGGGTCGAGCGTCTCCTTGATCTTCTCGGAGATCGGCTTGAGGAAGTTGGTGATGAGGGTACCGACGTCGAGGCGGAAGTTCTCCAGGGAGATGACCGGCGTGGACGCGCCATTCTTGAGGTCCCAACCCCAGTCGATGATCAGGTCGGCCTTGATCTTGGGCAGCCAGTTGACGCCCGCCACCTCGAGGGTCAGAGCTTCCCTCAGGCCGGTATCGACGCCGAAATTGAACTGGAAGACCTTGTCCAGGGGCTGCGACATCACGCGGTCGATGGTGAGCCGCCCCCGCTCGTTGCCCGTATACCCGATGCTCGCGAAGCCGTACACGCCGCCGGCCTGGAAACCGGGCTTGTCGGGGTAGAGGTCGTGGTCTTCAAGGGTGGCCTTGAAGAACAGGAGCGTGCCCTCGGCGGTGAAGGGCGCGGTCACGTTCGGGTCTTCGGGAGCGCCGTCAAGGAAGGCGTTGACCGTGAATTCGAACTCGGGGTCGTTCGGATTGTCCTTGAGGTTCCCTTGGGCATCCACCGTGGTATTGGTGGTGAAGTAGAACGTGTCGGTCATCGACAGCCCGAAACCGAAGTCGAAGGACCAACCGAGATCGAGCGCCAGTCCGCCGTCCACCTTCAGGGCGAAGCCGGGGATGTTGAAATCAATGGGAATGTCGAAGCCGCCGCCCCAGATGTGGCCACCGAGCTTCATGTTGAACTGGATGGCGTCGGGCATCGGGGTGGGCAACTCGCCGCCCTGGGTCCAGATCTGCTGGAACTTGCCCTGCTTGTCGTACCAACCCACACTGATGTCCTCGGGCGTGATCCGGCCGTCCAGGTTGCTGTCCAAGAGGATGTTGGCCATGCTGGGGCCGAAGACGTCGAACAGGGACTGACGGGCGAGCTCGATCAGCTTGCCGTTGCCGCAGACCTTCGCCCTCAAGTCGGCGATGAAACCGGTGCGGATATCGCCCAGGAACGCGGAGGCTTCCTTCAACTTGTCGCCGATCAGCGGCAGGCTCTGCGCCGTGCCGCTGCCGAAGATGTCCTCGATGCCGCCCAGAATGAAGTCCACGCCGTTGACGATGATCGAGGGGTCGTTGATCAGGGAGATGATGGAGAACTGGCCGCCGAAGTCCTCGAACGACTTCTCGATGTCCGGATAGGAGTAGAGGAACGCCTCTTCCGATCCCTTGAAGAGGTTCAGCAGCCCGTGTTCGCCGTATTTCTCCGTATTCGTGCGGATCCGCAGCGGCGGATCCAGGTTGAACTCGAACCCGGCGATGTCCAAGCGGATCGGCAGGTTGACGTCGAAGCCGCCCTTGAGGTCGAAGTACAGTTCATCCGCGAGGCTCTCCGAGAAGATATGGTACTTGCCGTCGTCGTTGGGTGTTCCGGCCGCCTGGTCCAGCCCGAGGATGAGTTCCACGTAGTCGTCGGTGTTCTTGTTGGCGTCGCCGTCCAGGACCGCGTACCCGCCGGTCACTCCGGCCTCGATCGGCCCGAAGCGGAAGCCGAGTTCCAGGTCGTCGGCCACAATGCGGGCGGCCAGGGTCACACGCGTGCCGGTGGCCAGGCGGTCGTCCGTGACGTGCTTATCGACCACGAGCTTGACGTCCTGGAAGCCGCGCTCGGCGTTCATGGCCGCGGCATTGGCCGCGGTGACTTGCTTGCCCAGCACGAAAGTGACCGAAACGCCCAAACCGCCTTCTTCGACGCTCTTGGACAGCCGAGCGGCCAGGGCCATCAGCGCCAATTGCCGTTGCCCGAGGAGCTGCCCGGCGCCGTGGACGTTGTCGGTATTCGCCTCCGCGCCGACCGACCCGTCGATGGCCGAGACGACCGTGGCCTGGATGGACTTGACCACGCCCGCGACGCCCGCGACCGTGGTGTCGGTTCTGGCCTTCGTCATGGCGGCCTGGAACTGGGCCTTGATGGCCTGGTACATGGCCTCGGTGACTTCGCTGCTTCCGGCGGCGAAGCCGGGGTTGGTGAACGTGCTTGCGGCCGCAGAGACCGTCGTTTCCCGCGCTTCGTTATAGTCGTAGAGGAAGATCTCGAAGTCCTCGCCCGGCTCGGTTCCGCCGAATTGAACGCCGATGTCCACGACCAGGTTCAGGTAGGCTTGCAGCTTGATATTCCCGCTGCCGCCCAACAGGTCGTTGAGCATGTTAATATCGCCCAACTCGGGGATGAACGTGGCAAGATCGAAGCTGAAGTTGTACTTCTCCTCGAACATCGTGTAGAAGTTGACGTGGATATCGAGCGTCTTGCCGCGCAGGCGCAAGGCGAAGGCCTGGTCGTAGAAGTCCTTCGTGTTGTCGTCGTGGAGGCCCAGGGCTTCCTCGAGGATATGCTCGACCTCCTGGATCATCTCCGCGTCGCTGCTGCCCGCGTTTTGGATCCGCGTCGTGAGGTCTTTGGCAAAGGTGAACTCGTCTTTCAGGGAGCGGTTGATGATCGGCAGCGGCTCCTCGTAGAACTTCTGGCCCTCCAGGGCGTCGTTGAGGAAGGTCAAGCCGGCGTTGATGCCGACGATGATGTCGTGGAAGCTGAGGTTCTTGAAGTCGAAGGCCTCGCCCAGGTCCGGCAGGACGACGACGACTTCGTGGCCCGTGAGGTTGCCGGAAGCCTTCTCCTTGGCCAGGTCGAACGGCAGGGCCGGCGTCTGCCAGATCGTCTTCACGGTGGACCAGTCGAGGAAGTCCTGGACGTAGATGGCGATTTCGGTGTTCGGCGCGATGGGCAGCTCGGCCCCGGCGCCCGCGGTCAACGAGAGGCCCTTCAGCTTGGCGTAGGCATCGCCGCCGAACTCGAGGTGGAAGGCGTCGAGGATCTCGCCGGAGAAGATGTCGCCCATCGTGAACCGCTGGTCGTCCGGCCCGTCCTTTGTCAAGTCGCGGTCGAGGACGATCGCGGCGTTGGCCGCCACGTGGATACCCGACCCGGTGCCCGGCCCCCCGGCCTTGGCCCCGATGAACCCCAGGTTGACATCCACCTCGAAATCGGACACGTCGGCGGTCACGGTTCCGCCGATCCGGGCCTTGTCGATGCCGAAGACCGTCCCCTCCTTCACGGTGAAGGCCAGGTTGGAGCCGGTGGCGGTGGCGGCGCGGTCCAACTTCACGGCGTGTGCGTTGACGAACTGGCTGATCGTGTACTCTTCCTGGCCGATCTGGACCTTGTAATCGACCATGTCCTTGGTGAACGTCACCGCCTGCGACGTGAAGGTGGTCGAGCCCGCCACCAGAGCGCCGTCCGTGCCCGGATAGGTCTTCCCGTCCATGTCGATGAAGAACGTGACGGTAGCGTCGATCGACGCATTGAGCGACGCGATGGCGCTGGTCGACAACCCGAACCCCGCGCCCAGGTCAAAGCCGAAATCCACCGGGGTGCTGAGGGTGGGCATGGTGTAGTTGAAGGCCAACGGCAACGCCAGAACCTGGGTCTGGACGTCGTAAGTCAATTCCATCCCCGCCGGCAGCACGCCCGACTCGTTGACGGCCTTGGTCAACTCTTGCAGCGTCTGGATCTTCTCCAGCGGCTTGTGGACCACGAACGACTTGTTCGTGTACTTGCCCGCGTCCACGTCCTTCGGCACCCTCAATACCTTGATCTGGGTGGGGCTGATGACCTTCTCGATGGTGAAAGTCGCCGCAATGTCGCCATTGGCGTCGAGGAACGAGATGGACTTGCCCCACATGTCGTCGGTGAACCCGGCGCCGGAAGCGGTCAGGATCCGGCTGTCCTTGTCCAGCGTGCCGGTCAAGCCGGTCAGCAGGTCGGTGCGCGGGCGGTACCAGTTGATCTTCTGATAGACGTTCTGGTCGAAGGCGTTGGCGAAAACGAGGACTTGGCTCAGCGAGTCCTTGACGAACGGGATCTGGGTGATGAACGAGTCCTGGTTCTGCACCTCCTCTTCGAGCCAGTCGCGGAAGTCGGGGAACATCTGGATGATCTGGGCCACGGTGAGGCTCTTGAAGTCGAAGAACTTGTCAAAATTCTCCGTCGTGACCGAGAAGCCCGCATCGTTGCCGAACATCGCCCCGGTGAGGTGGACGGTCGGCGTCCCGGTTGGGGCCAGGTCGATCCCGGCCAACGAGGCGAAGATCGGCAGGTCGAGCGACAAGCCGTTCTTGGCCGGCGTGAAATGGAAGACGTTGTTCACGAACGAGATCGATCCGCCCAACTCCAGCGTCCCGCGGCCCCGCTCGCCGTACTCCGAGCCGATGCTCACCTCGAGCGGCCCGATCCGCGCGGCCAGATACAGGTCGTCCGTGGTCGCCGAGGCCACCAGGCCCAGCTTGTTCACGTTGAACGCGAAGCTGCCATGCGCCCAGTCAACGGCCATGTCGAAGTTGATGTCGGCGTCGATCCCCACGTCGAGCGTGGCGGCGGTTTCAAACTTCAAACCCAGGCCGTCGAACGCCGCGCCGAAGTCGAGCGGGTATTGCTTGTTGAACGAGGCCGAGTAATCCACGGCCAGGCGGAAGCCCTCCGGCGTCAACTTCATATCCAGGTAGTCGTAGTTGTTCTCGTGCAGGTAGGCCATCAGGCCGTTGAGCGTCGGCCCCGCCGGCCCGTACACCGGGACCGGCACGCCGGCCGGCAACGGATCGTTCGGATACAGGTACGGGTGCAAGTAGTTCTGCATGTACGTGCCCACGTCCAGGAGCGGACTGAGGCCCAGCATCTCGTCGACCGAGGCGCCGATTCCCGGGATCCGCTCCGCCAGGACGCTGTTCGTAATCCGGTTGCCGTAGTCGTCGATCGTCACCTCGAGGTCGGCGCGGACCTCGGCGACCGAACTCGCCACGCCGGCGACCCAATCGCCCACCTCGTCGATCAACAACACGTCCAAATCGGTGGGCTTGACGGAGTTGATCTCCTTGCCGTCCGGGAAGAAGATGTGAATGTCGTCGCCTTCCATCGGCACGGTCTCGTCGACCGCCGCGCCGGTGGTGTTGACCTGGACGGCGATGGTGCCGGCCATCTTCACCCAGGGGATATTCGCCGTGGTGACCGTGCCGCCCCCTTCGACCGCGTAGCCGCCCGAGCCGTCGGCCTTCTGGACCAGCACGACGCCCAGCCGCCCTTCCACCAACTCCAGCCCCATATCGCCGACGCCGAGGAAGGCGTCCAAGTGCTGGGCCCCGATGAGC
This sequence comes from uncultured Planctomycetaceae bacterium, assembly GCA_964430315.1. GTDB lineage: Bacteria > Planctomycetota > Planctomycetia > Pirellulales > Thermoguttaceae > CALFBP01. Next base: position 46,117 of record CAYSGY010000001.1, read on the forward strand.
ACTTTCGTGTTCGGCGCCGTGCCCGTTTGCTGGAACACGAAATCGCCGGTGACCGTGATGATGCCCGCCAGGTCCAGCGACAAGTCGGTCCCGGCGAACCGCATGATCTCCGTGCCGTCGGCGAACTTCACCTCGACCGGGATGGCATCGCCGCCCTCCGGGTCCGGCACGAGGATCGTCTCATTCACCGCGGCGCCGGTTTTGTTCACCTCGACCGCCAGCGTGCCGCGCAGTTTCAGGACATCGAGGCCCACCAGGGCCGCTTCCCCGCCGGCCGACAAGGCGTAGCCGGTGGTGACCTCGCCCGGCTTCGTGCTGTCTTCCTTCTCCTGCATCACCACGCCGAGAGAGGCGTCGTTCACCCGGACGCCCACACTTCCCGCACCGAGGAACACATCCACGCCCGCCGCTGCGGCGAGGAGTTTCCTCGTGGTTACGGTCCCGGACGTCGTCTCGGTCTGCCGGAAGACGAACCCGCCCGTTACGTCGACAAAGCCGAAAACCGACAGCGTCAGGTTCGACTTCACCGCCGTCAGCGTCCCCTCGTCCCCGTCCATGTCCAGTTCGACCGGGTCCTCCCCCGGGCCCGTGGCGATGGTCCGGCTGGCGGCATCGGCATCTCTGAAGTTGGTCTCCGTGTCCACGAAGTCCAATACCGTGTTCGGGGCCGATTTGCTGCTCGTCTTGTTGACCACCACGCTCAAGCTGGTCACGCTGGCCGTCAGGCCCTCGATCCCCACCAGGCTGGCGCTCTGGACGTCCGCCTTGAAGGCCGTGTAATTGATGTCATCCGCCGTGCTCGGCGTCCCCTTGGTGTCGCTGACCAGCACCGCCCCGAAGCTCAGGTCGTGGAGATCAAACCCGATGCTCCCCACCCCCGCAAAGCCGCTGGCGACCTGACCGCCCACCTCCAAGTAATCCGCACTGAGCGTCCTGCTCGTGTGCGCTGCCCCGTCGGTCACCACGAAGTCCCCGTGGGCCTTCTTGAACGACAGGCTCCCCGTCACCGTCACATATCCGAACACATCCAGTGTCAGATCGGTCTTCACCGCCGTCTGAGCGCCCTCATCCCCGTCCAGGTCCAACGTCACGTTCGGACTGGCCGGACCCGTGGCGATCGAGCGGCTCGCCGCGTCGGTGTCCGTCGTGTTCACCACCTCCGCCGTATTGACGAAGTCGAGCACCGCGTTGGGTGTCGTCGTACTACTCGTCTTGTTCACCACCACGCTCAGACTGGTCACGTTGGCGGTCAGTCCGTCGATCCCCGTGAAGCTCGCGCTTCCGACGTCGGCCTTAAACGCCGTGTAATTGATATCGTCGCTGGTGTCCGCCGGCGTTCCCTTGGTGTCGCTGACCAGCACCGCGCCGAAGTTCAAGTCGTGGAGATCAAAGCCGATGCTCCCCACCCCCGCAAAACCGCTGGCCACTTGGCCGCCCACCTCCAGATAGTCTGCGCTGAGCGCCGTGCTCGTGTGGGCCGCTCCATCCGTTACCACGAAGTCCCCGTGGGCCTTCTTGAACGCCAGGCTTCCCGTGACCGTCGCCACCCCGAACACGTCCAACGTCAGGTTCGTCTTCACCGCCGTCTGCGAACCTTCGTCCCCGTCGAGGTCCAGCGTCACCGGGGCGTTGCCCGGGCCTGTGCCAATCGGCCGGCTGGTTGCCGTGTTGTCCGTGTCGTTGGTCGACGCCGGACTGTTGACGAAGTCCAATACCGTGTTCGCTCCCGCCCCTGTCGCGCTGGTCCGGTTGACCACCACGCTCAAGCTCGTGACGTTGGCCGTCAGGCCGTCGATCCCCACCAGGCTCGCACTCTGGACGTCCGCCTTAAACGCCGTGTAGTTGACGTCGTCCGTGGTCGCCGGCGTTCCCTTCGTGTCGCCGACCAGCACCGCGCCGAAGTCTATCCCCGTGAGGTTGAAGCCAATCCCGCCCACCCCCGCAAACGCTGCGTCCGCGCGCCCGCCGACCTCAAGGTAATCTGCATTCAGCGTCGTGCTTGCGTGCGTGTCTGCGTTCGTCACTACGAAGCTGCCGGAGGCCTTGGTGACCTCAATGCTCCCCGTCAGGCTTACGAATCCCCCGATGTCGACGCTCAGCCCCGTCCCCGACACGCTCTGAAGGTTCGCGGCCAAGGCCGGCACGTGCACCGTGATCCCGTCCACCGTCACGTCCTTCGCCGCCACCGCCGTCGAGGACGTGTTCTCCTTGACCGTCGCCGTCCCGCTCGCATTCGCAAAACCGCCCCCGCTCAGGTTGAATCCCCCCGTCACATACACCTGACGCTTCCCGTCCGCGTTCAACAGCAACGCGCCCTGCGCGTCCTTCACTCCCGCCGAGAAGCCACCCGCCCCCAGCGTCGCGTCCAGGTGCTGCCCCACCGCCGTGATGTCGTTGCCCGCCTTCTTGAACCCAAGGTCTCCCGTCAGGCTGACGAATCCCCCGATGTCGACGCTCAGCCCCGTCCCCGACACGCTCTGAAGGTTCG
>CAYSGY010000001.1:48704-69342 GCA_964430315.1 uncultured Planctomycetaceae bacterium
TCGCGTCCAGGTGCTGCCCCACCGCCGTGATGTCGTTGCCCGCCTTCTTGAACCCGACATCACCGGACAGGTTCACAAACCCTGCGATGTCGACGTTGAGGCCCGTGACCGAAACGGATTGCAGGGTGGTCGACGCCGGCATATCGGTGTACGTGTAGGACACATCGCCGGCCGTCACGGTTTGGCCTGTGTACGCCGCGCCAGTCTCGTTGAAGTGGGCCTTCACCGAGGTCGCGCTTGCGGAGGCGAAGTCGCCGCCGGAGAGCTTGACGCTGCCGGAAGCCTCCAGGGCCTTCTTGCCGGCGGCGTCGATCGTCAGGCCCAGCGTGCCGCCCGTCACGCCTGCGGAATACGAGGCATTGCCGACGGTGACTTCCGCGTTTCGGGCGGCCGCCTGCACCACGCTCCCATTCTTGGCAAAGCCGAAGTCGCCGGAGACGTCGAACACCCCGGCGAAGGTCGCATCGAGGCCGGTCACGGAAACGACTTTCAGGTCGGTCGCCTTGGGCAGGTTCTGGAACGTGTAGTTGACGCCGCCGACGGTGACGGTCTGGTTGGTGTATTCGGTGTTGGTGTCGTTGTACCGCACCAGGGCCGAATCGGCCGTAACCGAGGCGAAGCCGCCGCCAGCCAGCGCGACGCCGCCGCGGGCCTCCAGGGCCATCGTGTCGTTCGGTTTCACGACCAGTCCCAGCGTGCCGCCCGTCACGCCCGCGGAGAACGAACCGACGCTCATCGTCGCGGAGACACCGTTTGCCACTGCCAGCATGTCGCCGCTCGATTCCTGGAACGAGAGACTGCCGGAGAAGGTGGCGAACCCGTTGACCGACAGGTCACCGGCGTAGCTGAAACTGCTCACGCTGGAATTGAAGTAGTCGCTCAAGAACTCGCCGAAGCCGTCTTTCGACGCCGCGGGGGCCGCGAATTGCAGACCCCCCGGCGTGGCTTTCACCTCCAGGCGCAGTCCATTCCCGCTTGGCGCGGGCACGATGTCGAAATACCGGTCGCCGGTGGGGAAGGAGAACAGCCCTTCGGCGTTGGCGAACGAACCCGACCGGGCGCCGCCGACCGTGAGGAAGTCGAACGTCGTGCCCACCTCCGGCACGAAGTTGTTGACGAGCCGCACTTCCAGCGTCCCGTCCAGCGCCGCGTTGTTGGCGACCTGGATCTGGTCGAACCCGTCGACGTCGTTGCCGCCCGGCGGGTTGCCCGCCGTCGGCCCACCGATCTCGATCAGCGTGCGGTCGCCGCGAGCGAGCGTCAGCGCGCTGAGGGACGTGATTTCCGTCAGGTCCGCGGTCAACAAGCATCGCGGCTCAAGCATCTCCAGCCGCAGCTTCTTGCCCCGCGCCAACGGCGAGCGGTCGGCCTTTGCTTTTCGGGCCGCGAGCCTCTTGCGACGGGAATCAATCGTGCGGGACATGACGAGGTCTCCCACGGTGCGAGTTTCGCCGGTTGGCTCCCTGAGCCGACCGCCGTGAATTGTCTCATCTCACTTCAAGGTTTCGAACGGATAACAAAGCGGCCGGCTCGGAGAGCCGGCCTGCTGCCTATCTTCCACGTGCCCGGAGGCTCTCGATTCTCGGAAGGATCTCGCTCTTGAATCGCTGGGCAGCAGCCCGGCCGAGCACCAGCGGCTTGGAAAAACGACCGACGTACAGTTGGATCTCGCGCGTGCCGAGGACCCAATCGCGGATCTGCCGCCAGTTGACCAGGCAGGACCGGTCCAGGATCGCAAACCAGCCGGGAGGCAACAGGGTCTCCCACTCCTTGATGCTGCGGCGAACCAGATGCTCCTGGCCGTCTTCGCAGACGACGAAGCTGTAGTTGTCCGCCGCCCGGACCGCCGCGATCTTTGCCACAGGCAAAAAGAAGCATCGCCTGTTGCTCTTGACGAGCACGCGGTCCTCTGCGCCATAGGGTCCGACCGGGTTGCATTCCTCGCTTCCCAGGCGACGCAGCCGCGCGAGGGCCATGCCCAGCCGTCGCGGGTCTACGGGCTTGAGCAGGTAGTCGACGGCGTTCACCTCAAAGGCGCGGATCGCGTACTGGTCAAACGCGGTGACAAAGATGATCGCCGGGGGGTCGTCGAGTTGCTCCAACAGATCGAATCCGCTGCCACCGGGCATCTGAATGTCCAAGAAGACCACGTCGGGGTGCTGCGTTTCGATCGCTTCCTTGGCCTGCCTCGCATTGGCCGCCTCGCCCACAATCTGAACCTGGGGATGTTCCTCCAGCAGGGCCCGGAGGCTGCTGCGGGCCAGCCGCTCGTCGTCTACGAGGATCGCCTTGCGGGTCTCCATGGATTCGGCTCACATTTCCAAGGGGATCTCGATCGAAAGCGACACCCAATCCGGCCCCTCGTTCAACGCCCAGCGGTAGCCACCGTCCTTGTACAGAAGGTCCAGACGCCGAAAAAGGTCCTTCAGGCCGCCGCCGCCCACGATTGCCCTGCCGGATCCGACGCCCGTATCCCTCACCTCCACTCGCAGCCGGCGTTCCAGACGCTGGCAGCTTATGACCACTCGCAGAGGCGTGGGGCCGGCGCCGATGCCCTCGCGCAGCACGTCTTCGACCAGCGGTTGCAGGAAGAACTGCGGCACCCGTTGGCACCAGACCGCCTCGGCGATTTCGAATTCCACCTCGAACTGGTCCTCGAACCGGACCTTCTCCACGTAGAGATAGCTGGCCAGGGCGTCCAACTCCTCCTGTAAGGTGGCCCAACCGTCCTGCGCCGGCTGCAAACAATACCGCAAATACGTGGAAAGCCCGCGGACCAGTTCCGGAATCCGCTCCGGGGCCCGTCGCGACAAGGCCTCGACGGAGTTCAGCGCATTGAAGAGGAAATGCGGATTCGTGCCGTGCCGCGGCGTCTCCGATGGAGACGGGACCAGTCGATGTTGCGTCTCGCCCATGCCGCCGCTTCCCGTCGCAAATGCCGGACTATTACCCCGTGTATGCACTCCGACCAATTTAATCGCGGCCGAAGCGGTGTCGATACGGCGGGGGGTGGCCTTCCCGTGATTTGGGGCGAAACGGCGAGGTTTTGGGGTGAACGGGCAAGAAGACCATGTCCAGCGCGGCTCTTCCTGCACCTTACGGGCAGATAGACAGAGAATACCTCATGTTCTTGAGGGGCTTTGGCCGGTCCTGGGTAGGGCCACGAAACCCACACGCTCGGTGAATCCGCGCGCATGGCGGCCCCCGCGGTCAATTCGCCTTGCCTGCCGACACCCCCTCGGCGTCCTCGCCTCTCAGGGGAATGGCGACCGTGACTGCAACCCAGCCTGCCTCCTCGGTCGTCTTCAACCGATAGTGGTTGGGATACAAGAGGCCCAGTCGCGTCTCCAGGTTCTTCAACCCGACGCCGCCGTCGGCGGCGTCATCGGCCTGCCCGGTCCAATGGCCGGTATTGCGGATCTCGATCTCCAGAACGCCGTCCGTGCAGCCGGCGCGGATCACCACGCGGAGCGGCATGGAGCTGGTCCGCATCCCGTGTTTGATGGCGTTCTCGACCAGCGGCTGTAAGAGGAACTCCGGGACGAGTGCCCCTTGTGCGGCGTCGCTGACGTCGGTTTCCACCACCAGGTGCTCTGCGAACCGCACTTCTTCCACGTGCAGGTAGCTGGCCACCTCCTGGAGTTCCTGCTTGAGCGTCGCCAGCCCGCCCTTCTTCGGGTGCAGGGCGTAACGGAGGCATTCGCAGAGTCGGCGGACCACTTCCGGGATCTGGGCCGGTCCCTCGCGCGACAGGGCTTCGATCGAGTTGAGCGCGTTGTAAAGAAAATGAGGATTGAGCTGGTATCGCAAGGTTTCCAGGCGTGCCTGCGCAAGGAGCTTGGTCTCCAGTTGTTGCGTGACCTCGTGAACTCGCGCGTCGAGCGTCGCCGTGAGGTCTTCCAGCTTGTGGACCGCGCCGGCAAACTCGCGACCGATCTCCACCGAAACGCTGGCCATGAAGGCTACGAACCCGTAGACCCAGAAATAGGGCACGAACAGGGCTTCCGAGAGCGGATGCACCGCCTCGTGGACAAGGAACAGCAACTGCCCGGCGATGAAGCACACCAGGCCCACGCCGTACACCTGCCATCCTTTCACCTTTCCCATGGCCCGCATCAGGTAGATCCGGGCGTACTCCAACGTCACCAGGGGCCCAAAGACCTGCACCAGTGTCCGCTCGCCTTGCATCCACGCAGCGCCATACAGCGCGGCGGCCACGAAGGCCCATGCGGTGAGCTTCCCGCGGCGAATGCGGTCGTGCCACAGGGCGTGTACCAGGGCCAGCCCGAAGAGCAAGCACACCTCCGTCAAGGCCAGAAAGACCCAATAGAGGATGGTGTTGAGCGGTTGCTCGGCCGGCTCCTGCGCGTGCAGCACGAGGATGGTCGCGAGGGCCATCAGCAGAGTGAGGCAGAACTGGCGGTTGGCCCGCCGTTGCGGGTAGTAATACCACAGGGCAAGGTGAAACACGAGGAACAGGACGAGCGTCGTCAGAATAATCAGCCGATGCATGCGCAGCAGCATGAAGCCGTAGTCGATCGGGCGGATGGCCATCGTCGTCAGGACGAGCCGCAAGTCCTGGGAGTCCTGGCCGCGGGTCTCGGCCAGGCGCTCGAGTCGGACCGCCAGGACTTGATGCTCCGCGGTGAATGAGAACGGGACGCTAGGAGTGTATACGCGAGTGTCCGCTTTTTCCGGCCAACGCTTCGTGTCGCCCAGCGTCGCGACACAGATGCCGTCGGCGTACACCGCGAAGTGCCCGTGATGACGGGCCTTGATGGCGCAGCGCAGGTTGACCAACGACGGCCGAACCCAGACCGGGCAGCGAAACCACACGACCGGCGCGTCTCGGACACCCACCGCTTCCCCGCCGGGGCTCAGCGGCCTCCATCGCGAATCGTCGTAGTCCGCTCGGGCAAAATCGGGGTCGTCGCCGGCACAGTAACGCCAGTGAGGTGAGTTCAGTTCGCATATCTGTCCCGAAACGTCCTCCGCATCCCAGACCAGCGGAGGAGGCCGGATCTCCTCCCCGGCCAGAACGCGAAGCGTGAAACTCCAGTCGCCCCTGCTTCGGCCCACGATTGCCAGGCACTCGTTTTCGCCGGCCTCGAGCGGCACCGTGAAAACATCCTGGTCGGGCGACAACGCCCGCTCTGTGTCATACCGGTATACGATCCGCCGGTTCAACACGATCGCCAGCGGATCGTCGCTGCCCACAACGAACCGGGCCGCGCCCGCGCGGTCGGCGCGAATGGTGGTATAGGCCAAACCGCTGGCGTGTTCATGTTTCCCTAGAGCATGGATCAGATTCACGACGCTGCCGGGCGCCGAATACCGCTTCCAGGTGAGTCGCTGCCCGCCGGACAAGCGGAAGCTCCGGCCATCCTCCGGCGCCGGGATGCTCTCCGGCGAAGCCGCCACGTCCTTGGCGAGGCTCGCCGCGTCCGCCGATACGGGCCCCGCCACGAGCCAGTCGCGAACATATTGCCCATCGGGCGCAGCGGCCCAAGCGCCCAGCGAACCGGCAAGCAGCCCGAGGACGGCAGCCCCCATTGCGGTGGCCCGACAAAGCGAAACCCGCGAAGAACAAGGTCGATGTTTCATGGCGTGCCACCCGCCGGCCTCCCCAGATCCGGCCCGTCCATCCCAAGTAGCATGAGGGCCCAACCAAGTCAAGTCCCGGCGCGGACTTCGCCACGAATGGTCGAAGAACATGCCGGAGTACACGCGAGCGATCCGGCGTCGCACACCCCCTTGTCACAGAAGGACTTGCAGAGACGCAGGCTCTGACGCGATATACGCAAGCACGCCACCGGCGGTTTGAGCCGGGGCCTGGTCGTCATGCCGCACCGTTCACCACCCGCGCGTGAACGGTGGTGTCCGTCCCGCCTGCGGGGGCGGGCCAGACGCCCGGCAACGAAGCCGCGCGTCAATCGTCTTGGCTCGGCTGCAAGGCGAGCCAGGCCCGGGTTTGGTAGCTGCACAGGCACTTGGCCGACCCGTCGGGCACAAGCACCAGTCCTCCCGCGGGGATGGCATTGATCCAGCAACCCGGCCGCATGCCGCCGAAGTTCCGGATGGCCCCGCCGTCGCGTTTCAAGTCGAGATACGCCAGCGTGGCGGAGCGGAAGACGAGCAGTTGCGAGCTGGAGGCGATCTGCCCGCAGCCGTGGGTCCGCTTGAACTGAAAGGGCACCTCTTCGCCGGTAAGCACGTTCCAGGCCCCGCCCTCGGCGTAGAGCGTGTCGCCGGCGATCACCGGGCGCGTGCCGGGCTTCGCCGCCTTGTCCCAGCGGCGCTTGCCTGTTTGAACGTCGAAGGCGGCCATGCGCCCGCCGATCTCCGACGGCAGCCGGAAGAAGTTGAATCGCATGGACTGGTAGTACATCAGCAGGAGGCCGTGCTTCGCGCTGACGGCCAACTGCGTGCCGAAGATGTCGTCGTCCGATTGCCAGAGCGTACGGCCGGTCTTGGCCTCGAGCGCCAGCAAGGTCCCGCCGGGATGCTCGCCCGGCTTCAGGAGTTGGATCTTGCGTCCGGGCTCGGGCTTCACGGTGCGGTCCGCCAAGGCAATCGCCCGATCGATCAGGTACACCCGGCCGTCGGCGATCGCGATCGCGTTGTTGCGGATCGAGTCGCGGGGCTGGTAGCGCCAACGGAGTTCCCCCGTCGTGGCGTCCATGGCAAAGAACTGCACGGATTCGGTCCGCAAGCGAATGTCACGGTAGCGGGCGCTGGTGAAATGCCCGTCGTGGAGGACGCTGCCGTAGAGCAGCCCGTCGTGCCAGGCCACATAGCCCCAGTTGCGGTTCTTGTCGTCTTTCGCCACCGGCGTGGCGAACTCGCCGAGCAATCTGCCCGTATGCAGGTCGAGCCGAAGGCAGCGGGCCCCTTCGGCCACATAGACGCTGTCGTCGCTGAGGCAGAAATTGTTGCCCCGCTCCGGGACCCCGACGTCGTGATGGCTGCCGTCCCAGTCGCGCAGGATCCCTTCGATGCGATACGTCCAAAGCAGGCGGCCATTGTAGGCGTCGACGCAGCACAGACCGTCAACCCCCTCCACCACGAGGTGGCCCCGGTTGACCAGCGGCGTCGGGCCCTGGGCATGCCGGTCCGGGATCTCAAAATCCACGTCCCGGAACCAGAGTGCTTGGAGGCGCCCCCGGACGAGGGTGTCTTGGGAACAAAGCGTGTTGGCGGGGGATGCGTTCTGGTGCGTCCATTGCCCGGCCCCCTCCAGCGGCGTTGCGGTGACGATCCGCAACGGGCCCCGCTTGCCCAGGACCGCCTTGCCGCGGTAGGGATGCAGCAAGGACTTGACTGCCGAGGGTTCGGGAATCCGCGTCTCAGAGTCGAGACTGCGGCTCGACACCACCAGGTCCGCGCAGTAGTTCGGATAGGGCGGTTGAAGCGGATCGCCCTGCTGCACGCTGACGCGGACTCCGTATAGACCGGTTGCGTGGAGCCGTTCTCGGGCGGCATCGACCTCCGCCGGATCCTCGCTCAGTCCGCACACGGTCAGCTTGCTGCGCCGCGCCAATTCGATCGCAAGCTGACCGGAGCCGCAGCCGAGGTCCAGGCAGAGCCCCTCCCGGATGCCGGTCTCCCGGAGGATTTCCTCGGCCGCTGCACCGTAGTCGACCGCGGCCCCGGAGGCCACCTCGGCAGGTGAAGAAGTCTCCTGGGTTTCAACCTTGCCGGCGGCCGGCCCCGGACCGAAACAGTAGACGCGTCCGGCCGTGGTGGAGACGATCAGCCGTCCCTCCGACACGGCAAGGCCGAGTGCCGTGCCCTCCACGGGCTGCCGCCATCGCACGCGGTGGGACGCCAGGTCCACGATCTCGACCGCCCCCTGCCCGCCGCAGACCGCGTCGTTGCCGGCGGTGATGAGTTCGAGTTCTCTCTCGTACGTGGTGGCCAGGAGCGGTTCCGTGCGTACTCCCATTTGACGCAACTCCGGACGCCGCTGATTGAGTTGCACTTCAAGATTGCTCTGCTTGAGCACCGAGTCGTCGGCCTGGCGGAACCGCGGACGCATCGCGAACATGTCCTTGAACACCGGATAGGCCGCCAGCGCTTCGGCCATCTGGGGTGTATCGTACGGATCGGGCCGCAGGACGACCTCGGCCTCCTTCTTCAGCCCGCGATAGCGCACCGGCTTGCCCTTCCGGTCGACGGACTCCAGATCGGCGAATCGGTAGTGAACGATCGAGGCGCCGTTGGATTGGATCATGCCATCCGGCAGGGCGGAGAGCACGCCGCGGCCGCAACGCGCAGCCAGCCGTCCGTCGGCCGCGTCGAAGAGACATCCGCCGTTGGCCAAGAACGGCCCCGCCAACAAGGCCCGGGCGCCGCCGATGGAGTGATTCGCCTCCAAATGGTAGTAGAGCAACTCGCCGTCCGATCGTCGCAACGCGGCGGGCACCGCCCGGCCGGTTGGCAGAAACAGACGATCCACATCGGCCAGCAGGTAGCCCTGCGGCGGGACGCCGCTCGCAGCACTGGCCCCCCCGTGCGGTTGCGCCATCCATAGGGCCCCGATCTTGGCGTTGGTCCACCGCAGGCGTCCCGACTCGGCGTCGATGGCGTGGATGAACACGCCGTCGCTGGGCCAGATGCCCAGCGCGTAGTAGACCGTGCCGTCGACCACCACCGGCCCGCCGCGGGCAGGCCACCGCGAGATCATCCGCTCGTTCCCCAGCAGCAGGCGGCCGTCGGGAGCACCTCGGTGTTTCCAAAGGAGCCGGCCGTCGGCCAAGGCCACGGCGTACAAGTATCCATCGTCGCTCGACACGAACACCCGATCGCGCCAGGCCGCCGGCGCAAACCGGACCGGCCCTTGAGAGAAGAACCGCCAGCGCACTCGCCCCGTCGCAAGGTCGAGGGCAACCACCTGATCGTCGGCGGAGGAACCGAACACGACCGCCCCGCCGGCGAGGATCGGCTGACAGGCAAAGTCGTAGTGAATCCGGTCGGAGGTCGGCCAGGCCGGACGCGGCGCATGCGTGCAGCGATAGGTCCATTGCCGTTGCAGGGCCGGGCCGAGGACATCGGACGTGAAGCCGCTGCGTGCGGCGTCGGCCCGATAGGTCGGCCAATCGGCGGCGAAGATCAGGGAGGCCGAAAGGTTGGCAAGAATGGCGACCGTTGACGTGAACCTGTTCATCGGTGGTTTGGTCCCTGGCTGAGGCTGCGTTCCGGGCGATCGGGAGCCTCGCACCTCGCGATGCCCCCGGCCACCATAGTCTCCAACGGGCCGGCGTGCAACAAGGGGCCTCGGCCGCGGACGGCTTGTAAGACCGGCCGCCGGCGACGACAATCGAGGCAAGCACAACCGGTGCCTTTCCCGGGCGTGCCGAAGTGGTCCCGCTTCCTGAATGCGCGATCACGGCCCACCGATGCCGAAATGGACGCTGAGGGAATCATGAAACACCGTATTGCCTTCGCCCTTTGTCTTCTGCTCACATCACACGCTTCTGCCCAGCAGGCCGCCATGGTCCGCCTCGGAGGCAGCCCGGCGGAAGTCGGAAAGACGTGGGGTGAAATCAACAAGACGACGATTACCCACGATTTCGACGTCCACTACCTGAAGAAAGCCGCGGCGGCCGGAATCTCGGAGGATGTCTTGATCGAGCGTTCCAAGGCGTTCGCCCGCATCGTCCGGCAGGTCGCGCCCCATTGGCTGGAGGAATCTCGTGCTGTGGCCCGGGCGGCGGGGGTTCGCGAGGACTTGTACGTTGCATTCGTGGGCAGCAAACCCAGGAGTCTTTTTCTTCACGAGTGTACCTCCTACGCCGCGGCACGCGAGTTGACCGAGGGGGGCGCGATCCTCTTTCACAAGACGCGCGACAACGTCGACCGGGACCAGGCGGCGTACCTTCTGGCGAGTTCGCTGGAAGGGATCCACAAGTTCATCGGCATCTGCGACGCCAGCGCCATCAACTGTTCGATGATGGTCAACGACCAGGGGCTGGCCGGCGCCGCGGATTATCCTGCCCACTTGACGCGCAAAGGCGACCCGTCCGCGCTGCTGTCCGAATCAGCGCCGCCGCAATACCGGGGGATGATGGCTGGGGCGATTCTGCGTTACATCGCGGAAAAGGCGTCGAACTGCCGCGAAGCGTTGGCGGTCCTCGAGGATTTCGTGAAGAAGGGATACTACGCGGGGGGCGATGTTAACGGCAACCACTGGCTCTTTGTCGACCGGGAAGGCGTAATCATGGAAGTCAGCAACAACGCGCGCCACGTGGCCTCCCGGTTCCACTCGCAGAAGGTCTATTTCAGCCGGCTCGACAGCAGCGCAGCCGCCAGGAGACTGCGCGAAGCCAACGGCCCGATCGACTTCGGGCTCTTCCACGGCGTTGCGCGCGATCCCTCGATCTGCTTCAATTCATCCATTTCGGGCATGACCGTCGAGATCGACCCCACGCATCCCGAGCTTCGTACCTGCGCGTGGATCTCGCTTCCAGTCCGCGCCGGATCGTTTCCGCTGCTGATGGGCCAAACGAAGACTCCCACCTGTCTGCTCAACGGCGAGGCCTATCGGCTGGGCAAGCGGAGGAAGACCGAAAGCCATGTGTGGGAGAAGGTCGAGCGGACGGCCCACGCGAGCAAGCAGCGGCTGAGCGAGGGAGTTCTCAGCGCTGGCAAGCGTGCGGTACAGACGGCCGGTATCCTGGAGCGCTGGTCTCAAGAACAGGCCGAGATGCTCGTCGAACGTCTGCAATCGCCCGAGGCGCAATCGACCGCAAAGTGAGGTTCGGCGAGGCCTCTGGCTCATCGCTCGCCCACGTGGTCTCGCTCATCGACCGGGGCCAGGATCGCTCGGCGGATGGATTGCGGGAGGGAGCCTACCCTTTGAGGTACTCCTCGGGGAACTTCCACGGCGCGCGGTACTCGGGCTTTGCCTGGCGGGCGGCTTCCTCGTCGCCGGTGATCTTCTCGGTGGCCGGGTCGAAGTGGATCGTGCGGCCCAGCTTGAGCGACAGGTTGGCAAGCACCAGGGGCACGTCGACCCGCACGTGATAGTCCACGCAACAGCTCGGCTCCTTGCGCGACTTGATCGAATCGAGCCATTCCCGCTCGTGCCCGGGCGACGGGGGGATCGACTTCTCGGGCACCTGCTTGTCCTTCATGCGGTCCCCCTCGGGCACGATCTTGTTGGTGCCGTAGTCGCAGTACATCGTGGCGTCGACGCCGTGGAAATAGATGCCCAGGCGCCGCCGCGGGACCGGCGGGCCGTGCAGGTCGAAACCGTAGCTGTTGGCCTGCGTCGACATCCACGTCATCGTACACTTGGGATACTGCCAGAGGACTTCCTGGACGTCGGGACCGTCCCCGTCGTCCTTGATGATGAACCGGCCGCCGACCGAACTGACGGCGGTTGGGAAGCCGAGGTTGAGGGCCCAGATCGGCAGGTCGATGATGTGCGGGGCCATGCCGCAGAGCCAACCGCCGGTGTAGGTCATCCAGGAGCAGTGGTTGTAGGAGTTGGCCACGAGGATGGCGTTGAACGGCCGCATCGGCCCGGGCCCGACCCAGAGGTCCCAGTCCAGCTCCGGCGGGGGAGTGGTGTTCGGGTCGTGGCCGACGCCCTGGGGGCCCTGGTTCATCACGTTGAAGGTCCGCACCACGCTGATCTTGCCCAGGTGGTCCGCCCGGAGCATCTCGACGATGCGGCGGTAGTTCTCGCCCGCGTGGATCTGTGTGCCGACCTGGCTGATCCGCTGGTGCTTCTTCACCGCGTTGCGCAGGGCGAGGCTTTCCGCCAGGTGGAGCGTCATCGGCTTCTGCACATAGATGTCCTTGCCGGACTGGCAGGCGTGGATCGCGATGAGGGCGTGCCAGTGGGGCGGCGGGGCGATGATCACCGCGTCGACGTCCTTCTGCGAGAGCACCTCGCGGTAATCGCGGTACGCCTTGCAACTCGCCTTGTGCCGGGCCGCCACCGCCTCGCGGCGCGGCTTCCAGGGGTCGCACGCGGCCGTCACCACCACGTCCTTATGGGCCGCGCACTGCGCCAGGTTGTGCTGGCCCATCCCGCCGCAGCCGATCAGCCCGACGTGGATCCGATCATTCGGGCCGGGCGTGCCCTCCAATCCGAGCGTCGTTGCCGACACGACCAGCGGGGCTGCGAGTCCGGCCGCCCCGGCCGTCTTCCCCAGAAAACCACGGCGGGAGAGTTCGTTCGATGCGGACATCAAAAAGTTCCTTGTTCAGGAGGGTGACGATCGGAAGAAGGACGGCTTCCGCTCCAGTCGGTCATCGTGGTCGTTGTGGCAGGTGCAGCAGGGCGGCTGCAATCAACCGGAGGCGTCTACGCCGTCGCGACTTGTCGGCATTCATGCTCAACACCACCATGCGGCGCGGCCGCCGCCGGACGCTCCCGCGCCGACCAATCCCGGCCTGGTCCTGATTCTATCCAATCCCCGCGGCCGAAACTACCAGCGGGATGCCTCGCCTCGCGGGCAACCGGGGGTGGGCGGCTCGATCCTCACCAGCCCATGGCCATGCGCGCCTTGGATGCGCCAATTACCAAGGGCGAGAGCAGCAATAGCAGCCAGCCCATGGCGATCACGACAATCCCCGGTGTAGGTCGGTCGATTCCAGAACCGGTATGTTGCCCAAGGGAAGAACCGAACCAGATCAGTCCCAAGCACATCCCAAGATAGCAGCCCGTCCGCCAAAACAGATGCCCGTGGACACCGAGCTGAAAACCCGCATAAACGAGGAGGCAAGCCGCCAGGCTCGTCGCGGCAATGCGGTTCTTCGTCAACTCCAGCATGGTCCTGTGTCCAACGTTCCTTTGGCCGCACACGAAGTCGTCAAGGACGGGCGCACGGGCGAATCGCCCTTGCCCCTCTGTCAGCCACCCTACTTGTGGACCGTGAGTCTGTCAAGCATGGGAGACCTATGCGCGCCGGGTTCCCATGGTCAGGAGCGAAGGGTGTGCCACTGCTTGGCCGCTGCCGGCAGAGTGACTCGACGATGGGGATACGTGGTGCCGGCAGCGGCCAAGCAGTGGCACACAATCCACCGGTCTCGCCGACTACGGGCACCCGCGCGCGCCCTTGTCCTGCTTGATTGGCTTCAAGAAGAAACCACAACTGCAAGGGCGGAAATGGCAGTCGTCCAGTAACGAGGATGGGACCTGCACTTCGTACCGCCGCCCTCGTTGAGCAAACTCCGTGGGATCGCCAGAAGCTATCACGCCATCATGATGGATCGTGAGGAGCTTGCCGGAATACTTCTTCGGTGCGACCACCATGAAGATGAAACCTGTCACTTCATATTTCCCGAGCTCGGTGCGCACGTCCGGCTCCACCGAATCATCCTTCAAGAGCTTCTCGACATGCTTGCGGACGTCGCTTTCCACAAGCCAATCGCCACGCACATACCTACAAAGTTCTACCGTCACAACGACCTTTTCGGAAGGCTTTTCGTTGGTCTGGCCAGCGGCGTGGAGCCGGTCAAGGGGAAGGAAGACGCCCGAAGCCGTTAGGATCGCCAACAGACCAAACTGGGCACAACGGCAGCTGGTTCTCGGCGCCGTCGAGTTACTCAGTTGCGCCGCATTCATCGGAGATCTCCGCCCAACGCTTCTCTGGCCGCACACGATGTCGTCAAGAAGGGGCGCAAGGGCGAATCGCCCTTGCCTCCCTGCCAGCCACCCTACTTGTGGGCCGTGAGTCTGTCAAGCACGGGAGACGTGTGCGCCGCCGGGTGCCGATGGTCAGGGGCGAAGGGCGCGCCACGGCTTGGCCGTTGCCGGCACAGAATCCTCAGTCTCTCGGTGGGACTGCGCTTCGCTTGTCCCACCCTACTTCGCCGTCGTGGAGCCGATCACGAGGTTTCCGGCACTGCCTGCCGCTTGGTAGGCGGCGGCGACGACGCCCGGGGCCTTGTCGCCTTCTCCGCGAAGCTCCATGCGGCCGGGGGCCGCCAGCGCGAGGATGCCCGGCAGGTCGAGGAACTTGGCCCCGCCGGGGAGCAGGTCCGGATCGTCCAGGGCCGTGATGTTGGCGAAGCGGAACCCGGCCGTGTCGATCACGGCGTTGTCGACCGCCGATCCGGCGAGGGCCTTGGCCGCGGCCGCCCAGCGGCCCGTTCCTTTCAAGCCAAGCAGCCGGAGCTTCTGCTCGGAAGGACGCGTCGCCTTGAGATAGGATACCGCCGAGAGGATGTCATGCACGCGCTGGGCGAACAGCGGCCGATTGTAGCCCAGCGTGTAGCCCAGGTATCGGTCCCAGTGGTTCGTGGTGAGCAGCCGGGCCTTGGCCAAGGGCTTGCCGTCGGGGGTGAATTCGCCCTGGCCGAAGAGGTCGATCCCGAGCACCGCCGATCCGGCGGCCAGCAGCCGGGCCACGTCTTCACGCGGGGCGCCGTCCGCCCGGAGCAGCGACTGCTTGCCGCAGGGATCGAGCAGAAGGACGACCTCGCGTGCCGCGCCCTTGGGCTCGAAAAGGACCGCCGGGACCTCTTCGCCCTTCGCCGCGTAGCGGAGCCGCATCTTGGTGAGGCGGCAGGGGCCGAGGTCTTGCTGCTGGCGCACGTCGGCCTGGACCGCGCCCTTGGGCGGCACCTCGCGCCCGATCATCGCCTCCAAGGCCCCGCCGACCACGCGGCGGTATTCGGCCAGCGACGCGGCGTCGTGCGGCACGAGGGCCTGCATCTGCCGCTCGGAGTCGGCGGTGATCCACTTCAGGAGGGACCGCTCGTAGTCGTCGCCTACCTTGGGCTTCGGGTGCTTCTCGTCCCAGACGCTCAGTTCGGGGATCGAGAGGGGCTTGAAATCCTCTTCCACGATCGGCTCCGCGAACCCTAAGTGGAGATGCCGGTTGAGCCAACCGTACATCACGGCCCGCGACACGTAGTTGTAGTTGTGCGGGAAGTGCAGCAGCGGCCTGGCCATGACCCGGTCTTCCACGCCGAAGAGCTTGTAGACCGGTTTCAACTCGGGCAGGCCCTTGGTCATGATCTCCTTGGTCCAGTCGTCGGCGGCGGTCATGCCCAGCGGACGCGGGGCGATGAGGGCGGCAATCTCGATGTTGCCGGTGTCGACGCGGAGATAGCAGGCGTTCTCGCAGGTGCAGCCCCCTTGCATGGCCGTGCCGACCATGACCGCCGGAAACGCCACCGCGGGGCGCGGGTCGAGGGCGCAGAGAATGAACGTCTGCGTCCCGCCGCCGCTTGCGCCGGTCACGGCGATCCGTTTCGGATCCACGTCGGGCAAGGCGCTGAACCAGTCCAGGGCGCGGATCGAGTTGTAGGTTTGCAGGCCCATCATGTTCTGCGAGCGGACTTCGGCCTGCGGACTGAAGTAGCCCCAGTTCTCCGGCGTGCTCATGGCCGGGCGGAAGCCGGGACCGTGGCCAAGCTGCACGCTGTCGGCGTATCCGACCATGTCGTAGTGGAACACGACGCAGCCCATGCGGGCCAACTGGACGCATCGGGCCTGGAGCGGGTACCGCCCGCTCACCTCAAACCGCTCCGCGCCGGCCACAAGGTCCCAGCGGTGCTTCTTCTCGTCGGCGGCGTAGAACCGGCCGTTGGCCCAATGTCCGTGCGGGCACATCACGCCCGGCAGCTTCCCACTGCGGCCCTTCGGACGATACAGACTCCCGGTGACGAAATGGCCGGGAAAACTCTCAAGGAAGACTCTTTCTACCGTGTAGCCGTCGCGGTCCACGGGGCCATGGACGACCGCGTTGGCCGGGGTCTTCGTGGGCATGGGCCAGAGGCCCGTGGCCACCAGGATCTGCCGCCGCACCTGCTCCGCCCGGGCGAGCCAGACGTCCTTCGTGGCCGGCGGCGAGAAGGGGAAGTAGCCGTTCAGGTCCTTCAAGGGTCCCAGCCGGCTGTCTTGGGGCGTTTGGCCGGGCGGAAGCACCCGGGCCGGATCGGCCGCCCTTGCGCCCGCCGGCAAGAGCACGGCCAAAACCGCCGCTACGATCCACCGCCGCCCGATCTCGTGCTTGGTCGCCATGATGCGGTTCCTTGTCGTGTCGCTCGGTTTCCACAAACAACCCGCAGGGCGGACGAAGCCAAGCGACGCCCGCCGAGACTGAGTACCGAGTACCGGGTACTGAGTACTCAAACCTCCCCCGCGTCGAGTTCGATCAATCGTCCGCCCTCGCGGGCCGAACGGAAGCATGCGTCGGACACGATCTGCGTCTTCATCGCGATCTTTCCCCAGTGAGGATCCGGCTTGCCCGACAGGGCGAGCTCCGAGAAGGTGCGGAACATACCGGTTTCCTGGGCCGTGGCGTCGCTGTTGCTGTACTCGGGCACGGCCGTGCGGCGCGTGTGACGTTCCATGTTGAAATCGCAACCGCGAATGTTGAACACGGGCTTCGAGACCTCGAACGCCAACTCGCTGCCGTAATGGGGGAGCACGAAGTCGGGCAGGTGCAGGTGTCCCTTCAGGCCGCTCACGTTGGCCCACTGCTCGATATCGGTCAGGAACGAGCAGTAGAAGCTGGCGGATACCCCGCCGGGAAAGAACATCTCGGCCGAGAAATCGGTGGGAACGGCGGCCGGACTGTCCGGGCGGCGGTGCTCCGCCATCGTTCGGCCGCACACCCCAACGGGCATCTGCCAGTTCATGGCCCAGAGCGTGAAGCGAATGCAGTACCACCCCAGATCGCCCAGGCACCCGAGCGGCTCCAACTCGCTGTGGGTACGGATGTCCCCGGCGAAGAATTCGCTCGTGGCGCCGAAGGTGAAGTGCGAGGCGATCCGCGTGATTCGGCCGACGCTCTCGCCGTCGTCGAGCACTTGGCGCATGGCGTCGAGCCGCCGGCTGTGCATGAACATCACGCCGTCCATGAACTGCACGTTGCCCTGCCGGCACGCCTCGACGATCTCCGCCGCGTCGCCGGCCGTGGCCCCGACCGGCTTCTCGACCAGCACGTGCTTGCCGGCCCGGGCCGCGCGGATCGCCCAGCCTTTGCGCACGACCGTGGGCAGCGGGATGTAGACCGCGTCGACGTCGTCGCGGGCCAACAGTTCTTCGTAGCTCGTGCATGCCTGCGGCGGCGTCTCAAAGGGCGTGTGCGCCTGGCACTCACGGATGAACCGTTCGCACCGCTGCGGGTCCCTGCTCGCGACGGCCACAAGGGTCGCGTTCGTTGCGTGGCGGACTGCCTGCCAATTCTTCCGGGCGATATCGGCGGCGCCCAGGATGCCCCATCGACAAACAGATCGACTCATTCGCTTCGGCTCCGATCGGGTTTCGCTTGCCATACGCCGGCGTTGCTTGCAGCGGGACTGCGCCTAATGTAGCATCGTGGCCGGCGACGTGGTAGAGGCGAGTACCTCACGTTCGTCGCCCTCCCGGGATTGTGCAACGCCACTGGAGTGAGGAGACCGTCATGTTGCGGCGACCTGTGTTTCTTGCGTTCCTGGTGCTTGCGGCGGCCCCCGTCCTGGCCGATCCGCCGAAGCTGGCGTTCAAGCCGGCGGGCCCGGGGCTTTATGACTTCGATACCGGCACGTTCCGCGGGCGTCTGAAGGTCGACGGCAAGTACCAGGGGATCTACCCGATGGTCGATTGCGACTCGAAGATGGAACTGGTCCATCCGCCGGGGATCTTCAGTTTCTACCGCGTCCTGGAGCGGAACAAACGCCACGGCACGTGCGCCCGGGACTGGCCCACCCAGACCGGACTCCTTGCGGACGGAGCGGTCGAAGTGCGTTGGCCGCCGGCAGACGAGCACCCGCTGGAGATCACGGGCGTGTACCGCTGGAAGGCGGCGGACACGATCGACCTGGAGATCACCGTCAAGCCGCATCGCGACATGCCGAGGTTCGAACTCTTCATGTCCTCGTACTTCACGAAGACGTTCCTCGCATCGGTCTACTGGAAGCCGGAAGGCGAAGGCCGGGCCGGGGCCCGGTTCGTCCCGGTCGACCGCAAGCCGGAATCGACGGGCGGCTACGTGATGTTCCCGCGGGACGAGGCGGGGGCGCAGATGATCCGTGACGGGCGATGGAAGCTCGGGTCGAACCCCGTCGACTGGGCGATCGAGCGCTGGCTGGCGGCCCCGATGATTCTCCGCCGCGACACCTCGCACGGGCTGACGGCCCTGATGATGTGCCCGCCCGGTGATTGCTTCGCCATCTCCAGCCCTTGGAACCCGGCCACGCTCGAGGCGGGCGGGTACCGGTCGATCTATCTCTCGCTCTTCGGCCGCGACCTGAAGGCCGGCCAGACCGCACAGGCCCGGTGCCGGCTCCTGATCGCCCACCAATTGACCGATCAGCAAGCCGTCGAGCGCTACGAGGCGTACCTGCGCGAAGTCAAACGATAGGGAATCGAGGTCCCGTGCTCACCGGGCGTCTGTTCCTCGTCAGAGCATATCCAGCGGGTCCACGTCGACGATCCACTGCAAGGGTTCGGGCGGGTTCAGGTCGTCGGTGGCCTCGCGCACGGCGTCACGGAGTTGCTGGCCGTCGGGCCCCTGCACTTGGATTTGATAGCGATACCGTCCGCGGAGCTTTGGGAAGGGGGCCGGAGCGGGCCCGAGGATCCGGGCGGTGGATTGCCGCGCTTGAAGGGCTGCCACAAGCCGTTTGGCCAGAAAGTCGGCGAATTCCTTGACGGTCGGTTCCTGGGGCGCCCGCACCACCAGGCGGACCATCGCGCCGAAGGGCGGATAGGAAAGCATCTGCCGGACGGGCAACTCGCTGGCGGCGAAGGCGGCGTAATCGTGGCGCACCGCGGCGAGGATGGCCGGGTGATCGGGGGTGAAGGTCTGCACGAGCACGCGGCCGCCTTTTTCACCCCGGCCGGTACGACCGGCCACCTGGGTCACGAGGTGAAACGTCCGTTCCGACGCGCGGAAGTCGGGGAAGTGCAGGGCGGTGTCGGCATTGACGACGCCCACCAGGGTCACGTTGGGGAAATCGAGCCCCTTGGCGATCATCTGCGTGCCGAGCAGGATCCGCACCCGGCCCGAACGGAATGCCGCCAGGGCCTGCTCGTGGCTCCCGGGGCGTTGCATGCTGTCGGTGTCCATGCGCAGGGCCGCGACGCCCGGGAACCGGGCCCGCACTTCGGCCTCCAGTCGCTGCGTCCCGTAGCCGCTGTAGCGGATCCCCGCGGCCCGGCACTCCGGGCAAGCGGCGGGCGTCTTCACCTGGTAATCGCAGTAGTGGCACAGTGCCATTTCCTGGGCCCGGTGGTGGGTCAGGGCGATCTCGCAGTGCGGGCAGCGGACCACGTGGCCGCAGGCCGGACATTGGATATGCGTGGAGTAGCCCCGCCGGTTCAGGAGCAGGATCACCTGGCCGCCGGCCTCGAGCGACTCCCGCATGGCCTGGTGCAACGGCCGGCTGATCGCCCCGCGCGACGTGCGCGTGTGCTCGTCCAACCGGAGGTCGATCGTGCCCACCTGCGGCAGCGGCCGATCGAGCACGCGCCGGGGCATCGTCACCAGCCGGTACGCGCCCGACTGGGCCCGGTGCCACGTATCGAGCGAGGGCGTCGCCGAGCCGAGGACCAGGGGGATGCCTTGGTCCTTGGCCCGGGCCAGGGCGACGTCGCGGGCATGGTAGCGGGGGACGATCTCCTGCTTGAACGTCGTCTCGTGTTCCTCGTCGAGCACGATCAGGCCAAGGTGCGGGGTGGGCGCGAAGACCGCGCTGCGGGCCCCCACCACGACCTGGACCTGCCCATCGGCAATCCGCTGCCACTCGTGATGCCGCTGGGCATCGCTTAAGTGGCTGTGGAGCATGGCCACGCGGTCGAATCGGGCCCGGAACCGTTCGAGCGTCTGCGGCGTGAGGCTGATCTCCGGCACCAGCACGATCGCCTGACGCCCGAAGGACGCCACCTCCCCGATCGCGCGGATGTAGACCTCGGTCTTCCCGCTCCCCGTGACGCCGTGGACGAGGATCGTCTCGTGTTCGCGGCGTTGAAGCGCCGCGAGAATCGTGTCGAGCGCCGTCTGCTGATCGGGATTGAGGACGTGTTGCTGCTGCCGTGCGACCGCCGGCGCCGGCGCCGGCCCGTGACTCACCCGCTCGGCACAGACGAGCACCACTCCCTTCCGCTTCAGCCCGGTGATCGGGGCCTGCGAGCATTCGGCCTCGCGCAGGAGGTCCTGGAGCGCCAGCGACCGGCCCGCCTCGGCCAGCACCTGCACGACGCGCGCTTGGGCTGGGGGGAGTTCCAACTCCAGGAGCCGTTGGGCCGCTTCGGGCGCGAGGCTTACGAACTGGGTCAGACGCGTGCCTGCCTGGGAGCGGACGCCTGTCGGGACCACGGCCTCCAGGACTTGGCCCCAATGGCAGAGATAATGGTCGGCGATCCATCGGGTGGTACGGAGCATCGCCGGGTCCAGGAGGCTGCGGCGGTCGACGACCCCAGCAACCGGCTTGAGTGCCCGGGGTCCTGCCGGCTTGGTCTCGACGCGCACGCAGTAGGCCACCATGGGCCGATTTCCTCGCCCCAGCGGCACCCGCACCCGTCGTCCCGTTTCGACCTCACCGGCCAGCCGATCCGGGACCGTGTAGTCGAACTCGCCCCAGGGCCCTTCCGGGAAGACGACCGTGGCGACCAACTGCTCGCCTTGGTCATCGGCTTCCCATGGGGTGGTGTCGAAGAGTCGTCGTTGCAGGCCCGGCATGAGGAGGG
>CAYSGY010000002.1:0-58782 GCA_964430315.1 uncultured Planctomycetaceae bacterium
CGGCCGGCGGCGGGAAGATCGCTTCCCAGAATTCGTAGTCGAACCAATGCGAGAAGCCGGGAATCCCCGCCGACGAGCCCCAGCCGTAGCGGGAGTTCATCACGACGGCGAACGCGCCGTGATCGTCGTAGACGAAGTGCTCGGCCACGGAGTCGCTGCTCCCGCCCAGGTCGAACGCCCCGGAATAGCAGGCCTGGCTGTACGCGAGAAACGGATAGGCGTTGGTCAGCCCGTCGACGATCGAGCCGGTCAGATACATCGCCCAGTCCGTATCGCCGTGGCCCAAGTGATTGACCACGTGGGGCGAGGCGTTCAGCGAGGCAACCACCGATTGCCGGCTGAAGGTGCCGTTTTCCTCATACAGCGTGGTGAAGTTGTAGTCGACAGGCATCACCTCGTCGCGGATCGGGTCCTTCGAGTGGCTGCCGTAGACCTCGCCGTTGGGCCCGTACCAGAGATACTCTCCCATCCACACCGCGGACTTCGGATTCAGTGGTGGGGTCGTCTCGTACTGGATCGTCTTGTTGACGAAGTTCTGTGCCTGGGTCGGCGTGTCCACAGGCGCCCGTCCCACGTAGACCTCCGACAGAAGGTCTACCTCGCCGCCGCCGATGCCGTCGGTGAATTCGCCCCAAATGCTGTCGCCGTCCTCGTTCCAGGAGCCGTCGAGGCAGGCGAAGTAGAGGTCGGTGGGCATGGTGGGGTCGACGCCGCCGCAAGAGGCGTAAGCCGCCCGGTGGGGCACCGTCCCCGTATCGCCGCCCAGCAACACATATTGGGTGTTCCAGGTCGAATACGCGTCGCGAATGAAGTTCCGTACTTGCTCCGCACGGTCCCTTCCGGAGTATTGCGCGTAGATGTCCTCCACCGTATAGATGATCGCACTGACGCCGCGGGCCAGTTTCTGCGCGATCAGCGGGGTGAACGACGACACAAGCGAAGAGCTTGTGATAAGAACGTAAGAGTACGTGCCGGGAGCGAGCAGCGTCTCAGGGGCACCGGTTCGAGAAACACTCCCGTAGGACGACAAGTCCTGCGGATTGGCCACCATGCCGGCGACCACCGCCATGTCGCTCTCCAGCCCGCGAGGCAGCATGACCGACGAGTCGGCTTCGTCGGCGACGGCCTGGACGGTCACATCGATCGACGAATAGAATCGCAGTCCTTGTGCGGTGGCTTGGAGGGGGTAGACGTTCACGACCGCGACCGTGTAGCCCCGCACGTGCTGCACGCCCACCAACTCCGCGAGGTGGCCCGAGGCGGCCGGATTGGCCTGCCCGGCGGACGACGCAACCGGCCCGTCTCCCCCGGAGGTGGCAGCCGCCTGTGCGGCGAGGGTGATCGAGTATTGCTGGTCGAGCAGGCTCCCGTCGGCAACCGACACCTGCACGCTGCCGACGGCGGTCTCCGGAGGCAGCAGCACGCTGAGTGGGACCACCGGGAGCATGGGAGTGCCCGCCACTTCCGTTTGGGCTGCCCCATCGAGAAGGAACACGCCGCCGCCGTCGACCGGCTGGTAGTAGAGCGAACCGACGCTCACCTGGATTTCCACGGCAGGGCCTGCGCCGCCGCGGGTGACCGTGTGGGCCGAGATTGCCGTCGGTTGTGCGGGAGCCACGGCGGTCAACGCCGCGAGTTCGGAGGCATCCGGTTGGTTGAGGTACTCGGAAACCTCCGTCCACGAACGCTGCCCCAAGAGGCAGGGAGTCACGGCTTCCGTTCCCACGCCAACCGCCAGAAGGGTCCGCTGTTCGAGCGACTCCAGGCGCGAGGCCCGGCCGACGATGGGGCGACGCCGTGCCCGCGGCGGCAGGAGACTCGATCGTCTTCGCCGGCTCCCGACGATTGCACCCAGCCGCTGAAACGTCCTGAACAAGCTGGCCATGACACGCACCCTCGATAGTCAGGATGAAGGATTGCTGCCGGATAAGCTACCCAATTCGGCCGCGCGCGGCCCACCTCCCGGGGCCGTACCCGCCCGTACAGAAGATAATCTCCCACGAGGAGGCGTGTCAAACGCTTTCCCCGTTTTCGGAGCCGGTTGCCGTCGGGGGCGATTTCGGCGTTACGAGGGCGGGAAGTCCTTCGTGCTGCGGTTCTTCAGGGTGTCGTCGGCGAAGAACAGGAACCAGTCGGATCCTGACCCACCGTAGAGCACGTCGGCCGACTCGTCGTCGATGACGCCGTCGCCCTGCCTCAGGTTGATCCGCTGATCGGGGGGAAGGCCTTGGGTCAGGTTGGCCACGTGCGACGCGGGCGTGCCCTTGGCGGTCCATTCGGCAAGGATCTGGACAAGGTCGTCCGGGCTGTCATCGAAGGCTGTTTCGCCGCCGATGAGGATGTCGCCCTTCGAGCCGGCCTTCACGTTGTCGACCCCGAGGCCACCGATCAGCACGCTCTTGCCCGAGCCGCCGTAGAGCCAGTCGTCCCCGGCTCCGCCCAAGAGCAAGTCGCTGCCGCCGTTGCCGTAGATCGTGTCGTTTCCGTCGCCGCCCCGAATGAGGTTCTTCGCCGAGTTCCCGTGGATCAGGTCCGCGAACGCCGTGCCGATCACGTTCTCCAGAGTGCCCCGCAACGCGAGGGTGGCGCCCTCGCCGAAAACCATCTGCTTCTGGCCCGTGCTCTTCCTGAGATCAATGGAGACTCCCACCGCCGCACCGGAGAAGTCGAGCGTGTCGGTGCCGCCCTTGTCGATGATGGTCAGCGGGACGTTGAGGGCCGCGATCGCGTAGGTGTCATTCCCGGCGAGCGACTCAAAGCGGACCTGCTCGACGCCGGCGAACGTGAACTCGGTCGTGGCATCGCCCACGGTAATCGCCGCGCCGTCCGACGAGGACTGGAAGAGGTTGTCGCCTGTCGTGCCCTTGATCACGAGGGTGTCGGAGTTCTTCGCTCCCGCCCCGCCGGTGAAGGCGACGCCGCCGGGAATCGAGGCGATCCCGCCCGCGCTGAGGGCGTTGACATCGACGGTCAGCGTGTCGGTCTTGTTGTCCGCGCCGATCACCTCCAGAGAGTTGAGCGGCGAGGAAAGCGGCTGGCTGAGCAGGAGGTTCTTGCCGCTGAGCAATTGGACGCAGCCGGCATCGAACGTCAGGAGGAGGCTGCCCCCTCCCGCCGGGGCGTTGAGTACAGGATCCGGGCCGTACTGGACGATCGTCGTCTCCGGCTTCGATCGGAGCGTGAGGGTGTTGCCCGTGCCGAAGACCCTCTGGGACGAGGTACTGGACGGATTGACGCTCACCTGCTGGCTCGCGCCGGTGAAGTCCAAGGTATCGACCCCGCCCGAGTCGCTGATCAGGAGCGGGACGGGCAGAGCCGTCACCACGAAGGTGTCGTTCTGCTTCAACCCCTCGAAGCGGACCTGTTCGAGGCCGACGCCCTCGATCGAGACTCCGTCGAGCTCGTAGTGGTCGTCGAGAGACCGAAAGACGCTGCCGGTCGTCTGGCCGTGGAGGACCAGGACATCGCTGCTGCGCCCGGCGCCGCCGTCGAACCGCAGCCCGCCGGGAATCTCAAACGCGCCGCCGTAGTCGAAGTCTACGGTGAGCAAGTCGACCTTGTTGTCGACCCCCGTCACCGTGAGCGAATTCAGCGTGTTGGCCGGCTGCTCGCGCAGGACTGCGTTGCTGGACCTGTTGAGCAACTGGACGAAGCCGCGCGCGGCATCGAGTCGCAGCCACAGGTTGTTGGTGCCGCTTCCCGCGGGGGCCTGGACCACCGGGTCGGGATTGTAGATGACCGTGATGTCCCTGGTCTGGAGGTTGCTGTTCGCCACGCCGTCGGTCACCTGGAAGGTGACCGTGCGGGTCGACTTGATCGGGGCGGCGCTGGTGTTCCGGTACGTGACGGAACGCAACGCGGCCTGGTAGTTGCCGACCGTGTCGGTGCCCGTCAGCGTCAGCGTCCCCGTCGTGGCGTTCCACGTCCCCGTAATGGTCGCCGTGTTCGCGAACCACAGCACGTCCTGCCCGTTCTGGTAGTTGGCCGCGATCCGAATCGTGGCGCCCGCTAGGTTGGCGTGATCGGCGTCGACGGCCGTGATCGACGCGGTGATCGCCGTCGCCGGATCGCCCTCCGTGTAGACCAGGGCCGCGGCCTCGATTCCTCCGAGCACGGGCACCGCGTTGACCTCGCTCACGTGGAGCGTCACCGGCCGGTCGGTGTTGGTCACCCCGTCGCTCACCCGCACGGAGAACGCGAAGTCCCCGGGCCCTTGCGCCTCGGTCGGCGTCCAGGTGAAGACGCCGGTCACGGCGTCGATCGCCGCCCCTGCCGGCGCTCCCACCAAGGAGAACGTCAGCGTTTGGGCCGGAAGGTCGACGTCGGTTGCATCGGCGTCGAACGTGTAGGGCTGAAGCTCCGGGATCGTCGCGCTGGCGGGAACGTTGCTCAACACCGGGGCTACGTTGACTTCGTTCACGTGCAACGTCACCGCCTGGTCGGTGTTGACCACCCCGTCGCTCACCCGCACCGTGAAGGTGTAGTCGTTCGGCCCTTGGGCCTCGGTCGGAGTCCACGTGAAGACGCCCGTCGTCGGGTGGATCGTCGCCCCGGCCGGAGCCCCCACCAAGGAGAACGTGAGGGTCTGGGCCGGCAGATCGACGTCGGTCGCATTCGCGTCGAACGTGTAGGCCTGAACCTCCGGGATCGTGGCGCTGGCTGGAACCCCGCTCAGCACCGGGGCTACGTTGACTTCGGTCACGTGCAGCGTCACCGACTGGTCAACGTTCGCCGTGCCGTCGCTCACGCGGACCGAGAACGTATAGTCGTTCGGCCCTTGCCCTTCGGTCGGAGTCCACGTGAAGACGCCCGTCGTGGGATGGATCGTCGCCCCGGTCGGCGCTCCCACCAGGGAGAACGTCAGCGTCTGGGCCGGGAGGTCGGCGTCCGTCGCGTCGGCGTCGAACGTGTAGGCCGCTTGCTCCGGAATCGTCGCGCTGGCCGGAACCCCGCTGAGCACCGGCGCCGTGTTCACCTCGGTCACGTGCAGCGTCACCGATCGGTCGGTGTTCGTGTAGCCGTCATTCACTCGCACCGTGAACGTGTGGTCGAACGCCCCTTGGGCCTCGGTCGGTGTCCAGGTGAAGACCCCGGACGCCGGGTCGATCGTCGCCCCCGCGGGCGCTCCGACCAGCGAGAAGGTCAGGGTTTGGGCCGGCAGGTCGGAGTCGGTCGCATCGGCGTCGAACGTGTAGGGCTGCAATTCGGGGATGGTCGCGTTGGCGGGAACACCGGTCAGCACCGGCGCCGTGTTGACCTCGGTCACGTGGAGCGTCACCTGCTGGTCGGTGTTCACCAGGCCGTCGGTGACCCGAACCGTGAACACGTGGTCGCCCGGCCCCTGGGCCTCCGTCGGCGTCCACTGGAAGACCCCCGACGTGGGATGGATGGTCGCCCCGGCGGGCGCTCCCACCAGGGAGAACGTCAGGGTCACGCCGGCTCCATCGGAGTCGGTGGCGTCGGCGTCGAAGGTGTAGGGCTGAAGCTCCGGAATCGTCGCCTCGGACGGCACGTTGATCAGCACCGGGGCCGCGTTGACTTCGAGGACGTGCAGGGTTAGCGTCTGGTCCGCCGTCAACACGCCGTCGCTGACCCGCACCGCGAACGTGTAGTCGCCCGGCCCCTGGGCCTCCGTCGGAGTCCAGCGGAAGACGCCGGACGCCGGATCGATGGTCGCCCCGGCGGGCGCTCCCACCAAGGAGAATGTCAAGGTCTGGGCCGGCAGGTCGGCGTCCGTCGCATCCGCGTCGAACGTATACTCCGCCTGTTCGTCGATCGTCGCTTCGGACGGCACGTTGCTCAGCACCGGCGCCACGTGAACCTCGTTGACGTGGAGGGTCACCGACTGATCGGTGTTCGCCACGCCGTCGCTCACCCGGACCGTGAAGGTGTAGTCCGCTGCCCCCTGGGGCTCGGTCGGCGTCCAGGTGAAGACCCCGGACGCCGAGTCGATCGTCGCCCCTGCCGGCGCTCCCACCAGGGAGAACGTCAGCGTCTGGGCCGGGAGGTCGGCGTCCGTCGCGTCGGCATCGAACGTATACTCCGCCAACTCGTCGATGGTCGCCTCGGCCGGAACCCCGCTCAGCACCGGGGCCGCGTTGACCTCGGTCACGTGGAGCGTGACCGGCTGATCGACGTTCGCCGTGCCGTCGCTCACGCGGACCGAGAACGTGTAGTCGTTCGGCCCTTGCGCTTCGGTCGGCGTCCACGTGAAGACGCCCGTCGTCGGGTCGATCGTCGCCCCTGCCGGCGCTCCCACCAGGGAGAACGTCAGCGTCTGGGCCGGGAGGTCGGCATCCGTCGCGTCGGCGTCGAATGTGTATTCGGCCAACTCGGCGATGGTCGCCTCATCGGGGACCCCGCTGAGCACCGGCGGCGCGTTGACCTCGCTCACGTGGAGCGTCACCGACTGATCGGTATCCACCTCGCCGTCGCTCACCCGCACGGTGAACGTGTAATCGTTCGGCCCTTGGGCCTCGGTCGGCGTCCAGGTGAAGACCCCGGACGCCGAGTCGATCCTCGCCCCTGCCGGCGCTCCCACCAGGGAGAACGTCAACGTCTGGGAGGGCTGGTCCGCATCGGTCGCGTCGGCGTCGAACGTGTACTCCGCCAACTCGTTGATGGTCGCTTCGGCCGGAACCCCGCTCAGCACCGGGGCCACGTTGACCTCGGTCACGTACAGCGTCACCGGCAGGTCCGCATCGACGAAGCCGTCGTTCACCCGCACCGAGAACGTGAATTCCCCGGGCCCTTGCCCTTCGGTCGGAGTCCACGTGAAGACGCCCGTCGTCGGGTCGATCGCCGCCCCGGTCGGCGCTCCCACCAGGGAGAACGTCAGCGTCTGCGACGGGAGGTCGGCGTCCGTCGCGTCGGCGTCGAACGTGTAGGCCGCCTCTTCCGGAATCGTCGCGCTGGCCGGAACCCCGCTCAGCACCGGCGCCGTGTTCACCTCGGTCACATGCAACGTCACCGATTGGTCGGTGTTCGTGTAGCCGTCATTCACACGCACCGTGAACGTATGGTCGAACGGCCCTTGGGCCTCGGTCGGCGTCCAGTTGAAGACCCCGGACACCGGGTCGATCGTCGCCCCTGCGGGCGCCCCGATCAACGAGAAGGTCAGGGTTTGGGCCGGCAGGTCGGAGTCCGTCGCATCGGCGTCGAACGTGTAGGGCTGCAATTCGGGGATGGTCGCGCTGGCGGGAACACCGGTCAGCACCGGAGGCACGCTGACCTCGGTCACGTGGAGCGTTACCTGCCGGTCGGTGTTCACCAGGCCGTCGGTGACCCGGACCGTAAAGGTGTAGTCCGCCGGCCCATCCGCCTCGCCTGGCGTCCAGGTGAAGACCCCCGACACGGCGTCAATCGCCGCCCCGGCGGGCGCCCCGACCAAGGAGAAGGTCAAGGTTTGGGCGGGCAGGTCGGCGTCGGTCGCGTCGGCATCGAACGTGTAGGCGGCCAGTTCCGGGATCGTCGCGGTGGCGGGAACGCCGGTCAGCACGGGGGCCACATTGGTGAAGTTGACCGTAATCGTGGCTGTCCCGGAAGCGGTGCTATAGGCCGTGGGATCGCCGTTGGTGGTCGTGTCGGCGGTGGTGCCGCTGATGCCGCGCATCCGGTCCCAGGCGCGGAACTGGATCGACGGCTTCGCGCTCACGCCGTCGTCGTAGTAGCCGATATCCGGAACGAAGCGGATGCGGTTGTTCGCCGTCGCGCCCAGGAGCCGCGACGCCGTCGGCGACGCGGCGCTGAGATCGAGCCACGTGGTTCCGCCGTCGGTCGAGTATTGCCACTGCCCGTGCCCGGCGGTGTCGACTCCGATCACGGCAATGCCCTCGGCCGAGGTCGGGTCGTCGCAGGTGATGGAGTCGATGCCGGAGCTGGCGATGATGTCGGCGACGGTGGTGCCGAGGTTGGTCTGGTCGTTCTTGTTGATGGCTGAGAGCTGGAACGGTTGGGTAGTGTTGAGCGTCGGGGCCGTGAGGCCGTGGACGATCGACACCTGGTAGTCTTCCACCTCGCCTCGCGGCGGCTGGATGCCGGTCCCTGCGCCCGAGTAGCCCGGATCGCCGGCCGCCAGCGGGGCGTCGGTGAGGCGGAACCGCACGAAGGTGGTCTTCGACACGGCGGAGTACGGCACGTAGAACGTGAACGTGATCTCTTGATCGCCGCCAAGCAGCGCGCCGTTGGCCTGCAAGGTGGCGATCGGGCTGCCCGTGGCCGAATTGATATTGTTGCGGATCAACTGCTCGCCGGCATCGGCCCAGTCGCCGTCGCCGTTGAAGTCGATCCACGCGCTCAAGTAAGCCGACCTGCCGAACTCAACCGGGTTGTGCACGGTCACGGTGATGGTGTTGTTGTAGCCGTTGGTCAGCGTGGCCAGGACGGTTCCGTCCAATTGCTTCACGCCGTCGTCGTCGACATAGCCTGCCGGAGCGGGCCCGTTGACCGTCCCTCCCAGGTTCTGGCCGTCGCCGGTGGCGGTTTGGTTGGTGTAGGCATAGGGGGCGCCGTTCTGTTCGTCGAAGTCGACGTTCTGCCCCAGGCAGAAGTTCGGATCGTACAGGTTCCGGGCACCGTTGCGTGCGAGGGTGGTCGGATAGGTGCTGTTGGGATACTGCGGCAGCTTCGTGACGCCGTCCGGCGCGTCGCCGAAATCGAGCGGCGCCGGCTGGAGGGAGACCTTGTAGTCCTCGATCTCGCCGAACCCGCGGTTCGCCATTCCGGCGGCCACCGCAGAGACTTCGCCCGCGTACCCCACGCCCGGCACGTCGCTGAGCCGGAACCGGAGGTAGGTGGTCTTGGCAACGTCCGTCACTCCCCACGGCACGGTGAAGGTGAAGGTGTTGACGCCATTCTGGAGGTTGATGTTGTTGCCGGTGGCCACGTCGATGTTGTCGCTGATGAGTTGGCCGGTCGAAATATTGTCGGCGAAACGCTGGTCGCCCGCATTCGACCAGATCGAGGCGTCGTAGTAGTCGATCCAGGCCGAGAGGTAAGCCGGCTTGCCGGTCGGGTTGTAGAGGGTCACTTGGATCGTGTTTTCTACCCCGACGCGGAGAATCGGCAGGTTGTCTGCCGTCACGCCGTAGGTAAGGAATAGGACGCCGTCGTCGTCGTTCCCCGAGTTGGGAGAGAGCGCCTGAAGCACGTTCCCGCCGGCGTCGAAGTAGGTCTGGTTGCCGCCCGCCCCGTTATCGTCCCCCTTGGCGTCGCTGCTCGGCTGACCATCCGGCTCGAAGTCGACGTACTGGCCCAGGCAGAAATTCGGATTGTACCAAGCCGAGGCGCCGTTGCTGGCCGCCAGCGTCGGATAGTCGGTGGTGATCGACGCATTGTCGGGCGCATCGCCGTAGTCCTTCGGCGGCCCGGCGATGGTGATCTGGTAGTCCTCCACCTCGCCCTGAGGCAGGTACAGCCCCGTGGCGGAGTAGTTGCCGCCCGGGGAGGCCGCACCACCGCCTGTCGGCAGGAAGCCCATCCCGTCGCTCAACCGCACCCTCAGGAACGTATTGCCCAGGTTCACTCCGTTGCCAAGCTTGCTCCAGTCGGGGACCACGTGGAACAGGAACGTGCCGCCTGCGGTGACCTCAACGTTGGAAATGATCTTCTCGATGCTGCCCGCCGAGTTGTCCCACGTCCCGTCGCCGTTGTAGTCGATCCATGCGCTGAGGTACGCAGGCTGCCCGCCGGGATTCACGACCGTGGCCTGAAGGATGTTGTCGACGCCGACCAACAGCCTGAACTGATCGCCGTAGGTCACCAGACGGACCCCGTCGTCATCGGTCCCATCGCCGTTCGCCGTGGCGCTGGCGTTGCCGGGCCACTCGGAATCCACGTTTGTGCCCAGGTACAGATTCGGCCCGTTCGGATCGACGAAGTTCCGCGGCCCGTTGCTGGTGGCCAGCGTCTTGTGCGTGTCCGGAGCGTCCCCGAAGTCGGCAAACTGGACGATCGTGACCTGGTAGTCCTCCACCTCGCCGGGCAGCGGCGCCCCGGTCGTCCCGTCGGTCATCACCCCGGTGGGACCGGTCATCGCCTCGCTGCTCAGCCGTACCCGCATCGCCGTCGTTTGGTCGGCCACGTTCCACGGCATCACCAGCGTGACCGCCGTCGAGCCGTCCTGGGTCACGGAGATGGCCTGGTTCGAGCCGGTCGGACTGAATGCGGCCAGGAGCACGTTGTTCTGAATCACCTGCTCGCCGCTGTCCCACGTCCCGCTCCCGTTCAGGTCGATCCACACGCTCAGGTAGGGCGTCAACTGCGTCCGCGACGCGCCGGCCACGTCCTGGTCCGGGTTGTAAACCGTCAGCGTCAGGGTGTTGTTGACCCCGGCCACGAACGTCAGCTTGTTCGGATCGTTGGTGTAGACGTTGGTCACTTCCACCCCGTCCTCGTCGTCCGAACCCGTGTTCGGGACCCCGGTCGTCGTCTTCAGCCCATTGCGCAGCACCGTCTGGTCCCGGCCCGCCGTCAGGTCGTCGGTCGTCGCCGTGCCGTCCAACGCCGCGATGGCGTCCTCGAAGTCCACGTACGCGCCCAGGTGGAAGTACGGATCGTAAAGCGCCCGCGCCCCGTTGCTCCCAGGCAGCGTGCCGTACGTGTCCAGCGCATCGCCGTAATCCATCGGCGGGGCCGCCACCGTGATCTGGTAGTCCTCCACCTCGCCCTGAGCCAGGTAGTGGCTGCCCGTCCCGGTGCCCGTCTCCACCGCTCCCATCCCGCTGGTGTCGCTTAGCCGCACCCGCAGGAACTTCGACCCGGTCGGCACGCTGTACAGCGGCGTGAACGCAAACAGGTTCACCCCGTCGCTGACCGGCTGATCGTTCACGATACGCTCCGAGTCGTCCCACGTCCCGTCGCCGTTGTAGTCGATCCACGCACTGACGTACGCGTCGGCGGTGTGCTTGATTACATCCACTCGGAGGATGTTCTCCACCCCCGCACGCACCTCGAACTGATCGCCGTAGGTCACCAGACGGACCCCGTCGTCGTAGCTGTCGCCGCCGGCGTCGGCACTCGCGTTGCCGGGCCACTCGGAATCCACGCTTGTGCCCAGGTACAGATTCGGTCCGTTCGGATCGACGAAGTTCCGCGGCCCGTTGCTGGTGGCCAGCGTCTTGTGCGTGTCTGGAGCGTCCCCGAAGTCGGCAAACTGGACGATCGTGACCTGGTAGTCTTCCACCTCGCCGTGCGACGGATTGAGCGGATCGGGGTTGGCGTCCGCCGTCAGCCAGACCCGCATGGTCGTGGGCCCTTCGAGAGCATTCCACGGCACGACGACGTGGTCGATCTCGATATCGTCGTGGAGGGTTCCCGAAGGCACACCGGCGAGGGTGAGGAGGTTGTAGTTCTCATAGCCGCCGCTGCCGTCGTCGCGTTGGCCGATGACGTGTTCGGTGGATTCAAAGGTGCCGTTGCCGTCGAAGTCGATCCACACGTTCAGGTAGGCGGTCGTGCGGACCCGCGGATCGCCGAACACATCGGTGAGCGGGTTGTGGATGCTGACGGTCAGCTTGTTGTCGACGCCGGCCACGAAGGTCAGCTTGTTGGGATCGCTGGTATAGTCGTTGGCGACCGTGACCCCGTTGTCGTCCGAGAGGGTGGTCACGATTAGGGCGTCGAGGGCCTTCGCAACCGTTCCCGACGGATCGAACACCCGCACGCTCAGTTGTCCGTCGGTCACCGTGACCGTCCTCGTTTCCGTGGCCGTGGTCTCGGCGCCGGTGACGATGTCGAACGGCGCCAAGGACTCGATCTGGATGCGCACCGAATCGCCCGCTGCATTGCCCGCCGTCAAGGTGACGACGTAGGTGCCGTTGGGCACGTCGAGGACGAAGGTGCCGTCCCTGGTGGCGTTGTAGTCGTCGGTGAGGGCGTCTCCTCCGGCATCTCCCGAGGTGACGGCTCCGAGCAGCCAGCCGTAGCCCAGGGCGGCGCTATAGGAAGTCTCCGCGACCGCCGTATAACCGGCGGCAAGCCTCTCCGGAGGCGCGCCCGGTGTGCCGAAGTCGAACTGCGCCGGGATCCTCGGGGGCGACGCGGGGATGTCGCGCTGGTAGGTGCCGCCGACGTGGGAGTCGTCGCCCGAGGCATCGTCGGACGAGCGGGGGGCCGCCTCGAAATCGACGTACCCGCCGAGGTGGAAGTCGGGGTCGTAGATGCTGTTGGCCCCCGCGGCCTCGCCGGCGCCCGTGTCGTAGCTCGCCGCCGCGTCGCCGAAGTCGAGCGGCGCCGAGAGGATCGTCACGGGGTAGTCCTCGATCTCGCCGACGTCCGGCACGCCCGAGGTGGGCCCAGTGGGCAGCAGGCCCGAGGCATCGGCGCTGAACCTCGCGCGGAGGAACGTGATCGGCTGGGCCACGACGTCGTCCGGCACGGTGAAAGTGAAGGTCTTCTTCTCGCTGGCCGTTACTTCGATGTCGTTCTCAAAGAGCCTCTCGCTGGAGTCGAAGACCCCGTCGAAGTTGTAATCGATCCAGGCGTTGAAGTACCCTGTCACGCCTAACTCGTTGACGAAGTCCACCTGCATCTCGTTTGTCGCGCCGGGCCGGACGAGGAAGGTGTCGGCCGTGCTGCCGTAGGTGGTCAGGACCACGCCGTCGTCGCCGAAGTCGCCGCGGCCCGGATTGGCCGGGTCGCCCAGCCGGGCATCGGTCTCGTAGTCGACCGTCGGGCCGAGGTGGAACCGGTAATCGTACAGGTTCTTCGCGGCGTTGGTGCCGCTCACGGCCTTCGACGTGGGGTAGCCCATCGCCGGGTACGAGTTCCCGCCGAAGGTGAACGGCCGATCCGGCGCGTCGCCGTAATCGTAGGGCTCCGCGAGGACGGTGATCTGGTAGTCCTCGACCTCGCCGAAGGGGGCTTCGCCCGCGCGCGGGCCGGCGGTCAGCACGCCGTCGGGCCCGAGACCGGTCTCGCCCGGCGCGCTGAGGCGGAAGCGAACGAACGTCGGTCCGTCCGTCCTCGCGTCGGCCGGGACCGCGATGGCCGGCAGGCTGCTGCCGTCGAAGACGTTGTCGCCGATCTCGACGGCCAGATCGCTCATCACATGCTCGCCGGGATCGGTGAAGTCGCCGTCGCGGTTCCAATCGATCCACACATTGAGGATCGGCTGCTGGCCCGCGTAGGCCCCGGAGGGCGAGCCCACCGTGACCTGGAGGCTGGCGTCCAGGCCGGGCGAGAAGGGGGAGAGGAAGGCCACGCCGTCTTCGTCGTTGACGCCGCCGGCCGAGCTCGCATTGTCGCCCATCGCGTCGGACGAGGGCTGGCCGTCGCTCTCCGCGTCGACCAGGGCGCCGAGCGTCAGGTCCGGCACGCTTACGACCAGGGCCTGAATCGTCGCGCGCGGGTCGTCGGAGCCGCCGAGATCGTACAGGCGGACGTTCAACTGTCCGTCCTTGACCGTGACCCAATAGGTGTGCGTCACCGGCGTCGCGGTTGCCGCGATCGCGTCGACCTGTTTTCCTTCCAGGGCGATCCCGGCGAGGTTGTGGTCCGTGCCGCTGGGATCTCCGATCGTCACCGAAACCTGGTACGTGCCGTTGGGCAGATCGACGGCAAACGTGCCGTTGTTGGTGGCGTTGTAGTCCCGTGCGAGGGCGTCAACTCCACCCGCGTCGTTCCACGAGCTGACGGTCCCGCTCTGCCAGCCGTAGGTCAGAGAGCCGGCGATGCCATAGCGGGTCGCCTCGGTGACCGGCGTGTAACCGCCCTCCACCGGGGAGCCGGCCGTGCCGAAATCGAAGCGGGTCGCGTCCGTGGGGCTGAAGCTCACGTCGTGACGGGCCCCATAATAACCCCCGCCGGCGTTGTAGACCGTCCGGTAGTTCGTGTTCGGCGCGTCGCCGAAGTCCTCGACCGACCTGGCGATTCGGATCGAATAGTCTTCCACCTCGCCGTCGGGCGCGGTCCCCACGGGCGAGAGATCGTCGGCGGTGGAGAGGCGGAAGCGGGCGAAGGTCACGCGCTCCTCAAGGCCGGCGGGCACGGTGAAGGAGACGTAGTTCGTGCCGACCTGCATCGGCGCCGCCGTCACCACTTGCTCGTTCGCGTCGTCCCAGTCGTGGTCGCCGTTGAAATCGATCCAGGCGCTGAGGTACCCGGCGTCGGCGCCCACGGGCAGTCCGTCCTTGGACACGCTGGCGGTGAAAGTGACGCTCTGGCCGATGACCAGCACATTGCTGAAGACGATCCCGTCGTCGTTCAGGTCGCCGCCGTCGCTGTTGGGCACTTGATAGGCGTCGTCTTCGCCCGTCACGCCGGCGCCCAGGTAGTATTGCCCCTTGACGGCGTGCGCCGCACCGTTGTCGCGCTCGAGCGAGGGGTACTTGCCCGATTCATAGTAGGGGGCGTCGCCGAAATCGAGCGCGTAGGTGGCCACCGTGAAACTGGTGCTCTCGGGGACGCTCGGGCGGCTGAACTCCAGGGGGTTCCCGGCCAGGTCTCGGATCGTCCGGTCGGCGGGGTCGAGCGTGACCTCGTACAAAGGGTTGAGCGTGATCTTGTAGATCCAGTTCCGGTCCCACACGCCCTGGCTCGGGTAGATCGTGATCTTGTCGTTCGTGACGTCGTACGAGTAGAGGTAATCGACGTCGCCCACGAGCGTCGTGGAGTCGGTATACGTCGTGTAGTCGACGTAGCCGACCGGGTTGACCTTCTCGATCTTGATGATGCTCGACAAGGCGGGTTGGGTCTTGTCCAACGTGGCGTCGTCGATCCCCACGCCGTTGATGTCGTAGAGTTGAAGGGTGAAGGCATTGAGGTACGACTGGTGGACTTCCACGTCGAGCAACGCGCCGTTCACGTCCAGGGTGCCGTTGTCGGCGGGGTTGACGATGGCCACGGTCGGGCCGGTGGTGTCGATGCGGTCGATCGCCCCGCGGTCCTTGTAGACGTTCTGGCCCACGCCGCCGGAGGGCGCCACGTCGGCGTCGTCGGCCCGCTTCTGGCCATAGTAGTCGTAGTCCGGGGCCCAGATCGGCGAGTCGGGGATGCCCAGCGGCAGCCGAATGGCCGACATCTCGGGGCGTTCGGCCAGTTGGTCGAGCGAGCTGTCGATGGCCTGGCTGCCCGCCGCCGGGATGAAATTCCGCTGCGATTCGTTGACGAAGGGCGACTGGTTGACCCCGAGTTGGATCGCGTAGCTGCCGACTCCCACGTTGCTGTTCTGCACGGCGTTGCCCTGGTACAGGGTGGCCTCGATCACGGTCGAGGTCGAGGTGCCGTCGACATAGATGCCGCGGCTCAGCCGGGCGACGATGTTGTTCATGAGCGTGGGGCTGGCGTTCTGGTCCACCAGGATGCCGGTGCCGCGCTGGGCGGCGGCCGGCAGGGCGGGGTCGGTGGGGGCGAAGCCGTAGATCGTGTTGTTCACGATCCGTCCGAACGGCACCGCCGCCCGGGGCCCGGCCGCGTTGTCGCCGCTGAAATGGATCCCGCCGCCGTTCTGGTAGTCCTGGTTCCGCCCGTTGCCCACCAGCACGTTGTTGCTGATCATGATCCCCGGCACGTACCCTTCGACGTTCGGCCAGTTGAGCGAGACCTGCGGCAAGGGGAAGCCCGGATGCGCCGAGTTCGGCTGGGCGCTGTCGCCCGGCACCCAGTACTTCTGGCCGCTGTCCCGCGCGCTGGAGTCGACGTTGACCCCGAAGTACGCGCAGTCGCTGATTCGATTGGCGTCGATGACGATCTGGCCCTGGGAACGCGGGTGGTTCGCGTCGCCGTAGCCGGTGTTGATCGCGTGGTACACGCCGTTGGAGGTCCCGGTCAACTGGTTCGCCAATCCCCCGCCGGAGCTCATCCAGTAGATGTCGTACTCGCCCGTGGCGTTGGAGGCGAAGACCACCTGGCTGCCGAAGATGTCGATGGCCGGCTCCACGTCCGACGAAGACTCGGTGGTCAGCCACGGATTCGCGCTGCCCGCGATGATCCAGACGTCGTTGTTGCCCCGGCGGTCCGTCTGGTAGACGATCACGTCGAGCCCGCCGTACGAAGGATAGGTGTCCCTCGCGGGGTTGTTCGTCATGTTCGTCGGGTTCGAGCCGTCGGAGTTCATCACGTAGATCTCTTCGTTGCCATCCACATCCGAAGAGTAGACGATCTTCGAGCCGTCCAGATTGAACGCCGGGTGGCGGTCGGCGAAGCCGGTGTTGTTGGTCAGCTTGGTCGGGTTGGGCGTGGGGTAGTTGAGCTCCAGCCGGTAGACTTCATAATCTCCGTCCTCGTCGCTGGAGTAGATCAAGTAGGCAGTCCCGGTCGCTTGCTCGACGCCGAACTTGGCGTCGACGACATTGCCGCCGCCGCCGTTCACCTTGTTGAGCAGGCTGTTGATCACGAGTCCATAGCCAATCCCCGTCGTGGAAGCCCCGGGAACCGGCAGCAACTTAAGCTGGTACTTGCCGGACCCCGTCTTGGACGAGTAGAGAACGCAGTCGCCCACGAGAACGTTCGAAGTCATGTCGATCGTGAGGTAGATGGGCTCGATATTGTCGACGTTCGTGGCGGTGTTCGTGAGCTTGACAACGTTCGACCCGTCGGCGTCCATGACGTAGATCTCGTTGTTCCCGTCCTCGTTGGAGACGTAGGCGATCTTCGTCCCGCTTTTGGCCGGAGTGATCGTATCGATGTTGAACGACGGGTAGTGCTTCTGCGAGATGGCACCGGCGTCGATGGGGTAGGCCTTGTACGAGGAGCCGTAGTTGTTGTTCTCGATGCCGCTCACCCAGGTCGCGCCGAACAGGTCCACGTGGTTGCTCGTGCCGGCCGGGAGCGAAGCGGTGACGTCGATCCAATCGGCGCTCGTCTTGTTGTTCGTGTAGTAGCTGTTGATCTGGCCGGCGATCTTCGCGGCCACGCTCGCGGCGGATTCGTTGGCGCCGATCGAGACCGTGAACGTGTGCTTGTTGACGCCGTCGCCGATGGTGAAGGTCTTGTTGCTGGCGCTTGCGCCGCCGGCCGGGGCGAGGATCGAGATCGCGTCGGTGAACCGGTCGTTGGTATCGTAGGCCGCCCAGAGGTTCAGGAGGTTCGGCGTGGTGCCTTGGGGGCCCGGGTCGTAGGTGCCGTAGGGGGCGGCGGCCCGAATCTCGACCTGGTACGCCCCGTCCGTAATCGCAAACTGGTAGGTGCCCGACATGTACTTCGTACTGTAGGGATACGCGACGTCGTATCGCGTTCTCGAGTCCGCGGCCTGGAAGACGTTCGTGGTCGTCTGGATCGCGGGCGACCCGGTGACCATTTCCCCCCGCTCCGTGCAGCCGATGATGATGTCGTCGACGTAGAACCCGTCGTAGTGATTGCTCTGCCCGGGGAGATTGTCCAGGGTGGGGGTGCTGTAGTTGTTGCCGGTATCGGTGTAGATCCGCGTGTCGAACGAGAATCGGAGGGTGAGGCTGGTTTCACCGGCGTAGTTGCTCAGATCGATCTTAGCCTGACGCCACCCGGTGTTGGCGTGGAGCTTCGTGCCGCCGTTCTGGCGCACGGCCTGGTTGATCGAAGGATTGCTCACCGAGCCGCCTTCCATGTCGACGCTCGTCGCGATGACCGTCCAGGTGGAGCCGTTGTCTTTGGAGATGTAGACCTTAGCGCCGTCGTACTGATCGCCCCCCTGCGTGCTCAGGAAGTAGGTGAAGTAGAGCGCCGGCTTATCGGCAGCGCCGTACCCGTAGAGGCTGAAGGAATCGGTGGTCAGGGTGCCGTAGGCCCCGCCGGGCACGTCGTAGGTGCCGCGTCCGCCGGAGGCCGCGGACGCCGAGAGCCCGCTGGCGGTCAGCAGGGAAGTATCCGCGGTGAAGACCGAGGAACTCCGGTCCGTGTAATTGATGGCCCCAGGCTGGTTGTTGTAGCCGGTCCAGTTCGTCCAGGTCATCGACCTCCCGTTGACGGTTGCGGCCCTCGGGTCCTCCAATCCGAAGTAGAAGCTCAAGTTGCCGGTGGAGCTGGCGGTGGCGCTGGGATATCCGCTCTGGGTCGGACCCCCGGAGGTGGGCGAGCGGCTGCTGTCGTAGGTGGCGCTCAGGCCGTGACCGGCGTCGGTGGCACGGGAGAGCGAGGCGTGCCAGAGGTTGTAATCGACGTTCGTGAACGCCAACCCGGTCGCCGAGGTGAGGCCGGTGCTGATGTTGTTGGCGTTGCCGCTGAAGACGTTTTGGAGAGTGCCGTTGGTATCGAACGCATAGACCCTCCCGTTCGACGTCGTCGCGAAGAGGAGGTCTTTGTATGCGCCTCCTTCGACGTTTTGAGGGCCGACCGTCAGTCCGCTGAATGCCACGCCCAGGTTCGCGACGAGCACCAGCCTCGGACCGTTCGCGGCATCCTTGACTACGGAATTGGGGAAGTTCGGGTCGGTGCTGCCGTTGGTGTCGTCGGCGGCGCTGGCGCCCCACAACGAAGTCGACAAACTGCCCGCCGCCGCGTTTCCGATCGTGTAGGGGTTGCCGCTGGCATTGGTCATGCGGTAGAGATTTCCGGCGGCGTCGACCGCGTAGAAGTAGCCGTTCGCAAACGCCAGCCCCGTGATGTTCGCCGTAATCGTATCGAAGATCGCCAACGGGATGATGTCGCTGGTGAGACGCGTGGTGGTCGAGGTTCCCGGCTTCTGCACCGCGGTCCCGTCGGGACCGAGCAGGTACAGCAGGTTGTGCTGGTAAACCTCGTACGCGTCGGACGGGTTGTTGGGGTGGGTGCCGCTGCTGGGCATGTTGCCGATGGCCAGCATGTAGCGCGGGTTGCTCCCGGACGAGGTCGAGCCGGTCACGACAGGCGTGCTGGTGGGGTCGTAGGCCATCGCGTTGAAGCTGATCCCGAGGTCGTAAGACACGGCCGCCGAAGTGGCCGGGTTGGTCGCAGCCTGTTCGCCCGTATTGATGCCGTTGTTGGCGCTCGGCGTCGGGTTCGCGGCGACCGTGACGCCCGTGTTGAGCTCTTGCAGACGCCCGACGTTCGCCTTCCCTGTCCCCGAACCCGCGACGGCCTGGAGGTGCCCGTCGTTGCGCATCGCCAGGTCCTGATACACGTTTCCCAAGGGAAGGGTCGCCGACGTGCCGGTGACGTCGCTTGTCCGGGTGCCCGTGTACGGGTTGACCGTGAAAAGGTCGCTACCACTGAGCACGTAGAGGCTCACGTCGCCGAAGGTGAGGTCGTCGGCGTAGGTGTTCAGTTCCGTGATCTTGGTCTGGAAACTGGCGCTGTTGTCGTACTGCGACGCCCAATCGTCGCCGTTGGTAACATTGAACAACAGGCCCTGGGCCGAGTCCTTGGCGACGCCGGAGTAGTCGCTCACGCCGATGTGGTCCTCGATGATCCGCTGGACCGAGTTGACCGGCTCGCGGCGCAGGAGGCGGCTGGCCACGCTGGTGGCGTCGGTCCGGTCCTGGGCGTATTCGTCCAGGATCGAGGGGACCTCGTAGCGGTTGGCCACGGCCACGTTGTACACGGTCGGCGAGACGCCGAAGGGGGTGTTGGCCGTCGGCAGGTAGACCGGGCCGATGAGCGGATCCAACGGGCCGAACGAGCCTGCGTCGAGGTTCGTCGAGTCGGTTCCCACGTTGGGCCGCTGCTGGTCGTCGGCCACGCTGGAATCCTGGCCGATGAGGATCAACTGGTTGTTGGCGTCGAAGACATAGACCGACGTGTCGGGCCGGTTCATGCCGCTGGCGTAGTCGAGGTCGATCGTGACCGGCCACTGCGTCCTGTTGGCGCCGACCGCCTGGATCCCGTTGAGCCCCATCTGGAACTGGGTGAAATCGACGTCGCTCATCCCGGAGAGGCTGCCGCCCCAGGCGATCACTTCCTGGTCGGTGGCCAGGAGGTTGCCGAGCTGCTGGGTCGTGCTCACGGTGTTGTTGGACGCCCCGCCGGTCGCCTCGATCTCGATCGACTCGCCGAGGATCGGCGAGTGCATGGGCTGGCCGATGATTTCGATGCCGTTGGTGGCGTAGCGGATGTCGGCGTGGGTCACCGTGCATCCGGCGAACTGCTGCTCCTCCTGGAGCCGGATCTGCAACTGGTAGGCGCCCGTCGGGTTGGCCTGCTTCACGGCGCTGGTGCCCGCGTTGAAGCGAATCGTCGAGCCGCTAAGCAGGGTGAGTTTCACGGCGCCGTCGACCGCCTCGGCGGTGACGCCCAGAAGCGTCGCGACGTTGGCGGCGTTGATCTTGTCACGCACCAACTGGGCGATCTGGGCCGGCGTCTCGTTGCCGACATATCCGATAATCGAGGGATCGGTCCCGGCATAGCCTAGCTGGAACTTGAACTTCACGAACTTCGCCGTCGAGGTCGTTGCGTCGGCTCCCGCGTCGAGCGAGAACTTCATGCTGTTCGGCACCGCGGCGCTGTTCGCCAGAATGCCGTCGCTGAGGAAGAAGTACTGGCCGTTCTGGATCTGGCTGCCGGAGGGCATGTCGAGCATGTTCACCGCGGCATGGACGCGCACGTAGTAGTCGGGCAGGCGCAGGGGGTCGAGCGCGTAGGGCAAGACGACGCGGAAGCCGGCGTCGCGCGGGTTGGTCGTATAGAAATCGCTGACCGTCCAGACCGAGTTGCGCAGGGTGCGGGCCAGGCCGTAGTCGCCTTCGAGGTAGCCCTGGGGATCGTCGTTCGCGTCGTCGGGGATCTCCGTGCCCGAGTCGTCGGACCAGGCCAACACGTTGCCGTTGAAATCGACCAGTTCGACCTGGGTGTCCAAGGAGAACTCGGTGCGGTCGATATCGATCCAAACCTCGCTTCCCGGCGTGCCTGTGAACCGATACATGTCGGCATCGGACGGCGCGTCGTGGCGGATCGTGCCCTGGACTTGGAAGCCGAGCCGCTGGACGTCGTCGCCCGACTTGGAATCGGGGGCCAGCGTGCCCAGATACTGCGATTTTGCCGGGGTGGAATTGGCGTCGGCGCTGCTGCCGACGGTGGCCTCCAACTCGTTGATCGCGGCGACATTGATGTCGTTGGCATAGGTGGCGATCTTGATGCTTCGCCAATTGCCGGGTTGCGGAGTTGTGAGGCTGCCGTTGCCGTTGGTGTCGTACTGCGGGGCCTGGTTGCCGCCCGGCTTGTAGCCGGCGGGAACCGTGTCGTCGGCGAGCGAGGTGAACACCACGGGATGGCTTCCGGTGCCGATCACGTGGATCGTGCCGCCGATGCGGTCATCGATCTCCGTGGGGGTCCCCTGGGCCGTGAAGCCGGCGCTGGCGCCGGAGAGCTTGATGACCAGGCTTTCCGTGTCGCTGCTCTGGAGCCGAAGGCCGCCGTAGTGGTGGAAGTTGTCGATGACGATCTCGCTGAACAAGACGTGGGCGATGTCGGTATCGTCCCAGACCGATTCGTTCTGAAGAACGCAGTTGCCGCGGACGAGCAATCCATTGAGCCTTTGTTCGTTCCCGGTGGGGCTCTGGTTGGGGCTCTGGTTCAGGAGGTTCAACCGGATCAGCGGGCCGTAGTTGGCGTCGAACCGGCCGAAAGCGCCCAGCGGCAGCGACTCGCCGGAGGCGCCGGCGGAAGCCTCCGGGTTGGGCGTGCTGCGCCCCCAGTCGGCGGTGACGTTGGCCGACATCGCGCCGGCGTCGATGCTCATCACCGCGCCCTGGTTGTTGAGGAAGGTGTTGCCCACGATCACGGGCTGGGAGCCGCGAATGAAGATCGTCGAGTCGTCGGTCCACCCGCGCCCGTTGCGGTTCCCCGCCGCCTGCGCGGCGTTGTACTCGAAGAGGCTGTTGGTGATTCTCGCGTCGGCCTGGCGGATCTCGATCGGGTTGAAGGTGGCGGAACTCCCTTCGATGGACGACAGCCCGCCCGCATAGTAGACCCGGGCCCAGTCGAGGCTGGCTTTGGCCAGCGGGCCGAGACTCAAGCCGGACCA
This sequence comes from uncultured Planctomycetaceae bacterium, assembly GCA_964430315.1. Lineage (GTDB taxonomy): Bacteria > Planctomycetota > Planctomycetia > Pirellulales > Thermoguttaceae > CALFBP01. The sequence continues at coordinate 21,851 of CAYSGY010000002.1, forward strand.
GTTCCCCGCAGCGGCGGAGGTCGACGACTTGTCGTTCGACGTGTCGAACGTGCCGCCGGCGCCGTACCGGTCGTCGAACAAGGAGGTGAAGATCACCGGGGCGTTCTGGGTCCCCTCGGCGATCAGGTGCCCGCCCATCTCCGTCTCGATCCGGCTGCTGCTGAACTTCAGCACCACGCCCGGATCGACCTTCAAACGGGCGCTGATCCCGCCGTTGATCAATCCCCCGGGAGAACTCGAAATCTTCAGGACTTCCTGAATCACGTGGACGATATCGCGATCGTCGAACGTGGCGGCGACGTCGAGCGTGTCGACCATGTTGCCGTAGCGGTCCCGGGAAATACGGACGAACATCCCGTTGATGCTGTTGTCGGCGAGGTAGTTGCCGTGGATGTCCGGACCGACCCGGTCGTAGTCGGCGGCGAAGTTGTACGGGTCGCCGGTGAGAGTGCTCCACTCGAACCGCGATTCCTCGAAGCTGTTCGGATCGGCCGAGATGGCGGCGTCCTTGCTGCGGGAGATGACGTTGAAGGAGACCGTGGGCCGGGCCCGGACCAGATGGACCGCGTCGTAGGTGTCCGTCACCCCGAAAACGCTCACCTGGCCGCCGCCGTAGCGGATGTCGGCGTGGTTGACGTAGTTGAGGAAGATCCCGTCCTGCTCGTAAACCTGCCGACTCGGATCGGTGCTCATCGCGTCGTAGTCGACGTTGTTCCGGAACACCAGCCCGCCCCAGTCGCCCTTGGCGGGGAGTGTGGTGTTGGTGAACGTGTCGTTCCCGACCGACTGATCGTTGTAAGAAGTGAAGTAGACGCTGTTGCAGGGCGTGCCGAGGACCTGGAGCACGCCCCGGCTGCGATCGCCGGCCAACCCCGGCATGGAACTCCCCACGTCGATGTTGGCCTGGCGAAGCTTGATGACGGCGCCGGCGTCGATCATCACGGTGACGCCCCTGGGGACGTCCATCGTGGCGCCGTCGCTGAGCGTTTCGCCGTAATTGTTGTAGCCGATCTCGTAGGCCAGGTTGTCCTGCAGGGTGTCGGTGATCGAGCTGTTGCCCGCGTCGAAGAAGACCGAGCGTCCGGACAACATCACCTGGGAGCCGGACCGAGTCGCCGTGATCTTCAATCGCCCGGCGGCGTTCTCCGCGTTGATGGCGTCGACCATTGCCTGGGCAACCCCGTCGGGCGTGTTGGCGTAGGTGGTCCCGATCGGGATGCGGACGTTCGCCGGCGTCCACGCGGAGTTCGTGTCGAACTCGAAGGTGAGCGTGCTGGATTCGTCGGCGAGGGTGAACCTCCTCCCATCCTGGATGGTCGCCGCGGTCAGGGTCCGGCCGTAGTTGTCGTTGTCGAAGTTGTTGCCGACGATCCGCACGATGTCGCCCTCGTTGGCTGCGGCAAGGGCTTCGGAGATTGTCGTGTAGGGGTTGGTCGCGCTGCCTAAGGTCCCCGTCCTCTGGGAAGCGATCTTGTCGACGAACAGGGTCTTGTTCCCCGTCCCGTCGACCGCGTTGAACCAGAAGTCGTAGTGGCCCCCGGCCGCCCCGTCACTGTCGCCGTCCAAGGCGTTGGGGGTCCCGGCGGATGGATTGTCGACAATGCTCTGGGCGGCGTCGGGCTGGATCGTCAGACGCAGGTCGTAGAGGCCCTGCGACCTGCCACCCATCCCGGTATCCGGCGACTCGGGATCGAAAGCGTCGTTGCCGCTCGCCGTGACTGCGACGTAGTAGGTGCCGCCGTCGAGGTGAAGCGAGAGGAAGGAGTCCTTGCCGAAGTAGTCGTCGTTGCGGGCGACCACCTCATGATTGCTGTTGTAGAGCGTCACCAGCGTATCCAGCGCGTTGGACGACGACAGTCGCTGCGCGGTCGTCTCCACGCTGAACATGCCGGGGCCGGTCAGATCGAACCGATACAAATCGATGTCCCGGCTGTCGGGCCGGTGCATGTACTCGCCGTGAATAATGTCCGCAGCGCCCGGATAGACCGGCTCCGTCGTATACCCGGTCGGCGGCGCGCCGCCGCCCATCGCCGTCCACGACGGCAGGTCGTAATCGTGCACGAAGCCCAAGTTGTGGCCGAGCTCGTGCATCGCCGTGGTGAACCAGTTGCCCCCGTAGGAATCGTCCCACGAGTTGCTGCTGTTCATGATCACCATGCTGCCGTTGGAGATCCCGCCTGCGTTCCCCAACATCGGATCGACCACCCGCAGGTCGCCGGTCACGATCTGGTAGCTGCCCCCGCTTTCCACTTCCTTGAACTGGACCCCGAGGTAGCGGCTGTAGAGTTCCAGGATCTCCCGGGTCCGCTGTTTCTGCTCCGCGTTGATCTGGTTGTGCAAAACCGTACCCGGCGGGTACTGCCCGTACACGTCGGGGAATGAATACGTGATTGCGTAGTCCCCCACTCCCGACGTCCCATCCGCCCCGCCGACGTGACTCTCATTGCCCTGGAGCGTCGAACCTGGAATCGTGATGTTCGGGGGAAGGCTGCGGGCGCCCGGGTCCCTCCGGCTGCCCGGCCACAAGAGCGGGTACTCGTCGCCCGTGGGAGGCGTAATCACCGCCGAAACCACGAGGCTCTGTGAGTTCGCCCCGGTAAACCCTGCCAACACGTCGGCGCCGGCGAAGGTGGAATTGCCAGCGGCGGTATCGGTCCCGGCAGTCCACGTGCTGGTCGTGATGGTCTGGAATTCGTCCCCGACGCGCAGGCGGTAGCTGCCCGAGCCGAGCACGTCCGGAAAAGTCAACACCGCTCGGTAAACGCCGGCGGGGGCGGTCGTGTCGGGGTAGACGACACTGACCGGAGGGATCCTGACGTCGTCCGTCGGGTTCGAGTTGTCGTTGAGGGCGAAGAGGCTGTAGAAGGCCGGGTTCTGCGCCGAAGAGCCCGTGGTGCCGGTATGGTAAACGTCCTCGCTGAAGTAGACCTCGATCGTCTTCCCCGACTGGACGAGCTCACTATCGACAAACGTGAAACCGCTCGTGAGCGCGTCGACCTTGACGGCCGTCGTGCCGCCGTGGAACGTCAGTCGCGTGAGAAGGCCTGTCTCGGGATCGGCGGTGGGAGCATCCACCGTCACGCCAAACGTCGGGTGGGCGGTGTTGTAGGCATTGATGGCGTCGCGGGTCTTCGTGGCCACCGTTGCGGCACTGTCGCCACTGGCCACCTTGATCTTGGTCTCCGAGGCCGCCCCCGTCGTATAGCTGAAGACGACGGTCTGCGTCCCGTTGGTGACCTGGAACTGCTTCGCCGTCGGACTGGTGAGCGACGCGCCGGTCCCGATCACGTCGAGCAACGAGTAGGGATTCAGCGAACCGTCGAGCAGCGGCTTGCGCGCGACCGGCTGTGGCACGACGGCCGTGACCTGCGGGCTCAAATCGACCGTGAACTGCAGGCTCGAAGTGTGCCCCGTATCGGCTAGGTTCTCTTGGCCGAACGCATAGCCCAGGTTGTTCCTGAGCTGGTTGGGGGCAGCATCCGGATCCCCGACGAACGTGATCCGGTAAAGGTCGTCGGGCAGCGTCTCGGCGAAGCGAACGATCACCTCGTTCCCCGCCAACTCGCTCAGGCCCTCCCAGCCGATGGCCACCGGCACGTCGGCCTTGGTGCTGGAGGCCCCGAAAGCGTTGTCGCCGCCGCTCCGCTCGATGACGATGCCCTTGGCGATGGTGCTCGCATCGATGGTCTGCCCTTCCGTGAATCGGAGGGTCAACTCCGAGGGCATTTGGCGAAGCGTGCCGCCGGAGGCGAGGATCGTTCCTTGCTGAGGGATTACCGCAACGAGTTGCGGGCCGATGGCCAGGAGGGTCCGCTCTTCGCAGCGTTCCAGGCGCAACCCCCGCGGCTTGGAACGGCCGGCCTTGCGCGCGTCTTGCCCTCCGGCGCGCTGCCGCCGCGACCGCCCTGCCTTAGCCCTCGAATGACGCAGGAAATCCCAAATGCCCATGGTTCACTCCTCGCTGGGGCCCTGGCCTAGTAGCCAAGCGCGATGTGAAAAGAATCCCTGTCCCGAAGAAATACGCATGCTTGCCTGATAGGATAAATCCGCAAATCCGTCAAGGAAATTGCGCGCGCTCCAATCGGTACTGATTAAAGCTCAGAAACCCAAGAAAATCAAGCACCAACCATCGCAAGCACTACATTTTGCTTAATCAAGCTAGTTGTTCCATCTGGTGCAACCATTCCATCTTCTCATCTCAAATGCCCCGCAAGGCCGACGAATCACTGTTCGTTTGTATCGTTTCCGGCCTGACAGGCATTGCTTTCATGCGCGATGAATGCCACTTCGGGAACCACCAGTCCGAATGGCCACGGGCCACCCTTGAGGGCAGTTCCTGCCGATGCGATTTGTGATGGGGGGGACGTACTCCATCGCCCATGAAGGTCGGCGTGGTGCCGGCGTCACGGTGCGGTGATTCGCCCGATGGAAAACACGAAGAGTGGAGAATGTCAGGGCCATGGGTCGGATGTGGAAAATATGTGATCTGAGGGGTATGGGGTTGATTTTCCTGACATTTCGAGTTTTAATCGAACCGTCTGGGTTCTCTGCAAATTGTTTGACGGATTTGCGGCTTTCTTCTATCAAGACAGGAACGGACAGAGAGTACGCGCCCAGGCCGTCTTTGGCTGTTTTCGCCGGGGGCTGGCCTGCCGGTTTCTCCAAGGAGTCACTCGATGGGGATCTGGAAGAATTTGTTCCGTCGTATTGCCACACAGAGCGGCACGCGGGGACAGTCCTTTGGGAAGCGGGGGTGGCACGCCAAGCGCGATTATGCCAAGCCTCGCGGGCTTCGTATGGAGCAATTTGAGGCGAGGATGCTTCTTAGCATCGAGCCGCCAGCCCTGGTGGGCATCATCCCGAAGGAAGGGCAGATCCTTCAGGACGGCGACAAACTCACCGAGGCCCCCACGGAGCTTCTGCTCCGGTTCAACGTCGGCCAGACGATCGACACGCAGTCGCTGGCCAGCGGGATCCAGTTGGTGCGAAGCGGCGGCGACGGCAAGTTTGCCGGCGAGTCGGGCAACACGTCGCCCGACGTGGTCGTCCCGATCGGTTGGATGGGCGTGGAGCGGACCGACGTTCCCAACGAAATCACGGTCCGGTTCGCCGAGACGCTTCCCGACGATTCCTATCGCCTGAACCTCTACGGCACGGCGCGGACCGACCTGTTTGGCACCACGGGCCGCGCGATTCCGCTGCAAAACACGGACTCTCCTCCGAAGCAGCTCAACGGCGGGCGCGACGAGGTCCACCCATTCTCGATCAACGTCGGCGCGCTGGTGACCTCGGTGGTTCCCGAGCCGGTGACCCATGTCGCCCTGAGCGATTCCACGTCCGCCTATTCCCTCCTCGACGTCGCCGGGAACGGCACGTCGGTCAACGGCAAGCAGTTCACGGTTTCCAGGGGCACGACGAGCGTCACGTTCACCTACACGACGGGAACGGCCTCGGAAACCAACATCAAGATCGCCAGCGGCGATAGTGCCGCCGCCGTGGCCACGAAGACCCGCGATGCCATCAACGCCTACACGGTGAGCCACCCGGCGTTTGGCGTTTCGGTCGACAGCACCGTGGCCGTCAACCCGGCCACGGGCCTGCTCAGTCGCTTGACGCTTCGCGGCGGGGCCGTGGTTCCGAAGGTCGACGTGAAGTCGACCGGCTTCACGTTCGTCGAGAGTCAGTTGGCACAAGCCAAGGACACCATCGACGTATATTTCAACGACGACCAGTTGATGCAGAGTTCGGCCGAGACGGTCTCGCACTACTCCTTGTTTGCCTTGAAGGACGTCGGCAACCCGGACGACGATCTCGTGGCGATCCTCAGCGTGGCGTTCGCGAACCCGGCCAGCCTCGACGGGAAAGCGTTCACGGTTACCAACGGCGACCCGTCGAACACCGACACGTTTACGTTCACGACCACCTTGCCGCTGACCGATACGGTCCACCAGATCTACGTCGACACGGCCCTTCCCGACACGCCGGCGACCATCGCCGCCAAGATTGCCTCGAAGATTTCCGACCACCCGTCGCTCGGCGTGATTGCCACGTCGTCGACGGAACCATCGTCGGCGTACAAGGTCGCGTTGAACGGCGGGGTGACGGTGCCGGAATTCGCCAACGTCACCACCGCGTTCACGTTCACCAAGGGCCCCGTCCAACCCGCGGACGTCGACTACGACCCCGTGCGAAACGTGGCCCGCCTGAAGTTCGCCTTCCCCTTGGACGCCTATTCGACCGGCACGTTCCGCCTTCGCATCGGCGACGATTACCAGACGATCACGACCACCACGTACACGGTCCCGGGAAGCGACAACCCCGATACCGATCAGAATTATTCCAGTTTTTGGACGGCCTACGACCTTGCCCCCACGATCCAGGTATCCGGCACGGGGAGTTCGCTGGTTGGAAAGACCTTCACGGTCAACGGCACGACGTTCACATTCACAGCCACGGCTGTGAATCCGACGGACATTGCCGTGAATTCCGGCGACGACGCCGCCAAAGTGGCCGCCAAGGTGGCTGCTTCGCTCAACAGCAACATTGCGGCGTTTCAAGGCAAGACGGTGTCGAAGGACGCGAGGGTGGTTCTCCTGGGCGCCACCGGGTCTCCGACGGTGGGCGTGGGCGCCACGGGATTCCTCTACACCCCGCAAACCTGGTTCGACGGGACCAGCAGCCAGAGCGTCGTGATCACCGCGTCCATCCAGCCGAAGGCGTCCACGTCGTCGCTGTCGTCCAATTCGAGCACCGCGCCGGGCACCCGCGATCTTGTCGACAGCACTCCCTTGAGCGGGGAGACGGCCGAAGACCACTATGCCGACGACGCCGACTACGACGGCAACCTGGCGGGCAGCGCCGACGTGACCCCGGGCGTGGTCACCAAGACCTACTATTTTCCCACGTACTACGGCCAGTATCCGTCGGGCAACCAGCTTCGCAACGAGATCCTCGACCACCCGGACCAGATGCAGCGGGCCCGGGAAATCATGGAACTCTACGGCAAGGAGCTGGGCATCCAGTTTGTCGAGGTCGAGAGCGGCGTGTTGGGAGCGGGGGACATCGGCATTGTAACCGGCGACCCGCGCGTCATCGACCCCAACGTACCCACCAACGGCGCGAACGCGATCGGGGGAATCGCCGGCTACGGGCTGGCGATCATGAACAACGGCGTGAACTGGGGGACCAGCGAATTCGGCGGGACGTGGTTTGTCACGGCCATGCACGAGGTCGGCCAGTTGCTCGGGCTGGGTCATTCGTACGACCTGGCGGGCTTCAGCGTGATGGGCTCCGACGAGCAGGGCTTGCAGACTTCGGACATCAGCTTGGACGCGGTCTTCCCCGGCGACTCCGACGTCGTCGCCGGACAGTATCTCTATCAGCCCGACAGCAACGACATCGATCTCTACACGTTCCAGTTGAGCCAGGCCGGTACGTTCAGCGCCGAGGTGATTGCCGAGCGGCTTGCCCAGGCCAGCACGCTCAACAGCCTGCTGACGCTGTACGACAGCAGCCACCAGGTGATCGCCCGGAACGACGACTTCTACAGCCGCGACGCCGCCCTGGAACTCCACTTGCAGCCGGGCAGGTACTACATCGCCGTCACGGCCAGCGGCAACGACGACTTCAATCCGAAGATCGCCGACAGCGGCACGGGTGGAACGACCCAGGGCGAATACGACTTGCGTCTCACCTTCCAACCCGACCGCACCACGATCAATAGCACCATCGTCGACAGCGACATGACGGCGTTGGACGGCGACGGGGACGGGCTGCCGGGCGGGTCGTACAACTTCTGGTTCAACGTCCAGAGCTACGATTACACCGACGGCGACTCGAGCAACGATCACGTGCTGTTCGTCGACAAGACGCCTTCGCAGGGCCGGGGCGTCGCCAGCGCGACGTATCCTCTCGGCAGCCTGAACAACCCCTACCCCACGATCTTCGCCGCCCTCCAGGCCGCCAAGTCGGGCGACCTGTTCCACCCCGGCGACATCGTGCGGATCGTCGGCAACAACGACGCCGACGACAATCTCGGCCGCTCGATTCTGACGAAGAATGCTTCGGGCCAGGCGATCACCGGGGTCATGCTCAGCACCGGAGGAACGCACACGTTCACCCTGGCGGACGAATCCCAGACGATGACCTTCCAGTTCGTCAAGCAGGGCGACACCCTGGGGTCGGGCAACATTGCCGTTCCCTATTCCCCGACCGACAACAGCGCGGCGAACGTGCTCCAGGCCGTCGTCGACGCCATCAACAACGAGGCCCACCTGAACCGGGGCCTGAACATCACGGCCGCGGCGGTGAGCGGCACGAGCGAGATCCGGTTGACCGGCCGCGCGGTCTTCTTCGACGCCAACACCAGCACGCTCACCGACACGATGCTGAACAACGTGGCCTACGAGGTCGGCACCAACCCCGACGGCGGTCACCTGGCCGACAGCGATCCGGATCCCACGGCCGACGTCAGCCAACTGCGTGTCCCCAAGGGGGTCACGCTGATGATCGACGGCGGGGCGGTCTTCAAGATGGGCGGGGCGAACATTGTCGTCGGCACCTCGGAGTCCGACAACGATCGCAGCGGAGGGGCCCTCCAGGTGTTGGGCACCCCGGAGAGCCGGGTCATCTTCACGTCCTACAAGGACGAGTCGATTGCGGTCGACACCTTCACCGGGCCGGCCACCAAGCCCGTCAAGGGCGATTGGGGCGGCATCGTGTTCCGCAACGACCTCGACTACGAAGCGATGACGAGCGATCCCACGCGCCGCGTCTACGAGACGGCGGGGGTCTTCTTGAACTACGTGAACCATGCCGACATCCGCTACGGCGGCGGCAAAGTGGGTGGGTCGTCCGGCGATCCCTACGACCCGATCCACATGGTCCGCGCCAGGCCCACGATCACCTACAACAGCATCACGCGAAGCGGCGACGCCGCCATGTCGGCCGACCCGAATAGCTTCGAGGAGACGAGGTTCCAGAGCGCCTCCCAGGCTTCCTCGACGGCCTACACTTCGGACTACAACCGCGCCGGTCCGTACGTCCAGGGCAACTTCGTGGCCGACAACACCATGAATGCCCTCTACATTCGCATCCGCAAAGACCCCTTGTCCGGCACGGTGCTCGACACGCTCGACGTGTCGGCCCGCCTCGACGATCTCGACATCCCCTACGTGCTGATCCAGAAGCTGGTGATCAGCGGCAACCCGGGCGGCATCGTTGAGGAAGCGGGCACCTGCTCGTTGGAGGTCCAGAACCGGAACCAGATCGTTGCGAAAGCCGGCGACGCTTTCCTGGACCCGCGGGACTATGTGCAGGACCAGGACTACTTCACCATCAGCGACGGGTTCGTCACGGTGGTGTTCGAGTTCGACGCGCGGCCCGACCCTTCTTCGAGTCCCGGCTTCAACTACAACAACTCGCCGGAGTTGGACGCTTCCGGGCATCGCGTGCTGATCCCGTTCGGCGCCAGTTTCAATCGCACCCAGATCGCCGACAAGGTGCGGGACGCGATCCGCTTCGCCCGCGAGAACTTCCGGCTCAACGTGACGCCCGACGCCGCCGGGACCGCGATCGTGACACTTGCCGGTCCGACCGTGATTCTCGACGGCTTCCAGGGGCTGGAAACGGCCCGGACCCACGGCCGCCTGATGCTCGATCCCGGGGTCGTGTTGAAGCTCCGCAGCGGCATGATCGAGACGGAGATGGGAGGGCAGTTGATTGCCGAGGGGACGAAGAACTCGCCGGTCGTGTTCACGTCGCTCTATGACGATCGGTACGGGGCCGGCGGGACGTTCGACACCAACAACGACGGGATGTTCGACGCCTTCGCTCCGGCCCGCATCGGCGCCGCCCCCGCCAAGGGCGACTGGGCCGGCATCTACGTCTCGCCCACGTCGACGCTGAGCCTGGACTGGGCGCGGGTGTACTACGGCGGAGGTTTCGGGTCGATCGAAGGCCGCACCGTCTACTTCAATCCGATCGAGATCCGCCAGGCCTCCGCCCGCATCACCAACAGCCTCTTCCAGGACAACGACGCCCACAGCACGGGCACCGACACCCGCAACGGGCGTGGAACGACCGACGCCGCCACGATCTTCATCCGCGGGGCTCAACCGGTCGTGGTCTACAACACCTTCTTGAACAACACCGGCGCGGTGGCCAGCGTGGATCTCAACGCCATGAAGGCCGAGGTCACGCCCGACTGGGGTCGCAGCGTCCCCTACTTCCTCACGAACACCTCCGAGATCCCATCCGAGGAAATCCGCAACGAGCAGTTGCGCACGCCGCTGGCGCCGTTCTATCAGTTCGACGACAACGCCGGTCCGCTCGTGCGGCTGAACCAGTACAACGAGAACGCGATCAACGGGATCGTTGTCCGCGGCGGCACGCTCACCACGGACAGCGTCTGGGACGACACCGACATCGTTCACGTGGTCACCAGCGAGATCATCGTCGACAACCAGTACAGCGGAAACGCCCTGCGGCTCCAGAGCACCAGCGAAGAGAGCCTGGTCATCAAGCTCCAGCAGATTCCGGTCGCCACCCTGGCCTCCAGGACCGGCGACACGGCCGGCGTGCTCAGGTTTGACGCGGCGGACCACGGGCTGGCCGTGGGCCGCTCCGTCGACGTGGCCTGGACCGGTGGGGCCCGCTACAGCATGACCGTCACCGCGGTCAGCGGGTCCAATGTCACGGTCAGCGGCGGGAAGGGCGACGTTCTCCCCGAGGCCGCCGCGCGGATCTCGTTTGCCGCCGGGTTCGTCGTGCGCGGGACCCCCAACGACACGAGCGGCCGCATCGGCGGCACGCTCCAAGTGTTGGGCCAGGGCACGCACCCGGTCGTCTTCACCTCGCTGGCCGACGACACGGTGGGGGCGGGCTTCATTCCCGGCGTCGCCAGGGTGCCGCAGACCGATACCAACGGCGACGGCAGCGCCACCACCCCGCAACCCGGCGACTGGCAGGCGATCCGCATCGAGGAATACAGCAACGACCGCAACGTGGCGATCGTCTCCGAATTGGAGCCTCCCGCCAGCGCCTCGGCGAGCCAGACGAACGACACCAAGAACACCCGGCAGCTTCTGGGGACCCTGGCCACCAGCGTCAGCTCCGGCGACGACCTCTTGCGCCTCGGCTTCCAGGTCAACGGCCACATCCGCGACGACTATGCCGGCGACGTCGACGTCTACAGCTTCCTCGGCAAGCCGGGCACCGAGGTCTGGATCGACATCGACCGCACCCAGTTCGCCTTGGATACCGTGGTCGAGCTGTTGGACAGCCAGTTCAACATCGTGGCCTGGTCCGACGACGCCGGCGGCGCGACCACGACCGACAAGATCGCCGAGCAGGGCAAGCCCGGAGAGACGATCCCCAACCACGGCATCGCCCGGACCATGCAGCGCGGCTCGTCGGTGATTCCCGACTACTACAGTACGAATCCTCGCGACGCCGGATTCCGCGTCGTCCTGCCGGGCAATCTCAACCTTTCCCAGGACACTTACTATGTCCGCGTGCGCGCCGCGCTGAAGGGGCTTGCCGCGCCCCAGGGCACTACCGTCAAGGACGGCGACTACTTCACTCTCGGCGACGGCGTGAGGACCGTCTTCTTCGAGTTCAACAACTCGACCCTCGTGGCCGGCGACCCCGGCTACAACCAGGTCACGGCCGGACGGGTCCGCATCGACTTCAACCCGAACGATTCCGCCGAGACCATCGCCAAGGCCATCACCAACGCGATCAACGGCGCCAACGCCGGGGCCTCCGGGAAACTGGGGATTACGGCCCAGACGGTCGACCAGTCGATCGTGCTCACCCGCGACGCCACCTTCTCGGCCCGAACCGGCCTCGCCGCGCCGACCACCATGCGGTTCGATCGGGGCACCAGCTCGGTGGCCAAGACCAACCCGACCGGCTCCTACCAGATCCAGATCCGCCTCCAGGAACTCCAGGAAGCCCCGGGCACGGTGATCAGCCACGGCGACATCCGCTATGCCGCGGTCGGCATCGAGGTCCTCGGCCAGCCCACCAGTTCCCCGTTGACGGGCGATTCCAGCGACATCGAGGAGCGGAGCGCGACGTCGCACGGCAACAACCAGAACAACAACGTCCTGACCCAGAGCCAGCCGATCGGCGACGTGCTGGCCTCCGACAACGCAGCCCTCACGGTCGGCGGCTACATCAACGGCGAAACGGACATCGACTGCTACCAGTTCACCATCGACTTGCAGGGGATCCAGTCGCTGACCCCGACCGGTCAGGTGAACGACGGCGGAACGCGGTGGCCGGTCACCTTCGACGTCGATTGGGCCGGCAGCACCCTGTCGCGGGCCGACACCTCGCTCTACATCTTCGACTCCCAGGGCCGGCTCCTCTTGATCGGTACCGATTCGAGCATTCTCGACGACCAGGCGGCCGGCGGGCAGGGCGGCGCCCAGGAGGAACTCAGCCGAGGCTCCTCCGACACCTTGGATCCCTGGATCGGCCCGGTCTACCTTCCGGAGAACTACAACACCGCCGACATGCCCACCCAGGGGCCCTACACCGTCGTGGTCGCCCCCAAGTACCGCATCCCCAGCGTGCTCTTGGAGAACACCTCCGACGCCGATGCCCGGCTGCTCCGCCGCGAGCCGGTCAACTCGATCCAGCGGATCATCGACGACCACATCGGCTACTCGAACTACTCGGGCATTGCCCAGGACGCCGTCACCTCGGCCTTCCCGGTCGACAATTCCGACAACCAGTCGTACCAGGGCTACGACTCGTCGAAGGTCCTCCAACTCAACGCCTACGCCGACGACTTCACCCTCGGCGACGTGACCACCTACATCGTGCGTGGCAACAGCAGCAATACCGACAATATCTACACGGTGAACCCCTTCACCGGCGCGGCCCAGGTCGATCTGACCAACTTGCAGTATTTCTCCGACGCGGGGACCCGCCTGTACAGCGACGTCGGAGTGCGGAACGACGGGCGTCTGTACACCTTGAGCTATGGCAGCCCGAGCGGCAACACGACCTCCGGCCTGCACTGGAACAACTCCGGCAACGCGCGCCAAACGGAGCCCGGCTACGAAGCGCCGACGACCGTGTCGGGGGTGAGCGACACCGGGGTGTTTCCCGGCGAGTACGACATGGGCGCCGCCGATCCTCGGAACGCCGCCAGGAACATCCCGAACGCGAGCATGCAGTTCCAGGCGTTTTCCCAGGACCCGTATACCTCGAGTGTGTACGTCGGCAACACGAGCCGTTACCAGGTGGCGGTGGGGAGCTCCGCCAGCACGCCGCAGAACCCGGGCGGCACGTACCGGATGCCCTATTATCAGAACCTCTTCTACGTGCTCAATTCGGGCGGGGTGGCGGTCGACGCGCCCAACAACTTCCGCTGGGCCCCCTATTCGGCCGGCGGGCCTCGCCTCTACAGCAACATCGTGCCGCTCGGCGTGCTGACCTTTGCGGACGACAACATGCCGGGCGACCAGTCCGCCATCGGCGACCCGGGCGACGGCTATTACACCGACGGCGACACGTACATCGGGTCCCCGATCGTCGGAATGACGTACGTCAACGGACGTCTCTACGCCATCACTCAGGATCCCGTGACCTACACGCCCGACGCCGAGTTCACCATCCGCGGAGAGGACGGCACCGGCGACGAGGTGAAGGCGGGGAGCTACAACCTCTTCGAGGTGATCAACGTGACGGGCGCGGACGCCGACGGCGACATCCTCTATCGCCTGATGAACGATTTCACCGCGTCCAGCACGAGCTGGAACTGGGGCTTCTACGGCGTGGACAGCAACATCACGCCCAAGACGATCCAACGACGGAAGGTCAACGACGTGGGCGTGGGCCCGCGGCTGAAGCCCGTCGGCCTCATCTCCACCAACGCGGGCACGGGACTTACCGGCCTGACGACCGGGCCGCAGAACGTCGAGAACGGCAAGTACTCGGAGATGATGTTTGCGACGGACTCTTCCGGCAGAATCTACGCGATGGACATCCACGGAACGCTCCAAGGGGTGTTCCAGAACGGGGCCACCAGCGTCAGCACGGGGATCTCCGGCGCCACGGGCATCGCCTTTTCCAACATCGACTACAACCTCTGGCACGTCACCGAGCAGCGCTGGTACGACGAGGGCCACGGCGTCAATACGCTCTGGGACTCCAGCCGCACCTCCGAGGAATACTCGCAGGGTGGCGCCTACGGCGACTCTCGCGGCATGAGCTTCTACTTCGGGCTCGAGGACTCGAGGAACACCAACACGATCTCCAGCCAGCCCGGGTCGCAAAACTACCAGGACGTCAGTTCCTATATCTGGCAGGACCGAAGCGCGGGTCCGACGTCGCCGGTCGCCTACACCAGCGGCGGCACGCACGGCTCCTACGACATGCCGAGCGGGGCCAAGGGCTCGCTGACCACGGCCGAGTTCAGCCTCGGCGGCTACCAGGCGGCCGACAAGCCGGTCCTCTACTTCAACTACTACGCCAGCACGCAAGGCGGCCAGGACTACGACGCCTTCCGCGTCTACGTCTCCAGCGACGGGGCCAACTGGGACCTGGTCGGCAGCACCACCGACATGGACAGCAACCGGCCGAATTCCACCGCCACGGCCGGCACCAACCAGGAGGTCCGCTGGAACGGCGGCCAGGAACTCTATGAGAACACCGGCTGGCGCCAGGCCCGCATCGACCTGAGCAACTACGCCGGCCAGGAACACCTCCAGATCCGATTCGACTTCAACACCTACAGCGACTGGCAGATCGGCGACCTGAGCCAGGGGGGCGACTACCTCCGGGCCGTCGACGGCGACTACCTCCGCGACGGCAACTGGTTCGACGTCCAGACCGGCGGCACCAGCGGCGTGATCGACCGCTTCGAGTTCGACATGGGCCTGAGCCTGGTCATGCCCAACGTCGCCGGGAAGATGATCACCGACGAGGGGCCGACCCTCCTGGAGTCGTTCCGCATCACCGACGACGGCCAGGCGCCCAATGCGGCGAAGACCTGGACCTTCCAGTTCTACAACATGAAGAGCGGGAGCCTCCCCACGCCTCCGGCCAACACCACCTACATCCCGATCAGCGCGTCGGACAGCGCGTACGACGTGGCCGTCAAGGTCCGCGACGCCATCAACTCCCAGTTCGTTTCCGGCAACACCGGCTACACCATGGCCGTGCTCGACTCGGTCCATCCCGACCGGATCTACCTGAATCGGGCGGTGAGCGTGGTCCAGACCGCCGGACCCGACGGCAACACCAGGGTGATCGTCCAGGGCGACGCCCCGGGCACCCTGACCAATACGGCCGGCGGGTCGGTCTCGACCGTGGTCCCCATCCGCGTGCGCGGCGACATGACCGAGGAGGAGATCGCGCAGGCCATCTGGCTGGCCATGGACCAGAAGTACACCAACCCCACGTTGGTGAACACGCTTCCCAATCCTTCGCAGAACGGGCAGCATTACGGCACCGATCTCATCCAGGTCCTGCCGACACAACAGCCCGTGAACGGGTCGCTGCAGCGGAACTACACCGACGGCCAGACGTTTACCGTGGGCGACCGGTATCGGACCATCACCTTCGAGTTCGACTCCAGTCCCCGGACCAGCGGACTCTGGAATCATGACAACGTCCGCATCGGGATCGAGCCCGACGCGACGAACAACTTCCTTGGCCCGGACGCCGAGACGCTCGCCGCGAGGATCGCCAAGGCCATCGAACTCGCCCACGTGACCGAGTCGACCTACGACGCGGGGACAGACTACTGGTACACGGGTGTGGGCGGGCCGAGTCTGCAACTCACGCCCACTGCTACCGGCCGGATCACCAGCAATGCGGATCCCGACACGCAGGATCCCTCCTACCAAAGCGGCTCGTCATGGGTCAAGGTGAAGACGCTCGGGTTTTACGTCCGTCTGACGGGGACGGCCGCGGAGAGCGCCACGAACTACCCGGCCGCCTTTTTCAATCCCGGCACAACGCTCCTGAGCCAACCCTTCGCGAACGCCGCGTCGAAGCGGGAAGGGCTGACCACGGCCGGTTACAGCAACACCCTGAGCACGGCCGCCAACGGCAGCCTGATCCGGATGATCGGGCACCGGGTGGTGACGACCTTGCCGGAGATCGAGGCCCTGCCTTCGACCAACCCGCCGGGCGGCGATCCGGCCGCCCTGGTCGGCGGTCCTGCGCCGCTGGGCTACTCCTCGCTCCTGTATAGCGACGATCCCCTCTATAAGGACTTCTGGCACAACGGCGTCTCACCGCTCAACCAGCGTTTCACGAATTACCTGGGCGCCTCGCAGAACTACTACGAGGGGATCTACATCGACGACATCATCGTCGGCTTCGCCGAGCGCGGCGAAATGGTCTCCAGCGCCGAGTCCAGCGCCTCCTACATGGCCCCGGCCGACGCCTCGTTTGTCGCCCAGCCCACCCAGACCCGCTACGACACCACCTACAACGCCGGCCGCGACCCGCAAACCGCGATCAACACCGGCTACTACCAGGTCGAGATCCGACGCGCGGAGGAGTTCGCCTCCTACGCCCCGTATGCCTCGGTGAACCGGGAGCGGACCGCGATCCTCGGCTCAACCACCTCCTCGGGCGTGGTGGAAGGGCTCACGCGGACGTTCAACACCAACGACCGCTTCGTCGACGGGGCGTTCACCCTGGTGGCCCCCGCCGCCGGCGAGATCACCCACGGCGACACCTTCCAGATCAGCGACGGGGTCAACAAGCAGACCTTCCAGTTCCGCGACCCCACGCGCACCGGCGACGGCGCGATCGGCATCCCGATCTACTTCAACGGGCATGAGAACTCCGTGCAGATGGCGGAGAAGATCATCGAGGCCCTCAACAACCAGACGCTCAGCAAGATCAAGGGCCTGGGGATCATCACCGACACCACGCAGGGCCACGTGCTCGGCCTGGGAAGCAACCGGATCACCCTCCTCGGGGCGACCTGGGTCTCGGGCATCGAGTTCATCGCCTACGGCGATTCGGTCGAGCCCATGGCCACCGACGAGAACCCGACCGACGCCTCCAGCGCCACCAACCTCTACAACACGTCGTCGAGCGAAGACCGCATGCCGGCGGTCAACCCGGACACCAACGCGGCCCACCAACTCATGGCCGTGGCCCGCGACACCGACGGCGACGGCAACTACGACATCTACCTGGTCGACCTCTCCACCGGGACCGAGGGGCAGGACAAGCTCTTCACCGTCGACGGCACCAGCACGCAGCTCGGGCGATTGACCATGACCGGCAACGCGATCGGCGGGCAGTTGCCCGCCGGCGTCCTCCACGGGGGCGACAACCGCGACCCGGTCTTCAGCCGCGACGGCAAGTACCTGATGTGGGTCTCCAACGCCTACGACCCGGTCAACAATCCCGAAGGGAAGTACCAGCTTTGGGAAGCGGCCTTGACCTGGGACACCAGCGTTCCCTCCCTGCTCACCCTCAGCGCCCCGGTCCAGTTGACCTTCGACGCGGCCAACCACCGCGAGCCGTCCTACCATTGGAAGGACAGCAACAAGATCGTCTACTCGTCGAACCTCTGGGACCCGACCAAGAACACGACCCGGGACTACGAGATCTTCCTGGCCGACATCGACCGCACCGGGACCCCGAAGCTGAAGGCGGGGACGGTCACGCAGCTCACCACGAATGAGTACGACGAACGGTCGCCGCAGTACAGCCCGGACGGCTCGCTCGTGGTCTACGTGGCCAACCGCTACGACGCCATCCAGAACCCGGAAAGCTTCTACCAGGTCTTCACGCTGCCAGTGGCCGGCGGTACGCCGACGCAGCGGACGTTCGACCGGGCGGACCACCGCTCGCCGTCGTTCAACCAGTCGGTCTCCACGAACCTCCTGTACGATTTCGGCAAGAACGACCTCTCGACCATCGCTGAAGGCTACACGATGGTCACCGCCTCGACGGCCTACACGACCGCCTCGGGCTACGGCTGGCAGACCCTGCCGGGCGATATGCAGTCGGTGGACCGCGGCACCGGCTCCACCAGCAGCAAGCTGGTCCGCGATTTCGTCCGGACGGCCGACGGCACCTTCGTCGCCGACATGCCCAACGGCTTCTACAGCGTCACGGTCACGCTGGGCGACATCGGCTCGACCGGGCTGCAAGACGCGGCGAACATCTACCTGGAGGGCACGCTGGTCGACACCACGTTCCAGCCCGGCGCCGGGACGACGCTCCTCCGGACCTACCAGGTCTACGTGGCCGACGGGCAGTTGACCTTGCAGATCACCGACGCCGGCGGATCGGTCGGCTACGTGGCGGTCGATTCCGTGATCGTCGCCGCCGCGCCCTTCTCCGTGGGATTTGTCGACATCAACGGCAACCCCGTGGCGGAGAACTACACCTACGACGCCGGCGGCACCTCGCTCACCTATGCCAAGACGCTGACCACGTGGAACTACTATCCCGGCACGCCTTACAATGCCACGACCTATGGCCAGAACGGCGACAACTACGAGATCTTCTCGCAGTCGTTCACCGGCACCACCACCCTGATCCCCAACGGGCGCCGGACGAACGACGATGGCCGCGACGTGGAGCCCGTCGTGGTCGTGAGCCAACCGGTGGTCACGGGTCCGTTCCAGGACCCCGACAACCCCAATTGGCAGGACTACCGGGTCACGATCGACACGAACTACTACTTCGCCTCGGACCGCGACGGCGACTACGACATCTATAAAGAGACCTACACCTACGTCTACCTGTACAAGGTCGACGCGGGCAACATCGTGCGCCAGGTTCGGGTGTCCCAGACGTCGTCGACCACGCAGATCACGACCGACGAGGATGTGACCGGCAACACGACCGCCCTGACGAGCGACTTCAACGCGACGGCGGACCACACCTTCCTGGTCGATCTGCCCAACGGCGCCTACAACGTGACGCTGACCTTGGGGGACCTGGGAGCGCAGGCCCGCGACCTGATGGCGGTCTCCCTCGAAGGGACGCAGGTCGACGTGGTCAACACGGCCGCCGGGACGCTGGCCACGAAGACCTACCCCGTGGTCGTGACCGACGGCCAGTTGACGTTGCGCCTGGCGGACCTCGGTGGCCTCGATCCGAACGTGGCGATCGAATCGCTGGTGATCACCTCGGCCGAGTCGGCGGCGCAGCCGGCGATCCGGTTCGATTTCGGCCGCGACACCTCGTCGGTGGCGGCGGGTTATACCGGGGTCGCCGATACCACGATCTACAACGCGGCGCTGGGCCACGGCTGGGAGGACGGGGTGGGGAGTCCCGTGACCAGCATCGAACGCAACGTCAGTAGCGGCCGCGACGACCTCACGCGCGATTTCAACGCCACCGACGACGGCACCTTCGCCGTCGAACTGGCCAACGGGACCTACGACGTGACCATCACCGTGGGCGACTCCGGAAGCCAGGCTCGCGACCAGATGGGAATCTACTTCGAGCAAGGCGAAGCGGGCCAGCAGGTGGACTGGTTCTCGACCGCCGCCGGCCAGGTGCTCACCAAGACCTACACGGTCTCCGTCTCCGGCGGCCGCCTGGAGGTGCGCCTGCTCGACATGGGCGGGAGCGATCCCTACGTCTCGATCCAGTCGCTGGTGGTGAGCGGCTCCCCCTCGACCGCCTATGACTTCGGGACCGCCACCTCCGCGGTGGCCACCGGCTACACCCGAGTCACGGAGAACACGCTCTATACCGCCACCGCCGGCCAGGACTTCGGCTGGCTGACGAAGCCCGACGTTTCCCAGGGCGGGGCCGTCTTCAGCGCGGACCGGGGCGTGGCCAATACCCAGAAGCAGAAGTCCACGACCTGGATCCCGATGACCGAGGGCGACTCGAACACCCTGCGCGACCAGGGACAGATCATCATCGACGGCAACCAGGTGACCCATTCGCTGACCTGGGGCATCGTGGTCGATTCCCAGGATGCCCGCGTCGAGTCGCAGGCCGACAACGACGCGGCCAACTGGCCGCATCCCGGCTCGACGTTGCCGCTCCGCGTGCCCAACGACCTCCGCCTCGTGCCCGGAGTCACCGTGAGCAACAACGTCGTCGCGTACACGCAGAACGCTAGCGGCGGCGCGATTCTCGTCAGCGGCGACACGAACGCGAACAACGCGCCTCTGGGCGCCGTCCCGTTCGCCCGCATCGTGAACAACACCCTTTACGGCCCGCAGTCCGGCGCGGCGGCCGGCACCGGTATCCGCGTCGAGCAGAACGCCAGCCCAACGCTCCTGGACAACATCGTGTCCCATTTCACCACCGGCATTCAGGTGGAGAACTCGGCGATCTGCAATACGACCTACATTTCGGGCTCGCTCTACAAGGGGAACACGACGAATCTGTCGGCGCCGGGCCTCATCACGCCGCAGTACGACGCGATCTCGCTCGGGGCGTCCGATCCGTTGTTCGTCGATCCCGCCAACGGGAACTTCTACCTCCTGGAGGGGAGCAAGGCGATCGACAGCGCGCAGGCCCAGGTCGGGGAACGCTCGGCCATGTCGGCGGTCCGCTCGCCGCTGGGGATCCCCGATTCGGCGATCTACTCGCCCGAATACGATCTCTTCGGCCAGAAGCGCGTCGACGACCCGTGGACCGACAACGCCGGCTCCGGGCGGAGCGCGTACAACGACCGCGGGGCGATCGACCGGGTGGACTTCGTGCGTCCGACGTCGGCCTTGGCCGACCCGGCCGACGTCACCGACGCGTTGAACATCGACCGCAACAAGGGAGACCAGGACCCGACGGCGGACGACGTGACGGTCATCGGCCAGAACCTCACCCAGTTTGTGATCCAGCTTTACGACCAGGGAGTGGGGATCGACGATCGCACGCTGGATCCGGCCGCCGGAGTGGATCCGAACGACGTCCTCACCGTGTCGAAGATCGATCCGCTCACCGGGCTGGCGACGCTCCTC
This sequence comes from uncultured Planctomycetaceae bacterium, assembly GCA_964430315.1. Taxonomy (GTDB): domain Bacteria; phylum Planctomycetota; class Planctomycetia; order Pirellulales; family Thermoguttaceae; genus CALFBP01. The sequence continues at coordinate 42,775 of CAYSGY010000002.1, forward strand.
ACGTTGGCGACGGGCACCACCCAGGGCGACTTCTACTACTCCTACAACGCCACGAACGACGCGATCACGCTCTCGCCGGCCAAGGGGGTGTGGGACGCGAACACGCAGTATCGGATCGAGTTCGTCCTCGACCCGGCCACCGGGAAGAGCCGCGTCATGGACCTCGCCGCCAATCCGCTCATGCACAACCGCGTGAGCGGCCAGACCCTGTTCAACATCCTGATCTACGGGCTGGACTACGGCGACGCGCCGGATTCTCCGATCACACCGCCGGGGGTTTCGCCGCCGTGGACCTACCCGACCCTCAAGAAGGACAACGGCGCCGCGCACGTCACGACCGGCGTGCTCTGGCTGGGCGATACGGTGAACGGAGAGACCGACGCGTTGCAGGACCCGCTCGCCCAAGGCGATCCGAGCGACGACGGTGTGACGTTCTCCTCGAACTTCCTCATCGGCGGCAGTCCGACGTTCACGGTCACGGCCACGATGCCGAGCGCTGCGGCGGGGGACTACGCCGGGCTGCTCAACGTCTGGGTCGACTGGGACCGCAACGGCGATTTCAACGGCGCCAATGAGCACTGGATCGTCGATCAGGCGCTGAACGTCGGCGACACCGTGTTCAACGACCCGAACGACGCGGCTTCGCCCAAGTTCCAGGTCCCCAACGGCCTGGAGGAAGGGGGCACCTTCGTCCGCTTCCGCTTCTCGACCGAGGCGATCGCGCTGCCCACCGACCGTGCCGACGACGGCGAGGTGGAAGATTACTACATCCGGCTCACCAAGTACGCCGAGGACTTCGGCGACGCGCCCGACGCGAATTACCACACCAGCTTCAATCCCGCCGGCACCTGGACCGGACCCCGCCACGCCGTGGTCGCGGCGCCCACGTGGATGTTCGACTTCGGCGTCGGCGACCCCACGCCCTCGCCGTTGGCCACGGGCTACGCCCGCGTCACCAGCTCCACCGTGTACGGCGGGGTGGGCACCTACGGCTGGCGAAGCACCGGCAACCCGATCACCGGCGGCACCAACGCGTCGGGTAACGAGGTGACCGGCGATTTCAACTCCACGACCGACCGCACCTTCCTGGTCGACGTGCCCGACGGCACCTACAGCGTCACGCTCACCGTCGGCAACCTGGCGGCAACCTTGCAGGATACGGCGGACATCTTCCTCGAGGGGATCCTGTTCGACTCGATCACGCCGCCCGACAACGAGACCGTCACGCGCACCTACCAGGTCAGCGTGACCGACGGGCAGTTGACCCTGCGTCTGCTCGACACGAGCGGAGTCACCGGCGTGGCGATCGATGGCCTGGTCGTCGCGGCGATGCCGGACGGCGCGATCGTCGCCAATCCGCTTTTGGCCCTCGGCTCCGTGGTCGATTCGGAGATGGATGGGCAGCCTTCGGCGGACGCCAAGGGTGACGACGCCGTTGCCGCCGGCGCGGTCGACGACGAGGACGGCGTGAAGTTCTTCACGGCCTTCCAGCCCGGCATCGATGCCACGATCGAGGTGACGATCAACTCCCAGTTCACCACCGCCGACAGCGACGGGAACCACGCGACCCTGAATGCTTGGATCGACTGGAACGGCGACGGCGACTTCCTCGACGACGGCGAGCAGGTGATCCGCGACAATCACAACCTGACGTTGGCCGGCAACCCGCTGATCCCGGCGACGATCATCCACGGGCTGACGACGACGCAGCTCACGATCCACGTGCCCGCCGGGGCCCAGGAGGGAGCGACGTTCGCCCGGTTCCGGCTGAGCGGGCCCGGCGAGACCGGCCTCGGCCCCGACGGCGTGCTCACCACCGGCCCCCGCGCCGGCGACGCCCCCTTCGGCGAAGTCGAGGACTACGCCCTCACGGTCCTTGCGGATCCCTACGATTACGGCGACGCCCCGGACGGGGCGGCCGTGCCCTTCAGTTTCGGCGGCGCGTCGTACGACGTGACCTATCCGACCTTGAAGGACAACAACGGCCCGCGCAACAGCTACGACTACCGCTTCCATCTCGGCCCCGACGTCGATTACGAGAGGGACGCCAACGTCAGCGCGTCCAACCCGGGCTCCAGCGACCTCGCCGACGACGGCGTGCTCTTCACCACCTACGGCAGCACGCCGGACAGCATCATCCTCCGCGCGGGCGTGGAGAACCAGATGCAGGTGACCTTCGTCAATACGCTGGGCGTGACGGGGTACTTCAACGCGTGGATCGATTACAACTTCGACGGGACCTTCGGCGACTACGCCTCCGGCGAGCAACTGTTCGCCAGTCCCGTCCAGGTCACGGCCAGCGGCTCGCAGGTCTTCACCTTCACCGTGCCCGAGGGCGTCCAGTCCCGTCCGATCACGTTCCTCCGCACGCGGTTCACCACGGACGCCGCCGGGGCGACGCCGACCGGTCCCGACACGGGCGTCCCGCCCAAGGGCGAAGTCGAGGATTACCGCGTCGCCATCGAGGCTTCTCCGATCGACTACGGCGACGCGCCGGCCAGCTACGACACGGTCTCGGCCGAGGGAGCCGGCGCCGGCAGCGTCTACGACCCGAACTTCTATCTCGGCAGTTACGTCGATTTCGAGTCGGCCCCGCTAAGCTCCTCCGACGCCCTGGGCGACGACAATACCGTCGGCGGCACCTACCGGTGGCAGGAGTCGGCCGCGGCCAACGACCCGAACAAGGTGAAGAGCTTCGACTTCGGCACGGCCGCTTCGCCCGTGCTGTCGGGCTACGTGGGCGTCACCAACGTCTCGCTGTACAGCGGGCTGGTGGGGTACGGCTGGCAGGCGGCCAACGCCGGCCGCACCAGCGTCGACCGGGGCGTCGCCCCCGGGCGCACCGACATGACGCGGGACTTCAACAGGACCGTCGTCGATACGTTCCTCGTCGACGTGGTCAACGGCACGTACGACGTCACGGTGACGGTGGGGGACGTGCTTTCGGGCTCGGACGTGGACACGCTTCTCGACTTCGAGGCCGGGCAGGTCACCTCGACCATCACGGTCGGCGCCGGCTCGACGCAGACGCAGACGTTCCGCGTCAACGTGTCCGATAACCAGCTCACGCTGCGGCTTGGCAGCTCCCTCGGTCCGATCGTCGCGATCGACGGCCTGGTCGTGACGCTGGTCTCTCCGCAGACCGACGACAACGGAGTCACGCTGAGCAACGCGTACCTCTCCGACCCGACCGTGACGCTCCTGGCGGGCGGCGTGACGAATACCCTCACGCTGGACATCCACAACCCCACCACCAACGCGTTGGACGGTTCGGCACGCACGCCGACGACCCCGTGGGTCACGGTGTGGATCGACTACGACCGCGACGGCTCCTTCGGCAATTCCGATTCGCCGTACCAGGAGAAGATCGTCGGTCCGTACAACGACAATGGGACCTGGAAGAACTGGAACTACACCACCGGCGAGGAGATCACCGACCTCACGCAGCCGATCGAGTTCGTGGTGCCGTGGTACATTCCGTTCGACAACGTGGGCACGCCGCCGGCCGACGCGGCCTTCTTGCGGGCCTGGCTCGCCGATGCCCCGGACGCGGTGGCGGGCACGGACTTCCCCAAGGGCGAGGTGGAGGACTACCAAGTCGTCATCCGGCAGCCGGCGGTCGATTTCGGCGATGCCCCGGACGATGCCGCCACCCCGCAGTACCCGACTCTCGACATCCACGATCCGGCCGACGCCGGAACGACCAACAATCGCGGGGCCCGAAGCGTCGTCGATGCGACCTTCTGCCTGGGCGCCAGGGTCGACGCCGAGACCGACGGTCAGCCCGACGCCGCCGCCACCGGCGACGACCTTGTCCCGCTCGCCGGACCGAACGACGAAGACGGCGTGAAGTTCGCCCCCAACTACGGCAGCACCTGGGACTACGGCAGCACCACCGGGACCGCGATCCTGCGGGCCGGGGTCGACAACACGATTGTCGTCGAGGTGACCGTCCCGGCGGGCCGGACCGGCTACCTGAGCGCGTGGATCAACTACAACGCCAACTCCGCCACCCCGGACAGCGACTGGAGCGACGCTGGCGAGCAACTCTTCGCCGATCTCGCGAGCACCGTCGGCACGGGCGCGGACTACCGCGTGGAAGCAACGGCCACCGGCTACCGGTATACCCTTACCGTGAAGCCCGCCTGGGACACCGCGGTCGGCGATACCTTCATGCGATTCCGCTTCAGCGACATCCAGGGGGTGGGCGCCGATGGCGGCGGTCCCGGCGATGCCCTGCCTGTCGGCGAAGTCGAGGATTACCGGGTCACGATCATGGCCCCGCCGTTGGACTGGGGCGATGCCCCGGACTACCAGGGTTTCCCGGGCGAGTCGCTCAACCCCGACTACAACGCCACCAACGGCCTGATTGTCTACGCGACCAACAACTACGATCCGGCAGGCAACCCGGGGCAGAACTGGCAGATCTTCGTGGCCAACCCGGACGGCACGGGCAAGCGCCAGTTGACCTTCGGGACCGCCGACAGCCAAACGCCTCGCTTCAGCCGCGACGGCAAGAAGATTGTCTTCTCCTCCAACGGCAACTTCACCGGCCAGAACGCCGACGGCGATTTCGAGCTCTTCGTGATGAACATCGACGGCTCGGGATTGAAGCAGGTCACGCGCAACGCGGTTCCCGACGTCGATCCGGAGTTCATGGACGACCACCGCGTGGTGTACGCTTCGCAGAAGCTGAGCGGCACCCAGGACTTCGACCTGTGGATCGTCGACACCGCGGTCACCAATCCGACCCCGACGGCGATCAACACGAGCGATCTGTTCAACGGCGACGACCGGATGCCGTCCTACGATCCGATCAACAACCTCGTCGCGTTCGTCCACACCGACAGCGTCATTTCGGGCTCGCAGGGCTGGGAAATCGGCTACACCCGGCTCGACATGCCCGGCTTCTATCTCACGTACACCTCGGGCCTGGGCGCCACGGACCAGTTCTGGCCGCGCTACAGCGCCGACGGGAGCCAACTGCTGTTCGTGTCGAACCACGTGGGCGGCAATTTCGAGGTCTTCACGCGCGGTCTCGGGACGAACACCGCCGTGACCCAGTTGACGTTCACCACGACAGACGACGAAACCACGCCCGCCTGGATCGACTTCGGAACGATCCTCTACGCCTCGGACGCGATCGGCTACAACCAGATCTACTCGCAGCCGACGGCCAGCCAGACGCCCGTGCAACTCACCCTGCCCGCTGCGAATCCGATCTGGACCTATCCGACGGTCGCAGCCAGCAACGGGCCTTCGGCGCTCTATAGCCCCGACTTCTGCCTCGGCGCCCGCTCCGACTACGAGCTGGACGGGAACCCGAACGCCGACGCCACCGGCGACGACGTAACGCTCGGCGACACGGCGACCGGCCCCGCCACCGCCCCCTACGACGATGAGGACGGCGTGACGATCACCAGCTACGGCGGGGCCCTGGAGGCGGGCGCCGACGACAACGTGATCGAAGTCATCGTGCGCAACGCCACCGGCGTCGATGCCTACCTCAACGCCTGGGTCGACTTCAACGGCAATGGAATGTTCGACGAGGATCCCGCGCTGGGCGAGAAGATCCTTGCCGACGAGTTGGTGGGCGGCAGCGCCGCTTGGACCCGGGTCGGCGACACCTACACCGGGCGATTCACGATCACCGTGCCGTGGAATTACGGCGGACCGCAGGCCCGCGACACCTTCATGCGGTTCCGGCTCACCGAGGACAACGCTCGCGACAACGTGGCGACCGGTCCGGCCGCCGGCGATGAGCCGAAGCTCGGCGAAATCGAAGACTACAAGGTGACCATCCGGCAGACCGGGGTGGACTACGGCGACGCGCCGGACGACTATCCGTACCCCGGCGAGGCCGAGACGCCCGACTACAACAGCTCGGCCAACCTGGTCGTCTTCTCATCGACCCTCTACCATCCGACGGACAACCCGACGCAGAACCGCGAGATCTTCGTTTCCCGCCCCGACGGCTCCGGGCGCGTCCAGTTGACCTTCTCCGACGCCGACTGCATCCACCCGCGATTCAGCCGCGACGGCACGAAGATCGTCTTCTCCTCGAACGGCAACCTGACGGGCCAGAACGCCAACGGCGATTACGAGTTGTTCGTCATGGGCATCGACGGCAGCGGCCTCAGGCAGGTTACGAACAACGCCGTCGACGACAAGTACCCCGACTTCATGGACAACCAGCGGATCGTGTACTCGTCGATGACCTTGAAGGCCACCGGCAGCAGCGACTACGACCTGTACATCATCGACAGCTCCGTGACCAACGCCGTGCCCACGGCGATCAACACCGGCGCCCTGTGGGACCGCGACGACATCATGCCGTCGTACGACCCGGTGAAGAACGAGGTCGTGTGGGTCGCCAACTACGAGATCATCCCGGGCACCAGCGGCCTCAATGTGCTGATCACCCGGCTCGACACGCCCGGTTTCCGTCTCGACTTGACCGGGAGCCTGGGCGCTTCCAACGAACTCTGGCCGCGCTTCAGCCCCGACGGCAGTCTCGTCATGTTCACCTCGAATACCAGCCTCACGAGCTACGAGGTGTACACGATGAACACGCTCGGATCGAGCGTGGTCCGAAGGACGACCAGTCCGGCCGACGAGATCTCCTCGGCCTGGATCAACGCGACGACCATGCTCTACGCCGCGGAGACTTCCGGCGTTTCGCAGGTCTACAGGCAAGTGTTCGGGAGCGCGACGCCGACCCAGGTCACCTCCACCTACCGTGACCCGCAGCTCGTTTACCCGACCCTCGATCGGCTGGCCGCCGACACCACGTCGTACCCCTACGACGGTCGCGGGGCCCGGAACACGGCCGATGCCGCTCTCACCCTGGGCCGCATCGTGGACGCGGAATCCAACGGACAGCCGACGGACGGTGCCAACGGCGACGACAATAACCCGGTGGCCGGCCCGGACGACGAAGACGGCGTCCAGAGCCTCAGCTATCTCGGGTCGGGGACCATCACCGTGCGCAACGGCGTGGCCAACACGATCCAAGTGCAGGTGACCAACACGACCGGCAACGACGCCTACCTGATGGCCTGGCTCGACCTGAACATGGACGGCGACTGGAACGACACGGTCGACGGCGTCAGCGAGACCGTCTTGCCGGAAACGGTCGTTACGTCGTCCGCAGGCCTTACGACGGTCGAGTTCACGATCACCCCGTGGTGGGACGGCGACACGGGCGATTCGTACTTGCGGGTCCGCTTGAGCGACCGCCCCTTCGATGCCGACCCCGCGGTCGCCACCTCCGGCTCCGGCATCGGGGACGCCGACGGCGGCCGGCTGCCGCACGGCGAGGTGGAGGACTACCGCGTATCCATTCTGCCGCCGGCGTACGACTACGGCGACGCCTTCGACGAAAGCAACCTGATCGGCGGCGCACTCAATCCCGACTACAACGCGACGGCGGACCTGGTGGTCTTCTCGGCGAACCTCTACGACGCGGTCAACAACCCCGAGGGCGACTACGAGATCTTCACCATTCGGACCGATGGAACCGGACTGACCCAGTTGACGTTCAACTCCTACGACGACGTAACCCCGCGGTTCAACAGCGGCGGGACGCGCATCGTGTGGTCGGGCAACGTGCCCAGCGGCGCGTCGAGCCGCTACCAACTGTTCACGATGAACGCCGACGGCACCAACCCGGTCCAGTTGACCAGCACCGCGTTGTACAACAACGTGGATCCCGATTTCATGGACGCCAACCGGATCGTCTTCGCCTCGGACCGGGGTGGGTTCTCGACCTACGACATCTACATTTACGACAGCCGGACGCCCGCCGTCCCGACGCAGCTCACCAACACGCCGGGCTACGATGAGCGCATGCCCTCCTACAGCGCCGTCAAGAACCAGCTCTTGTACGTCGCAGACGACGGGAAGGGGACGGGCAAGGACATCTGGCTCGATACGTTCAACTTCGCCGGCGGCGGCAGCAACTGGCTGCGCAATATCACCGCCGACTGGAACGACTCCATCGTCAGCGACGAGGTTTGGCCTCGCTTCAGCGACGACGGCAATACGATCCTGTTCAGCTCGGATCACAACAACGGGAACTTCGAGCTCTATACGACCGACTGGTTCGGCACCTGGTTCGGCTCGCAGCGTCAAACGGTCTCCGAAGCCAACGAGATCATGGGCGAGTTTGTGGGCACGACCGGCTACCTCTTCGCGTCGAACGAGAGCGGCAGCTACCAGATCTACGCGATGCCCGCAGGCGGCTCGGCGACCCAAATCACGTTCCCCTACGCCCCGCCGCGGGGGAACTACCCGACGCTTTCGACCAACAACGGGGCCGTGGCCCTCTACGACCCCGGCTTCCACCTCGGCGAGTACGTCGACTTCGAGGACGAGGCGCTGCCCAACGACACCGCGACCGGCGACGACGAAAACGCCGGCGGCACGACCAGCGGCGTGCCCGTGCCGGCCCCGGGCGACGAGGACGGCATTACCTTCGAGGTCTACGACAGCGGCACGGGCCTGCCCATCCTCCACTCCGGAATCGCCAACACGATCACCGTGAAGGTGGTCAACACCGGCGGCACGACCGGCTACCTGAACGCCTGGCTCGACTTCGACGGGAACGGCTCCTGGGGCGATACGCTCCATGCCGGGACCGCGTGGGAAGCCTCGGAACACGTGCTGGTCAACGAGTACTTGGGCACGACCTCGCAGGACGCGATCGAACTGACGATCACGGTGCCGTGGTACCTGACCGGCAAGGACACGTTCCTTCGCTTCCGCCTGACCGAGGCCGCGATTCCCGACACCATTCTCGACGGCTATGCGGGCACGGCGTCGACGCTCGACGGCGGCCGCCAGCCGATCCGCGGCGAGGTGGAGGACTATCTGGTCACCATCGCGGCGCCGACGGTGGACTTCGGCGACGCCCCGGACGGCGTCACGCCGCTTCCCGATCGCCCGGTCAGCACCTACCCGACCCGCGACTACTCGACCGGCTCGTACACCGATTCGTACACCGGCCGCGGAGCGCGGAGCCTCGTTGACGCGACCTCGCCGTACCTCGGCGGAGGAGTGGATTTCGAGACCGACGGCAACACCAACGGCTACGCCGACGGCGACGACACGACCGACATCGACGACGAAGACGGCGTCCGGATCGTCAGCCACGATGGCCTCCTGCGGATCTATCAACCGGACCGGCCCGTCGCGGAGAGCACCAACACGCTGGAGGTGATCGTCAACGGGGACGGCTACCTGAACATTTGGATCGACTACGACTTCGACGGGAACTTCACCGGCGCCGGCGAGCAGCTTGTTCTCAACAACAGCATCTGGGACCCGATCGCCGGGGTCTACACGCCTCTCACGCTCGCCACCGACGGAACGGTGAACTCGATCGATTTCCTGACGCCGTCGGGGGTCGAGGCGCACTACAGCTTCATGCGGGTCCGGTACACCGACCGGGCCGACGTGGGGCCCGACGGCGGCGGCGCCGCCGACAACCAGTTGCTCCTCACGCGCGGCGAGGTGGAAGACTACGCCGTGACGCTGGTCCGGCCCAGCGCGAGGATCAGCGGGTACAAGTTCGACGACAACAATGCCGACGGGATGTGGAACAGCAGCCCCACCGGCGCGATCCCGCCGATCCAACTGGCCACTTCCGGCTCCGTGCTGGCGATCTCCGGCGCCGACGAGGGGTCCTACGCCGTGGCCCTGCCCTTCTCCTTCGAGTTCTACGGGCAGAGCTACACCCAGATGTACGCGAACGCCAACGGGAACGTGACCTTCGGGCTGGCGCAGCGGGACAACGCCCCGATCGGATTCACCCAGGACCTGCCCATGCTGGCCGCCTTCTGGGGCGACGTCGACATGACCGGTACCGGCGAGGTCCGCGTCACGACCGGGAACAGCGTGCGCAACCAGCCGTTCGTGCAGGTCGATTGGATCGACGTGGGCTACTACGACGGCCACACCGATCTCGTGAACAACTTCAGCCTCTACATTGAAGACGATCCCGCCGGCGACATCGTGAGCTTCGTCTACCACGACATGCAGTGGACGACGGGCGATTCGGGCAAGACCGGCATGCCGGACGGCGTCGGTGGTTTTGGCGATACGGGCGCCCTGGTGGGCTTCGACGCCGGGGACGGCGCCGGCTTCCGGACCGTCGCCCGGCCCGCCAGTGCCGCCGAACTCGCCGCGATGGAGCGGACGTACTCCTGGCGGTTCGACTCGGTCACCGGCCAGCCCGGCCCCGCCAATCCCGGTTCCGGCGTGTCCGACGTGGACCTTGTGGGGGCGGACACCGCGGCCTTCGCCGCGGCGAACGACGACAACTCGACCTCGTTCCTCTCCCTGGGATTCATCTTCGAGTTCTACGGGGTCGGCTACCAGAGCGTGTCGATCAGCAACAACGGGTACGTCAGCTTCGGCAGTTCCGTCGGCTACAAGATGCCCGTCGGCTTCAGCGCGCTGAACGACCCGTCGCTCGCCATCGTGGCCCCGTTCTGGGCCGACGTGAACACCCAGCTCAACGCCGGCAACGTCAAGTACCAGCTCGGCACCACGCCCGACGGCCACCGTTACCTCGAGGTCGACTGGAACAACGTCGGGTACTACAACGGCGGCACCGGCGGCGCCAAGGACAAGACCGACACGTTCAGCCTCTACATCGAGGATAATCCGACGGGCGATATCGTCGTCTTCTCCTACTCCGCGATGAACTGGACCACGGGCAGCTACGACGGCGGCACCGGCGGCCTCGGCGGCAATGGCGCCCAGATCGGCTTCTACTCGGGCGTGGCCGACGCGTACTTGAACGTCATGCGGCCCGACAGCCAGGCGGACCTCGACCTGCTCGTCTCGCAGCCCCAGGGGCAGTTGACCTGGCGGTTCGATCCGACCACCGGCCTGCCGGGACGCACGGAGACCGGTCTTGCGGGCGTCCAGGTGTACCTCGACATGAACGAGAACGGGCAGTGGGACACCGGCGAGCCGATCACCACCACCCAGAAAGACGATCCGACCACCGATGTCAACGAACTCGGGTACTACGAATTCGCGGACAACTGGCCCGGCCGGTACACCATCCGCGAGATGGTGCCCCTCGGGTACGAGCAGACGGCACCGATCGACGGCTACTATTCGGTCTTCCTGAGCCAGCCGCACCAGCCGGGCAACCCGGAGGAAGGCCCGGTCCTGGCCGACGCGGTCTTCGGCAATCACAAACTGGCCCAGTTGACGGTCTCCCCGGCCACCCGGAACGTCGGCGAAGGCGACACCGGCGAGCGGACCCCGGTCGTCGTGGACGTGACCATGACCGGCTCCTTCGGCGCGGATGTGACCTTCACCTACGAGGTGAACGACGGCACCGCCACCCGGGCCGACAACGATTACGAGGGCACCGGCGGTACGGTCACGATCGGCGCCGAATTGACGCCGGAGAACCAGTGGACCTACGACGATCTCGGCGCGGCGGTCGCGGGCAGCAGCTACACGTACGCCCTGTCGGGCAACGTGACCGCCTGGTACCGGTACGTCGACACCACGAACACGCAGGTGTTCGTCAACATCTGGTATCCGGAGACGCAGACCGACGACACCTTCCAGATCAGTTCGAGGGCCGGGGAAACCCAGACGACGGCGAACGCCGATATCGCCGTCTACTCCTACACCGACGGCGCCGGCCAGTCTCAGTTCTACGTAACCTGGGCCGGCAAGGTGGTCGGATCGGGCGTCTACACGGTCTTCCTGTACGATTCCGCCACCGACAAAGTCAGTTCCATCAACACCCTGGCCGGGAGGGTCAGCACCTACGATCAGAGAAGTCCGCAGGTCTCAGGGACCTACGTGACCTGGGCCGAGCAGACGTCGACCGGGCGTCGCGCGATCTACACCTACGATCTTGCGACGAAGGCGGTCACGAAGATCTCCAACGACCTGTTCGACAACACCATCCCGCAGATCGACGGCAGCACCATCGTATGGACCGGGAAGGCCACGTCGGCCTCCGAGGTCTTCGTCTACGTCACCGACCCCAGCTACGGGACCGTGGGCCGCAGGCGGCTGACCAATGACGGCCGCGAGGACAGCTCCCCGCAGGTCTCGGGCGGAAACGTGGTCTGGCAGGCCAACATCAACGGCAAGTGGCAGCTCTACCTCTACAATCTCAATAGCGCCACGACGACGGCCGTCACCAGCGACGCCGACTACAGCAACATCACCCCGCAGATCTCCGGAAACAACCTCGTCTGGACGAAGATCTACCAGCCCGCCAGTGGGACCTCCACCTCGGCGATCATGTACTACGACATCAGTTCGGGGAACGTCACGCGGGCGAAGGCGATCTCCACGGGGCCCTGGTCGCTCAACGAGAGTCCCAGCATCGAGGGCGACTCGATCGTCTGGACCATGTACGACGGGGCCAACTGGCAAGTGGTCTACTACGAGGCCGGCGCCGGGCAAATGGCCCACAACATCTCGTTCGACTTCTCCAACGCCAACTACCACACGAAGCCGCTGGTTTCGGCCGGCGACACGCCCGTCGTCGTCTGGCGCGAGCAGCAGGGGAGCAGCTCGAGCTATCGAGTGGTCCGTGCCACCCCCACCCCGTTCAAGATCACAAAGAACGTCACGACGACGATCATCGGAGACGACAGGGGCGAGGACGACGAGAACTTCTTCGTCAAGATCACCGGCGCCACCCTGGCCACCGTCGACCAGCCCGCCGACGGCGCAAAGATCGTCATCGTCAACGACGACACCTGGATCGTCACGGGCAGCACGGGCGACGATACGTTCACCTACAACATGGTGGACGGCACCATCACCCTCGAGAACGCCGGCGGCACCACCACGTTCCCGTTCGGCCGCAACTACACCTTCGACGGCAACGGCGGCAACGACAGGGTCGTGTTCATCGGTCCGGAAGGCGGTGTCCCCGTCATGGTCGAGCTGTGGCAGAGCCACGGCGACTACTACGACGCCAACGGGGCGCTGCTCACCACCAGCGACGTCGACATCCAACTCGCCATCAGCAATGGCGACCACGATACGGCGATCCTCCACGACACCGCCGGGAGCGACACCTTGACGGCCTCCCCGACGGTTGTCGAGTTGAAAGAATACGTCCGCGGAGTGACAACCGACTACTACGAGCGGGTCGAGGGCTTCCGCACCGTGACCGCGCATGCCAGCGGGGCGCTTCCGGACAGCGACGATCCGGCCGACACGGATTCCAACGACCGGGGCGATTACGCCTTCCTCCAGGATTCCAGCGGCGCCGACCTCTTGGTCGCCAAACCTCGCAACACCATGCTCTCGGACGTCAACAACGAAATCTACTCGGTGCAGGCCCTCGGGTTCCCGACGGTCCAGGCGCGTGCCACGGCCGTCAGCGGCGTGGTCGACCGGGCGGAGTTCGAGGGATATGATTCCGCGACGGGCACCAGCGCCGTGTTCTGGGGCCGCCCCGGGAGCGCGGCGTTCTCGCCGGAGGGCGTGCCGGGGGCCACCTGGTTCGCGAACATCGCCCAAGGCTTCGGCGATGTCGAAGCGTCGTCCAACCGGAGCGACGATATCGCCCGGCTCTTCGGCTCCACCGGCGACGACACCTTCACGTCCGACTCGTCCGCCGCCACCCTGGTGAGCACGGTTGGTGGGCTCTCGTACACGTCGAAGGCCAACGCCTTCCGCAAGGTCTACGCGACCGCAACGGCGGGCGGCACCGATACGGCCACCATGATGGATTTGTCCACCGGCGTCGACATCTTCGTCGGCAAGCCGGCCAGCGGCACCTTCACCGGCGGGGGCTTCCTGGACCGGGCCACCGGCTTCGGCTCCGTCACTGCCGTCTCGGCGAAGGGCGGCAACGACATCGCCAAGCTCTTCGACTCGGCAGGTGCGGACACCTTCGTCGCCAACCCGACCTCGTCGAGCATGACGGGAACCGGGTTCGCCAACACGGTAAACAACTTCGCCCAGGTCATTGCGGCGGCCACCGCCGGCGGCTTCGACACGGCCGATCTCCACGGCTCCGCGGGCACCGACCGGTTCTGGGCCTATCCCGACTACGCCTACCTGCAGGGCACCACGCTCGACGGCCACACCTACTACTACCGCGCCAATACCTTCGAGCAAGTCGTCGGGCACTCCAACGGAGGCGAAAACGACATTGCCCAGCTCTACGGACGCGAAGATGCCGCGGACAAGCCCGATACCTTCGTCGCCGGCGCCTACTGGCGGCCGGGCGGCAGCACGAACCCCGTGACCCGGGCGGTCATGTCCGACGGCGACTACGACGGCTCGGATATCCGCGTCGATACGGCGGATCCCTCCTCGGCCCTGGCCGCCTTCTCCGATTTCTCGTACCTCGCCCTGGCCGAGGGCTTCCACTCGGTGGTGGGTATGTCCCGGGATACCACCGAAGCGGCCAAGAACGACATCGCGAGGATCTTCGACTACGCCGACGGGGCCGATACGTTCACCGGCAGCCTCTCGTCCGGCATCGGCCGGATGACCGGCGACGGCGCCTACTCGATCAACGTGAGGTACTTCCACGGAGTTGTGGCCACCGGCGACGGCGTCAACGACACGGCGATGCTCTACGACTCGTCGGCCAAGGACGCGGCCCTGGTCGACTGGCTCGAAGTCGACGGCGACAACCATCGCGCCCGGTTGTTCAACACGACCAACCCGGCTGTCCTCAATGAGATCTTCGAGGTCCACGACTTCGCCAACGTGCGGGCAAAACTGGCGGATGCGGCCGTCACGACGCGGGTCAACCGCCGGCACGTCGCCAGCACGCCTTCCGATTGGAGCATGGCGTACGATCCGAGCGAGGCGGCCTGGAAGGACTTCGACGAGACCGATCCCACTTGGGGCCTGGACTGGCTGTAAGGACCCCGCTCGAAGAGGAATCCCGCCAGGACGGGTCCGGGCTAAGTGGAAACGTCCGGGAACCCAGGCCGCAGGTCAGGCTTCCCAGCCTGACACTCGGGCCGCCTGGCTGGAAAGCCTGGTATTTGGGCTGTCAGGCTGAAAAGCCTGACCTACGTGTCGGGACGCTTCCCCCTAACGGTTGATCTCGATCCCGATGCCAAGTCCCTGGAGGAAGCAGAGGTCGCGATTCATGCCCCGCAGGATGCCCATGGCGTGCGTCTGGTGGAGCGTGTAGTCGACCATCCGCGAGGGACGAGCCAGTTCGCCGATGTACATGCCGTTCCAGCCGGCCTTGAATGACACCTTGTTGGTCAGCATGTACTTCGCCTCGATGCGAAGTTCGACGACCGGGCTGAAGACCGACATGTGGGCCACGTCGTTGACATCCATCGTCGTCAAGGCCAAGGGCATCATGATCGACCTTGGGAACGTGGCGGCACCGAGATTCAGGTCCGAGGCCACCACCCCATTGAGTTGCACCGACTGGGCATTCCATGCCGCCATGAATTTGCCCAACAACGACAGTTCCCAGCGGTCGTTCGTCTTGAACCAGCGCAGTCCGAGTTGAGGGCCGAACAGCCGGTTGGCGGCGTAGTTGGTGAAGATGGTGTCGGCCAGCATCGAGTTGACGTTCCTATTGTCCGGCGGATCGCCGTTGGCGCGGACGTCGTACTGCTCGTCGAATTCGAGGTACCGGACCCCGAAGAACCATTCCCACATTCCGCCGCGCTCTCCAGGATGCGTCCGTACCAGGTAATTGAACTCCGTGCCCCAGGCCCTCGACGCGATGTCCATGGTGGCGTTGTCAAAAGCGACGCCGCCGAAGACGGGATCGCCTCCGAAGCTCGTCTGGATCGACAGGTGAGGCAGGTTGTTCACGCCCCAGTTTTCATCATGGAAGTAGGACTCCACTCCGCGGTCGACCTGGCCCTGGCCTGACCAATGGAGTTGGAAGTAGCTGAACAGCCACCCCTGGTGCCCGTTGATATGCCCCAGCTCAATCCGTTGGCCCGGAGTGAACTGGTTTGTCATGAAGCTCGTGTCCATCGTGGTGCCCTGGGTCGAGGTCTGATTGGGATCATC
>CAYSGY010000003.1:0-5425 GCA_964430315.1 uncultured Planctomycetaceae bacterium
CAACGTCGTACCGGCCCAGCACCGGAAGGGCGCGGCTCTCTTCCGGAACCGTCGGGAGATGCTGCGTGGGCCGAACGCCGGTGAGCGACTCGCGGACCTCGCCTTGCACGGGCGCGAGGGCCTGGGCAGCCTGCACGCCTGCGAGCTTGGCGCCTTTCGGGGCCTGCAGCTTCTTGGCCTCCTCGGCCGCCGTCGCGCCGAGCCGGGCGCCGGCGTCGATCAGGGCGAGCGGACGCAGGAGCTTCTCGGCCTGCTTCCGGGTCACGTCGGCACATCCGCCGAGGACCAACAACCGGGAAACACCCTTGGGGCGAAATACCGTCACCGGGAGCAACTCCACGGCCGTGCCGTCGCGGCCGGTTTCCTGACCGAACATCGGGTCGGGCGGAATCTGGAACAGAACGTCCGAGGTGAATTGCTGCTCCGGGTGATAGGTCAGGGACCGGGCCTTCTGGTCCGCCGCCGCAAAAGCAGCCGTGCTATCGTCTTTCATCAGCAACGCGAGGGTGTACTCCAACACCTGGAACGCGCCGCTGGAGGTCTTGGCCTGGTTCGGAAACGCACCACGGAACGGGGGCAGGATCTCGCGCACGGCAATCCCCGCGCCGGAGCACGGTTCCCCGCCGATGACGACCCGGCCGAACGTCTGCACGCCGGCCGGATAGGGACGGAACTTCACCCCGGCCTGCCGGGCCACAACCGCACGATCCGTGGCGTCGACGATCACCTTGGCCACCACCGCCTGACGCCCGGCGCGGTTCGCCATCACGATGCCGCAAGGGTTCCCCTTGGCGTCGCGGAGCACGTCGGTCGCGTAGCAGCTATAGAGGAAATCCACCCCGGCAGAGACGAGGGCGTCATCGAGCGTCTTCTTCACGTGCATCGGGCGCGGAATGGTCGGGCGCTCGGGCTGCTTCACCACGGCCGGCCCGGGCGCCGACACCTCGACCTCGCCCAGCAGGATCCGCGTCGCGGCCGGGTCCTTCTTGACCGACACGCGGACGTACCGCGTCTTCGCCTTCACGGGGGCGGAGAGGATCACGCAGGGATCGAGCGCGCCGTCGTCCGACTGGTCGTTCTTTGCCATCCCGGCCTCGTGCCACGTCTTCTTGTCGTCGCTTGTGAAGACCGTGATCGAGGCGACTTTGAAGCCGTTGGTCGAGGAGTCCCGCTGGTAGGCCATCACGCGGACCTCGTCGGCCTGCTGGGGTTTCAGTAGGTCGAGCACGAGGTTCACATCGTCCGCGTATTCCACGCTCTCCTTGGTGGCATTGCCCCAAGCCCCGTCGGTCAGGAGCGACGGGGGACTGGTGTCCTTGTGCCGGGCGGCGCTGGGCTGGTCGGCTTCGTATTTGCAGGAGATGCGGTTCGGATTGATAAGCGGCTTGACCTCGATCGGGTCGTTGAAGATCGCCTTGGCCAGCGGCGCCACCGGGGTCTCGCCCTTCTCCAGCCACAGCCGGAGCGTGGCCGTCATGTCGTCGCCCAGGTAGGGACGCGGAGCGGCCAGGAAGACCTTGGCCCCGGCGTTGGCCGCCGCCACGGCGGCCGAGACCGCCCCCGTACCCCCGCCGACCACGACCACGTCGACCTGGTACGCCACCGGGATCTGCCGCGCCGATTCGTTCACCACCTCCGGACCGGCCGCCGCGGCCGCGATCATCCCCAGAACCAGCAACAATGCCAACCCAGATCGCCCAATCATGGTTGCTCTCCGCAGACAGAATGGAAGCGTTCGACCACTTCCCGAATTCTAGGAGAGACCGGCGTGGGACACAAGGAAGCACACGCCGCCAGCACGAAGCGAATCCTGCTTCCTCGTGAGACCCGCAGCCTGAGCGATCGGGAAGCTCCATCGCACTTCCTGGCAAGGCCATGGCGTGCAGCAAGAGCGTGAGCCAGGCCCCGGCAAGAAAGCCTTCTCTCAGCGGTCGTCCAACAGTGGCGTGTGGCACAGCCGCCCTCGGCTGCGTTCGCACGTGGCGTGGTAGTCGTCGAAGGAGCGAGGTGTCAGGCTGCTGGGGTGACGTAGTCGGCTCTTGGATGTCAGTTCGTGATTGAGCAGGTCTCGCACAGCCCGCCGATCGACCCCGGGCCGCGGAGTCCGGCCGGCCGGCGTACAGGTCGTCCTTCGTATCGAGATACCTCGGCAACGCCCCCTGCCAGTCGCTCCACGGACCAGAGTAGTGCATCCGACCCTTGATCTTCTTCGCCCATCGGCCGGTCGCATGAGGGCAGAGCGGGAAGTCTGGGTAGGGCTTGGAGGGCTTGTCGGCGGGCCGTTTTGTGGTACGCTTGGGCATGTCGTAGAATCTGCTCAATGGCTGGCGTGCTGAGCCAACAAATCCGTGGTAAAATAGGAGGACTGGTGTCAGGCCGGGTGTCACCTTGGTTTCTGGCGACATCCGTTCTGTGTCAATAACGTGTTACCAGATAGAACTTTGGCGGCGTAGCTCAGTTGGTTAGAGCAGCGGAATCATAATCCGCGTGTCGTAGGTTCGAGTCCTACCGCCGCTACTTCGCAAGCCGTGTCGTAACAATCAGTTACGGCGCGGCTTGCTTCGTTGGCGGACGAGGATCCTGGTGCTCTGTTACCCAGACTGTTACCAATCCCCTCCTTTCGGTGGGCATCAGCCGGCCCGCCCATCTGCCGACTATCCTTGATGCCCTTCAACTCGGCGACGCGTTTGGGCTTGGCCGGATCAACCGCGATGTCGAACACCGCGATTCCTCCTCTAACTCCCAACTCCCAACTCGTGGACCGCGTCGACCAGGGCCAACACGTTTTCGACCGGGGTTTGCGGGAGGACGCCGTGGCCGAGATTGAAGATGTGGCCGGGCCGGCCGGCGGACTGGTCGAGAATCTCCTTGGCCCGTCGTCGGATCTCCGCCGGATGGCTTAAGAGCACGACAGGATCAAGATTCCCCTGAATGCCCTTGGCGTAGCCGATCGCACGCCAGGCATCGTCCAGGCGGATGCGCCAGTCGACGCCGATCACCGACCCTCCCGCTTCGCTCAGCAAGGGCACCAGCGCCGGATTGCCGGTGGCGAAATGGATCACGGGGACGTGCGGCCGGATCGCCGCGATGACCGCGCGGCTGTGGGGCAGGACGTAGCGGCGGTAGTCGTCGGGTCCGAGGCAGCCCGCCCAGCTATCGAACAACTGCACGGCCTGCGCCCCGGCGTCGACTTGGGCATTGAGATACCGGGCCACGGCCCGGCCCAAAAGGCCCAGCAGGGCATCCCACGTGCCCGGATCCCGGTACATCAGGGTCTTGACGCGGGTGTAGTCGCGGCTGGAGGAACCCTCGATCGCATAGCACGCCAGGGTGAACGGGGCCCCGGCAAACCCGATCAGCGGCAACTGCTCGGACAGCCCTGCCCGCGTCTTCTGCACCGCCTCGATCACGAAGCCGAGGGCATCCATGTCCTCCAGTTCCCGCAGCCGGGCGAGGTCCTCGGGCCCTCGCACCGGATTGCGGATCACGGGCCCCTCCCCCGCGGCAAATTCCAGGTGCAGACCGAGCGGCTCAAGGATGGGCAGGAGGTCGGAGAAGAGGATTGCGGCATCGACGCCGAGCCGCTCCACCGTGAAGAGCATGATCTCCGCGCAAAGGCCGGGGTTCCGGCACAGATCGAGAAACGTCGTCTTGCGGCGGATCTCGCGGTACTCGGGCAGATAGCGCCCGGCCTGTCGCATGAGCCAGATCGGCACCCGGGGAGCCGGTTCGCCGCGGGCCGCCTTCATCAAGGGGCTTTCATCCCAAGGACGCCGGATTGGGACATTCTCTGTCGTCTCTGGCATGGGGGAACCAACTCGCACGGTGCTGGTGGCGCTGCGAAGTTCATGGTAGTCGGACAAGGCCCCGGCGAAAAGGCGGCACGATCAAGTCCTCCCGCCCACGGCCGACCTCTCCCTTCTCCCCTCTCCCCTTCTTACCCCCACCCTCTGAAGAGACGGGCTCTTTCGGTTCTGGGTACGAAAACCACCTTGGAGTGCGGCGACTTGTCGTCGCTTTCCTTTGGCTGATCATAGGTTGCGATGGTCCAAAGCGGCGACAAGTCGCCGCACTCCAAAGGCGCATCTGCCGCGTTTCGCACCCGAAGCCGGAACTA
The DNA here is from genome assembly GCA_964430315.1 of uncultured Planctomycetaceae bacterium. Lineage (GTDB taxonomy): Bacteria > Planctomycetota > Planctomycetia > Pirellulales > Thermoguttaceae > CALFBP01. The sequence goes on from CAYSGY010000003.1 coordinate 4,118, forward strand.
CCAAGAAACGACAAGTCCGCCGAGGAACCCCCGGCGGACTTGTGTTTTCAATCCCGTGCTACTTCGGGGATCGCAGGATCAGGCCGAAGGATCGGGCTTCGGGTTCGGAGCGATTGGCAGGGGAGCCATGTCTTCCGAGACCTTGTTGGGTGCCGGAGCCGGAGCGACCGCGGGAGCGCCGCCGCCACAGGCGGGGGCCACAGCGCCGCAGCACCCAGGGTCCGCCGCACAAGCCGGCTTGCAGGCGGGCTTGCACTTCGGTTGGCAGAACAGGGCGTCGAGGATGGCGACCACGGCCTTGCGGACCGGGGTCCGCGGGCAGCAGCACGTCTTCTCGCAGGTGGGCTTGCCGCAGCACGTCGGAGCGCAGGCCTTCGGGGCTACCTTCTCACAGCACGCCGGAGCGCAGGCGACGGGCTTCGGGCAGGCCTTCGCGCACGGAGCCGGAGCGCAAGCAGCGGGCTTCGGGCAGGCCTTCTCGCACACGGCCGGAGCCGGGCAGCAAACTGCCGGCTTCGGGGCTACCTTCTCGCAGCACGCCGGAGCGCAGGCCTTCGGGGCCGCCTTCACGCAGCAACCCGGATCACAGGCCTTCGGGGCCGCCTTCACGCAGCAACCCGGATCGCAGGCCTTCGGGGCGACCTTCTCGCAGCATGCGGGGGCTGCACACGCCTTCTCGCAGCAGCACTTCACCTTGCCGCAGTTGCGGCAAGCGAAGAGGTCTTTCATCCCCTTGAACAGGTCGCACCGCTTGCAGCAGGTCTCGCAGGCCGGCTGGCCGCAGACGGCCGCCGGTGCGCAGGCTTTGGCTGCGGGTTTACAGGGGGCGGGGGCGGCACAAGCCTTGCACTCGCCGCAGCCACCGCAGTTCAGGCCCGCCAGGCGATCACCAAAGTCCATTGAGAACCCTTGGCTCGCCAGGGCCACGCTCACCAGGAGCGCTCCAAGTACCATTTTGGCTTTCATTGAGCAGACTCTCCTTAACAATGAACTGGGGTGATTCGCATCCCGATCGTTCAACCGCAAACCGGAGCCCAAGCATGCGGCCGGAATCCGCTTCGGCTCCTCCGCTCTGTGGGTTCTCCCATGGGATAGAACCGACTTGGAAGCAATCGGCGGTTGCAGATGGGGAAGGTGGGTCGGCTCCCGCAGTTCATACGGTGTTGTTGCGTCAGGGCCGTCGAGCCGCTCCATGGCTCGATCCACTCATGCCCGGCAACCTGACGCGCCCCCAAAACGTGCCACCACGGCACATGGTTCTCTTGAAGGGCCACTGTCCGTATCGGCTGCGCCGTCAATGACCCTTGA
>CAYSGY010000003.1:5435-25561 GCA_964430315.1 uncultured Planctomycetaceae bacterium
AGTTTTCATCAAACGAGTTATCGCAACCATTGCGCAAACCTTGCTGCGCCCGTAAGGCAGTGAAACTTTGCCGACTGTGCCGCGCGGCGCCCCCCTTTACCTCCTTAAACTCTGCGGCATCGCCGCCATTCTTCGCAACCGGAACACTCGCCGCCGCCTACCACGCCGACGTCATCCGCACCGCCCCCATGCCCCAAGATGGCGGGCCCCTGCCGACTCTGCTAGAATGCCGTGTCATGGTCCCCCTCCGCCCGCGCGCGGAGAGGGATCCTTGGTGCTTCCCTTGCCTCGTGCCCGGAATTCCGCCATGGCTGACCCGCGCCCCCCCTGGACGGTCGTCGACTTCCATGAGATCCCCTCGGTGCCCTGTCCGTGCGGGACCTCGCAGCGGGCATTACTCGATGTCCCCGAGTTTCCCGGCACTCTCCACCGCACGGAGATCGGAATCGAGGCCAAGGCCCACTATCACAACCGCCTCACGGAGACCTACTACATTCTCCAGTGCGACGACGACGCGAGGATCGAGCTCGACGGGCGGCAGGTTCCCGTGCGGCCGGGAATGTGCATTGTCATCCCGCCTCGCGTGGTCCACCGTGCGGTGGCGCGGATGACGATCCTGAATATTGTCTTCCCCAAGTTCGACCCGACCGACGAGGTCCTCGTCGAGGATTCGTAGCCCGATTCCCACTTCATTCCGCTGAACACTCACCAACCCCGGAGTCTTGAGATGACGAACCGCGTCAAGGTCCGAGCCCTTCCCCTGGGACTTCTGCTTCTCGGCGTCTGCGGCGTCGGCCTCGGCGCCCGGGAGCCTGCATCGGCGGCCGATACTGCGGCCGCCTGGCCCCAATGGGGAGGGACTCCGGCTCGGAACAACGTCGCGGAGGCCGGCCGGTTGCCGGTCCGTTGGGACGTGGGCAAACGCGACCGCAAGAGCGGCCAGTGGAGCGGCGCCACGAAGGAGATTCGCTGGGTCGCCCGGCTCGGCAGCGAGTGCTACTCCACGCCGGTGGTCGCGGGCGGTAGGGTCTTCTGCGGCACGAACAACCACGCCGCCTACCTGGCCCGCTACCCGGCCTCAGTCGACCTCGGCTGCTTGCTCTGCTTCGAGGTCGCCGACGGCCGGTTCCTGTGGCAACATTCTGTGGAGAAGCTGAAGGCCGGCAAGGACGTCGACTGGCCGGAGGTGGGCATCTGCGGATCCCCGCTGGTCGAGGGGGATCGGGCCTGGCTCGTCACCAGCCGCGGCGAGGTGGTGTGCCTCGACACGGGCGGGCTTGCCGGCACCGCGGGCCAGTCGAAGGTGGTCTGGTCCTTCGACATGATGCGCGAGTTGGGGAGTGTTCAGCGCTACATGTGCAGTTCCTCCGTCACGGCGGCCGGCGATCTGCTCTTGGCCACCACTTCCAACGGCCGCGACGTCCACGACAAGATCCCCGCCCCCCAGGCCCCAAGCTTCCTCGCCCTGGACAAGCGGACCGGGAAACTCGTCTGGGCCGACAACGCGCCGGGCGACAACATTCTGGACGGCCAATGGTCGTCGCCCGCCTTCGCGGTGCTGGGCGGGGTGCCCCAGGCGATCTTCGCCGGCGGCGACGGCTGGGTTTACAGCTACGAAGCAGCCCCAGCCGCCGGCGGCACGCCAAAACCCAAACTCCTCTGGCGGTTCGACTGCAACCCGAAGACCTCGGTCTGGGAGGGCAACGGGGCGGGCGACCGGAACACAATCGTCTCCACGCCGGTGATTTACGGCGGCCGCGTGTACGTGGCCACGGGCCAGGACCCCGAGTCCGGCGAAGGGCCCGGTGACCTCTGGTGCATCGATCCCACCAAGCGCGGCGACACCAGCGCGGAGTTGGCCGTCGACCGCGACGGCAAGCCGCTCCCGCCGCGGTGCAGGCAGGCCGTCGACGCGGACGCGGGCGAGACGGCGGACCCCCCCCCCACCTCGGCGGGGGTGGGGCACGCTCGGGGCGCCCGGGCGCCCGGCGCCGAGCGGGCCCCAGGGTTCCAGGAAGAGGCGACCGGCGGAAGCAGCATCAACGCCGAGTTCCAGGGGGCGTTCCACCGCTCGCTAGGCTCGCCGGCGATCAAGGACGACGTGCTCGTGATCGGCGACTTCGCCGGCCTGGTCCATTGCCTCGACGCCAAGACCGGCCGGGCCTGGTGGACCTGCGACATCCAGTCGGGCATCTGGGGCACTCCCCTGATCGCCGACGGCAAGATCTACCTCGGCGTTCAGGACGGCGATGTCCTGGTCTTCGAGTTCGGCACGAAGCTCAAGGTCTTGGCCAAGAACAACATGGCCGGCCCCGTCCACGGTACCCCGGTGGCCGCCGGCAACGTCCTTTACATCGCCACGGCGAGCCACCTTTTCGCCATCGCCACGACAGACAACGGAACGGCGATTCCATAAGCCACAGGAAACCCGACATGCCGGCCCCTCAAACCTCAAGTGCCCCAGGCCAGTCCGATGCATCGCACGGCAACCTCGGACTGGGGTTCATTCTCGTGGTTATTCCGGTGATGGCGGTACTCGGGTGGGTCATCACCGTGGCGCACCCCTGGATCGCCGGGCCTTTGATGTGGCTCATTAGCACGTCCCTTGCGCCCGTGTTGATTACGTTGATCGTGTACGGCAACAGCTACCAGCGCAGTTTCGCGATCGGCGCGATCCTCCCGGCGGCAATACTGGGTGTTTTGCTGCTCATCGAAACGGGCCGACTGGTCCGCATGCTGACGTCGGACCTTGAAGTGTACGACGACGACCTTCGCGTCATGGTCCCCGCGTCGTGGGCGGCCAGCATGGTGTCCGGCCTCCTGTGCGTGGGAGTGCGCCGGCTACTCGATCCACGGCGACGTCAGTGCGAACGGTCGGCTTGCGTCTCCCCGATTGACGGGCAAGACCCACAGGGATAGGCTTGACAAGGACAACCAATTCTGAGGGGTGAGCGATGGGCGTCACTTATGGGACTGCGAGGATAGCGGACCTTTCTCAAGACGCAGAGCCATCGGAGGCCGAGTTCTTGTGAAGCGAGACGAGGGATGAAAGACGCAACGGCTGGACGTGGTTTTCGCCTTCATCCTTCATCCCTAGTCCCCGATCCCTCATCGTTTCCTTTCCCAGGGAGGATCCCCCAACCATGGCCGACCCTATCAACAAGAACCTGTTCCTCGTCAAGGAGCACGTGGGCCTCTTCAAGGCCGCCAACAACTACGACATCTACGATCCGGAGACCGGCGAGATCGTCCTGGAATGCCGGGAGGACAACCTGGGCCTCTTGACCAAGATCTTCCGCTTCAGCGACTGCAAGCGGATGACCCCGTTCGACATCCGCGTGCGCACGCCGGACGGGCGGCCCGTCGTGCGGGTCACGCGCGGGGTGACGTTCTTCCGCTCTCAGGTCCGGGTCTACGGCCAGAAGGACGAAGAGATTGGCGGCTTCCGGCAGAGGCTCTGGTCGGTCGGGGGCAAGTTCGACGTCCTGGATCTCGACGGCCAGGTCGTCTGTTCCCTGAAGGGCAAGTGGACCGGCTGGGAGTTCACCTTTGTGCGCGACGGCCTGGAACTCGCCCGGGTCACGAAGAAATGGGCCGGCCTGGGCAAGGAACTCTTCACCACGGCCGACAACTACATGCTCAGCATCTCCCCCGACGTCCCGCCCAACAGCACCATCCGCCGCCTCATCCTCGCCGCCGTGATGTGCATCGATATGGTCCTGAAGGAATAGGAGAACAAGCGATGCGAGAGGCAGCAGTATTGCGTCGTCGAGAGAGAACGGTTGAGGCGGCCAGGTTCGCGCGACTTGCCTCGCGATTCGTGATCGCCTGGTCGGTTGTCGCCACGCTCTTCCCTTTTGCGGCCTGCGTCGCGGCCGAGGCGCCGGTCCGCTTGGAGAGCCCCTCGCTGGCCGTGGAGATCGACCGGCAATCGGGCGCCTGGTCCATGCTGGACAAGGCGGCGGGGGTCCGCTGGCCCTCGCAGGGGACGGCCGGTGCGGGGCTGCCGCTCGGACCCGAGGGGCGTCTGGCAAAGGTCGAAGCGTCCGCCCAAGCGGTCCGTCTCTCCGACGGCCACGGTGCGTCCGTCACGTTGGAACTCGCCGACGACGGCCGCGCCCTCGCGCTGCGCTATGAAGGCAAGGAACTCGGCGATGTCCGCATCCTGGGCGATGCGCTGACCGTGACCGACGAGGACGGCGGCAGCGTCGTCGTCCCGTGCCGCGAGGGCCTCTGGATCCCGGCCACGAGCGGCGTCGCCTTCACCCGCACGTTCGGCGCCTCGGACTACGAGGGCTGCCATGCCAACGTGCTGGGCTTCCTCAAGGGCGGGGCGGTGCTCGCGGCAACGTGGGACGATGCCTACGTCTTCCCTGAAATCAAGAGCGTTGTGAGCAAGGGCCAGGGCCCGGGGCAGCGGATCAGCACCACGTTCCTGCTGCGGCGCACGGCCCGGTCCGTCCGGCTCACGCCGCTCGGCAAGGGCGACTGGAACACGCTGGCCGCCGGCTACCGCCGCATCGCCGAAGGGAAACACCTGGCCGTCACGATGCACGAGCGGATCGCCCGGAATCCGCGGACCGAGTTGCTGCTCGGCGCCGCGAACGTGAAGCTCTGGACCTGCCTCGCCCGGCGGATGAACGAGGAGAGCACCAAGGAGGAGTCGGTCAAGGTGCGGTGGACGTTCGACGAGGCGGCGGCCGTGGCCGAGCACCTCCATAAGGACTTGGGCATCCAGCGGTGCCTCTTCACGCTGGGCGGCTGGACGGAGGGTGGATACGACTGCCGGCATCCCGACAATCTGCCGGCCAACCGGGAGTGCGGCGGCAACGACGCCCTGGCCGAGGCGATCCGGCGGATCCAGGCCCTCGGCTACGTCGCCTGCCTGCACGACAACTACCAGGACATGTACCGCGACGCCAAGAGTTGGAACCCCGACTTCATCGAGAAGAAGCCCGACGGCTCGTTGATCCGCGGCGGGCGATGGCTGGGCGGCCGGGCCTACATGGTCTGCGCGCCGAAGCAGGTCGAACTGGCCATGCGCCCGCAGAACCTCCCGGCCATTCAGAAGCTCTTCGCCCCATGGTGCTATTTCATCGACACGACCTACGCCGTCGGGCCGCGGGAGTGCTCCGATCCCAAACACCCGCTCGACCGGAACCAGGACATCGCCTGGAAGAGCCGGCTCAGCGACAAGGCCCGGGACCTGTTCGGCCTGTTCGGCAGCGAGTGCGGCCGGGAATGGGCCCTGCCTCATAGCGATTTCTTCGAGGGATTGGTCGGCGTCGGAGGACGCTCGTTCCACAACCTGAAGCCCGAGACTCTCGGGGCCAAGGTGATTCCCTTCTGGGAGATGATCTACCACGATTGCCAGGCGTGTTACGGCAAGTACGGCTACGCGGCGGACCGGGCCGCGGGCTACGTGGCCCATCACGTTCTCGCCGCGCGGCCGCTCCATTACCATTCGATCCCGGATCACCGCTACTGGACGGAGTCCGCTTCCGAGAAGCCGGCCACGGGTCCGGACGCCGTCTACCTGCGGACCGACCGTGGCTGGGCTGCGGGCCTATGCTTGACCGACGTGTTCCTCAAGAACACGCACGAGGTCCTCGGCCCGCTTGCCGCCGAGACCGCCCACGAGCGTCTCACTCGCCTTGAGTTCCTCTCGGGCGACGGCGCGGTCCGCCGGGCGACCTATGGCCAGGGCGACCGGGCAATGCAGGTCACGGTGAACTTCGGCGCGAGCGACGCCCCGGTCCAGTCGTCGCGAGGCGGCGACGTGCTGCTGCCCGCCTGGGGATTCACGATCGACGGCCCGAAGTTCGCTGCCTTCTACGCGAAGCGGTGGGGCGGCCGGGATTATCCCGAGGGGGCGCTGTTCACGCTCCAGGCAGTCGAGGGTCCGACGCTCGAACGTGCCCCCAAGGTCCGCGTCTTCCACGGGTTTGGAGACCCGCGGCTCTCGTGGCAGGACTCCAACCACGAAGTGCCTCGGGAGAAGGTCATCACGCGGTAGGGACGCGGTAGGGACATTGAAAGCGTTCGCCGCTTCCCAAGCCCACGGGTTGCAACCCGTGGGCTTCCCGGACGTGGATGCCGTCGCGTGGGGCAGATTCGCTTCTATCGCAGGAAGCCGATAAAGAAGCTGAAGACCTGCTCGCGGTCGCCGGGGTTCTTCGAGATGGGGAAGGCGAAGTCGAGGGCGATGGGGGCCGGGCCCATGGCCGGGACCGTGATCCGCACCCCGAAACCGGGGGCGACGCGGTACTTGTCGTTCCAGTCCTTGAGCGACGGCTCGACCGTCCCGGTGTCGCAGAACAGGACGCCGCGGAGCGTATCGTCGGCGGTGATCGGGAAGAGGTACTCGAGCGATCCCAAGAGGATCGTATGGCCGCCCACCACCACGCCGTCGCTCAGCGGCGACGCATCGCGGAAGTAAAAGCCGCGGATGGTCGAGAAACCGCCGGCGAAGTAGTGGTCGTAGACGGGTGTGTTGTGGCCGGTCACGCCGAACCGCGTGCTGAGGCTGACCACGTGCCGGCCCGAGCCGTCGGGACGCTGCCGGAGCAGGAAGTACTTGCGGACATCGATCTCGCCGCGGGGATAGCTGAACGAGCCGATGGTCTGCTCGAAACCCGCCTCGAACAGCCAGCCCTCCGTCGGAAGGAAGGCGTTGTCGCGCGTGTCGTAGGTCAACTGGGCACGGAAGCTGTGCTTGGCGTTGTCGCCCACGGCTTCCTGGATCTCCGGAGGAACCACGCCGGAGTTTCCCGTTTTCGGGTTGTACACGGCGACGCTCTCGCCGTTGTAGGCGAGGCTGCCCGAGAGGTCGGGCCGGAACTGGTAGCCCAGGGCGACGCGTCCGCCGATGCGGCGCTCCGTCCATTCCGTGTAATAGCGGTCGTAGTAGTAGCCGCTCAGGCCGAGGCTGATCTTCGTGGAGAAGAGATAGGGTTCGGTGAAGTTGACCGTGTAGCGCTGCAGCGTGCTGCCCGGCATCGCCTCTACGCGAAGCCGTTGGCCGGCGCCGCGGAAAGCGGTGGCGGTGCGGATATCGTCCCAGCCTCTCGGCCAGCGGGTCCAGTCGAAGTTCTGTTCGTCGATGACGACGGAGCCGACCAGGCCCGCGTCGGAGTTCACGCCGACGCTGAACATGAACCGGCCCGTGGTGGTCTCATCCACCCACCAGTCCAAGGGGAGATCCAGGGGAGGATCCTCGTAGGGCGCTCCGCCGGTGAACGGGGTCATGGGGTCAAATCCCTGGCGGTTGCCCCAACCCGACGGACCCGAGCCGACCCAGCCCTGCGAACCGGTCAACGGATATGAGGGGGCTGGCGCGGCGGGCTGCGTGACCCAAGGCGAGGCCGGTGGTGGGTTCGCCGGTGGCTGCGCGGTGTAACTCGCGGCCGTGCCGGCCGCGCCTGCCGGCCCGGTTGCCGTGGCCCCGGCCGGATAGACGGCCGTGGGCGGCGAACTCGATGCCGGCGAGGCGAACATGCCGGTGGCCGGACTCCGGTCGAAGCCGGGGTCGACCGCCTGAAGCGGAGAACGGGACGGCGAGGTGCTCGACGGCAGCCTCGGCACCGAGTAGCCGCCGCCGTCGTCGTAGCCCGCATCCTGGAAACGACGGACCGACCGCCTGGGCCCTGACGCCGGCTCCTCGGCAAGTTCGGTCTCCGGCTTGTCCATCTCGGGCAGCTTGTAGACCAGCTTGGGAACGGAACCCTTCGTCGGGTCCGCGGCAAAGAGCTGCGAGGCTTTGACACGTCGTTCGCTGGCCCGGAACTCGCGGGTGTCGGCGATCTGATCGGGCCGGATCGACGTGCGGTTGAGCACCGTGGTGATCTTGGTATGCGGGTTGTCTCCCCCGATATGCACGTTGATCAGGCCGACCTTGCAGCGGGGCCCCTCCTTGATCTCGTAGACCAGGTCGAGCATCCCGGGCTCTTCGAGGAACCGCGGATCCGGTTTCACCTCGGCGAAGACGTAGCCGTCGGAGCCGTACAGGTCCTGCATCTTGATCGCGTCGGCCGCCATCTCCTCCTGGTTGAAGAACTTGCCCGGCGTGAGCTTGAGGTTCTCGGTCAGGGCCTCGGTGCTGTGCTTCGTGTTGCCGATCACCGAAAGATTGCGGATCGTGTAGCGGGGCCCTTCGTTGATCACGAAGGTGAGCGTGAGCCAGTTGTGGTCTTCATTCCATTGGAGTTCGCGGCCCACCTCGGCCCTCATGAACCCCAGGCTGCGATAGTAGGCGGTCAGGCGGTTGATGTCCTCGTCGATCTGCTTCGGATCGACCGTGCCGCCGAGGAACCAGAAGAAGCCGGGCTTCGATTTGATTTGCGTGCGGAGCCGGGCATCGTCGGCGATCGTATTGCCGACGAACTGGGTCCAGAGGTGCCGCTGCTTCGGGCCCTCGTCGATGAGGTAGATCACGCCGCGGTCGTTCGGCTTGTTCCCTTCGACGATCGAAATCTGGGCCTTGGGGAACCCCTTGGTCTTGTAGTATTCCTCGATCTTGCGTCGGCCCTCCTCGACGGCATAAGGATCGGCCGGGTCCCCTTTCCTGAAACCGGCTTCCTTCAAGAGCTGCTTCCGCTTGATCTTCTCGTTGCCGACGAACTTGACCGCGTCGAGCGTCGGGCGCTCGTGGACCTCGAAAATGACGACCCGGCCCGAGGCGACCTGCTGCGTCGACGCCCTCACGTCGGTGAACATCCGCGTGTGGTAGAGCCGGCGCACGTCCTCTTCCACCATCGCGGCGTCGTAGGCGCGGCCGGTCCGCGTGTGGATGTGACGGATGATCTTCTCGACCGGAATCTGATCGTGGCCGCGGATGCGGATCTCGGCGACTGCCTCCTGCCCGGGCTTGAGCGGATCCGCGGCCGATCCGTCGATCTGTTCGAGGGCCTTGCTCCCCAACTCCGGCGGCGTTCCGGTTCCGCCGGTCCCCTCGCAGAACACGAAGGTCCCGCCGAGGATCGTGGTCACGCAGAACAGCGTGAGCCAGACATAGCCGGCCCAGCCCGGTCCGCTTCGCCCTTCGGCCATCGAGGCCCTTTCCGTGCAGGGAGACTTCGTCGCAAGAACAGACGTGTCGAAAAGTACCCGATCGGTACCGAAGAAAGCCCCGCTTCGAGCCTCGCGTCACGAGACGCCCGGCGCACAAGCCCACTCCGGCATGGTTGAAGTCGGGAGACAATACTCAAACCCGTTCCCCGCGGCAAGGTGAATTCCGCGCCCAAGGCCACCTGGATGGCGCATACCGATCCGGCCAAATAGGTAGGCTGCCCCGAAGTCCTCGCCATTCATTCAGGGGAAGTCGGTGCGAAACGCCATGGGAAAGCCACCACAACAGGGAATGTCCCAGGGGCACTCGAAAACTTGTTTGTGAGGAGGGCGGGGGCTATCATAACTCCCATCGTCGCCATCGTCGGCAGGCCCTAAGACGCCGCGTCCGAGATACTGGTTCTTCCGGCTTGAGGTGCGAAACGCGGCAGATGCGCCTTTGGAGTGCGGCGACTTGTCGCCGCTTTGGATCGTCGCAACGTGCTGTCAACCAAAGGAAAGCGGCGACAAGTCGCCGCACTCCAAAGCGGTTCTCGCACCCAGAACCGGAAGAGTCGAGATACTTGAACCATTCGCCGTAGCGAGAACTGGTCAGCCTGTTTCGGAATCATATGCATGAGGGGATCAGTGACCATCCGTTGTGCGGGCTTCATCGGAATACTCGTCGCCGTGATGGTGGCGGGTCGGGCGAGCGAGGAGGGGCATGCGGCCGAATTCCTGGCGGGGGGCCTCTTTACCTCGGACCAGCCGGCCGACTCCTTGGCCCGTCGGATGGAGCCGGGGCCGGGCGTCGGGCCCGGACTCTCGCAGGAGCGGACTCCGATTCCGGACCTCGACGCAGTGGTCTTGCGGACCACGACCCCAAACCCGAGCCGTTCGGCGAACGGCGCGGCGAGGGCCGACCTGATCGACTGGTCCTTTCGGGTCGTGTCCGATCCCGATGCCCTGCGTTACCGCCCGCTCGCCCACCGGCAGGACACCTGGTACGGCTCCACCTATTGGACCGGCCCCGACTGGACGCGTGTGGGCAAGGACTGGCATCATCCGGGCGAGAAGACCCCGAGCGTCCGGCGGTTCACCGCCCCGCGCGACGGGCGCGTGACGATCGCGGGCCGCGTCTACAAGGCCCATGTCCAGAAGGGCACGGACGGCGTGCGTCTGGTCATCCGGCACGGATCGCGCGAGGTGTGGCGGGCCGAAATCCACGGCGACGACGCCCAGGGCGTGGAACCCCGCCTCACCCTCGACGTTCGCAAAGGCGATACCATCCGATTCGTCGTCCACAAGCGAGGCGCGATCCCTTGCGACACCACCCATTGGGACCCGGTCATCGCCTACGCCGACGGAACCAAATTCCAGGCCTCGCAGGGATTCACGACGGCCGAGAGCCGATCCCGTGACGTGGCACAGCCGCCCTCGGCTGTGCGCAACGCCCAAGCGCAGCCGTGGGCGGCTGTGCCACAGGGCGGTAGCACGACGGCCGCGATGAGAACCGATTCCCCGTGGTCCTACGAAATGGAAGTCGACGACCAGAACCGTATCGGCCTCCCGGCCGTCTATTGCTTTCGCTCCGATGGTTCGCTCCAGGACGCGACGGCATCCGTGGGGCGTCCCGTGGTCTTTTCCGGGCGAGAAATCCTGCCGCTGGTGGTTGTGGCCGACGGGCGGGACCAGAGCGGCATCACCTTGGCGATCGAGCCTCGGGGGGCGTGGCAGTTCTGCGCGTCGCTGGAGTCGGAGGGCCGGCTCCATCTGCGGGTCTCCATCGAGGATGAGAAGGCCGATAAGACACAAACCTCAAAGCAGGCCGAACCGCTCCCAAGGATTCTGGCCGGGGCCTATCGCGGACCGTGGCTGAAAGGAATGACACTGGCGGCACGCTGGGCCGCCGCCGGCAAGCTGCCGCTGAGCACGGGTCCAGCGCTCGGCGCGGGTCTCCCGACCCCGCCGAAACCGGCGACCGAAGGTCTCCCGCCCGCCCAAGTCCTGCTTCAGCCCGACTACTGGGCCATGATCCAACTCGACTGGCGTCGGCAGGACGGGCCTCTGGAGACGCAGAAGGAATACGCCGCGGCAACGGCCCGTCACGTGGAGAAGACCCGGGGGCTCTTGACCGAATTGCGTCATGGCCGGCCCGCCGGGTTCCTTGCCACTCAGGCCGCGGAATTGGAGCCGCTGGCCCGGGACGCCGGCCGGAACGCCTTGAACCTCCCGCAGTGCCGCGGGCTCTACCTCCGCGTCCGCAGCCTGAAGCGGCAAGTGGCCCTGGCCAATCCGCTCCTTCAGTTCGGCAAGATGGTGTTCTGCAAGCGGGTGCCGACGTCGTACAGCCACCTGGTCATGCAGTATTTCGGATGGCGGGCGAGGCCGGGTGGCGGACTGTTCGTCCTCGAAGAGCCGGGCCGCTCGCTCGCCTGCCGCGACATCCTCCGCGGCGAGCTTGCCGAAGGCAATGTGCTGGAGCCGCGTCTGTCGTGGGACGCACGGCGAATCGTCTTCTCCTTCGTCAAGCCGGGGCCCGGCCAACCCTATCCCGCCCAACTCGACAACGCCGTCGATGAAGGTTTCTACCATCTCTACGAAGTGAACGTAGACGGGACGAACCTCCGCCAACTCACGCGAGGTCCCTACGACGACCTCATGCCAACCTATCTGCCCGACGGCGGGATCGCCTTCAGTTCCACGCGACGAAGGGGCTATGCCCGGTGTTTTGGCGGCCAGTTCAGCGGGCGGTGGCACGTCTACACCCTGCACCGCATGGACGCCGACGGCGGCGACCTCCGCACGCTCTCGTTCCACGACACGAACGAGTGGTTTCCCATGGTATCGCACGACGGGTTGATCCTCTACGCCCGTTGGGATTACATCGACCGCGACGCGGTGACGCACCAGAACCTCTGGGCGACCCGGCCCGACGGCTCAAACCCCCAGGCCCTCTGGGGCAACGCGACGCCGTCGCCGCACTGCGCGTTTCAGGCCCAGGCGATTCCCGGGTCGGGCAAGATCGTGTTCACGGCCTCGGCCCATCATTCGATCACCGCCGGTTCGATCGTCGTGGTGAATCCCGAGGTCGCCCGCGACGGCGAGCCCGCCCTCACCCGCATCACGCCGGAGGTGCCGTTTCCCGAAGCCGAGAGCCGGAATATCCCGGAGTATTACGAATCGCCCTGGCCGCTTTCCGAAGACTACTTCCTGGTGGGCTACAGCCCGGTGCCGCTGGTCTGGGAGCCGGGGGCGAATCCGGCCGATGCCCTGGGGATCTATCTGCTGGACCGATGGGGCAACCGCGAGCTGATCTACCGCGATCCGGAGATCGGCAGCACGAACCCTTGCCCGCTGATGCCGCGGCCCGTGCCGTCGGCGTTGCCGAGCAACTTGCCGCAGAAGCCGCCGCCCACGGGCGAGATGGTGCTGGCCGACGTGTATCAAGGGCTGGGCGACGTGCCGCGCGGGAGCATCAAGGAGCTTCGGATCGTCCAGATCTTCCCAAAGACCACGAACGTGGCGAACACTCCGCCGATCGGAATGGCCGGGGAGGAGAACGGCCGGGCGATCCTGGGCACCGTGCCGGTGGCGCCCGACGGTTCGGCCCGCTTCCGTGTCCCCGCCCAGCGTCCGATCCTCTTCCAAGCCCTCGACGCCGACGGCATGGCCTACCAGACGATGCGTTCGCTCACCTACGTGCAGCCGGGAGAACGCGTGGCGTGCGTCGGATGCCACGAGCCCCGCATGTCGGCCCCCGTCCGTCCGGCCAGCGTGAGCGAGGCGGTCGCGCGAGGCGTCTCGACGATCGACCCGGGCCCGCTGGGCGGGAGGCCGTTCTCTTTCGTCGAGATGGTCCAGCCCGTCCTCGACAAGCACTGCGTGCGCTGCCACGGCGGCGAGAAGACCGAGGGGAAGATCGACCTCACCCGGACCGCGGCCGGCGTCTATACGAGGTCCTACGTGGCCCTCTGCGGCGGCCCGAGCTTCTGGGGCGAGGGCACCAGTCCGGCCAACGCCGCCGAGGCCCTCGTGCCGCGGTACGGGGCGCGGAACCAGATCCAGGTCTCTCCGCCCGGCGGAATGTACGGCGCGAGGGGAAGCCGGCTGATCCGGCTGCTGCGTCAGGGGCACTACGACGTCCGACTTGCGCCCGACGACCTCCGCCGCCTTGCCGCCTGGATCGACTTGAACGCGATCTTCTACGGGGTAAACGCCCCTGAAGAACAGGCCCGCCAATTCCGCGGCGAGCCGGTCGCCATGCCGGAGATCCAGTGAGGCAGGGGGCAGGGGTTAGGGGGCGGGGGTCGGGGAGCAAGTAGGGGGATTGAGAATCACACGTTTCGCGGGCGGGCTTGCCCGCCGTGTTCCATGTTCGTCACACCACGCATTGAGAAGGAGACGGCGATGAGAAAGGTCCTGACGATTTCGCTTTTCACCGGTTTGCTGGCCGCGGTTTGGGCGGGCCTTGGGACGACGGCCACGGCGGCCGAGCCCGCGGCCGGCAAGGACCGCGTCTTTGAACTGCGGACCTACGTAACCAACCCGGGCAAACTCGAAGACTTGCACAAACGGTTCCGCGAGCACACCTGCCCGCTGTTTAAGAAACACGGGATCGAGGTCGTGGGCTTCTGGACGCCAGCGGAGGGCCCCGAGTCCAAGAACACGCTCGTCTACCTGGTCGTCTTCCCGAGCAAGGAGGCCCAGACGAAGGCCTGGGCCGACTTCAAGGCCGATCCGGTCTGGAAGAAGGCCTATGCGGAATCGCACAAGAACGGCGTCATCGTCGACAAGGTCATCAGCCAGAATCTGACCGCAATCGACTACTCGCCCCTCAAGTAAGCCGACGTTTCCGAATCCCATCGTGCAGGAGGCTCGAAGATGATCATGAGACGAACAACAGTCGGCCTGGTGGCGGGTGTCGGAGGTTGGGCGATGACGTGCTGGGCGTTGGCTCAGCCGCCGGGCCCGCCCGCGGAGGGGCGATTCGGGGGCCGTGGTGGGCCGGTACGGCAGGCCGCCTCCTTGACCGCCGAACCGCGCGCCAAAGACGACGGCGAGGAGAAGATCCTCAAGCTCTTCGATCAGATCAACCGGACGCAAGGACGCATGTTGAACGTGCCCGCCGTCGACGGGCGGATGCTGCGTCTCTTGGCCGAGAGCATCGGCGCGAAGACCGTCGTCGAAATCGGCACGTCCAACGGCGTCTCGGCCCTTTGGTTCGCTTTGGCCCTTAAGAAGACGGGCGGGAAGCTGATTACCCACGAGATCGACCCCGAGCGGGCCAAGCTCGCCCGCGAGAACTTCGCCGCCGCCGGCGTCGCCAACCTCGTGACCATCGTGGAAGGCGACGCGCACCAGACGGTCTCGAAGCTCAAGGGGCCCGTCGACCTCGTCTTCCTCGACGCCGACAAGGAGGGCTACCTTGACTACTTCGAGAAACTTCTGCCGCTGGTTCGGCCGGGCGGGCTCGTCCTCGCCCACAACATGACGCCCCGCATGGCCGACCCCCGGTTCGTCAAGGCAATCACGACCAGTGCTGACCTGGAGACGCTCTTCTTCATGGAAGGCGGCGGACTGAGCATCACTCTCAAGAAGCGGTAAACGGCCTGTCGCGCAGCCGTCCTGGCTGCGCGACAGCAAACGACGCTACCCGATCGCCTTGCGCACGCTCTCGAGTTGGCCGGCGGACCCGAGCATCTGGTTCTTGTGGATGATGTACTCGGCGTAGTTGGCCATGAAGACCTTGCCGGACGTCCGCAGGTCGAAGTCCTCGGGCTTGTCGCGGAAGACCTCGCGGAGCGTGGCGCACCAGACCAGCCGGCCGTCGGTGTCGATGTTGATCTTGCAGATCCCCAGCTTGGCGGCGGGGAGGTACTGATCCTCCGGCACGCCGCTGGCGTTCTTCATCTTGCCGCCGGCCGCGTTGATCCGGTCGACCCACTCCTTGGGCACACTGCTGGAGCCGTGCATGACCAGCGGGAACCCCTTGGGCGACACGGCCTGGATCTCTTCGAGGCGATCCAGACGGAGTCCCTGCGAACCGGTGAACTTGTACGCCCCGTGGGACGTGCCGATCGCCACGGCCAACGAGTCGCAGCCGCTCCGCTCGATGAACTCCGCGGCCTGGGCGGGATCGGTCAGGCAGACGCTCCCCTGGATATCCTCCTCAACCCCCCCCAATTGGCCAAGCTCGGCCTCGACCACAACGCCCTTGGCGTGGGCATGGTCGGCAATCTTGCGCGTGATCTCGATGTTCTTCTTGAACTCCTCGTGCGAGGCGTCGATCATCACCGAGCTGTAGAAGCCGCTGTCGATCGAGTCGATACAGGCCTCCTCGGTCCCATGATCGAGATGAACCGCGAAGACCGCGTCCGGGAACACCTCTTCCGCACAGCGAATGATCGCTTCCAGAAACCGCTTGTCGCTATAGCCGCGGGCCCCACGGGAGATCTGGATGATAAACGGGGCACTTAAGGCGGTCTGGGTCTTTTCCTCGTTCGTCTTGATCTTGCCCAGATTTCCTCGGAACAGCCCCACGCACTGTTCCAGGTTGTTGATGTTGTAAGCCCCGAGGGCGTAGTTCCCGTAGGCATGTTTGAATAGTTCGGTAGTGGTAACAATCATCGCAATTCGCTCCTGGGGGCCGCAAATCCTCAGGCCGCCCTCTCCCGCCAGCGGCGGGAAGTGGGCCAAGCCTGCCAATGTCCGGAATCCGATCATTCTATCGGCCGGGGCCCGGCCTCGCCATGGGCACTCCGGGTAGGGGACCAGCCGGAGGAAGCGTCTCGGCTGGTCGACTTCAGGAGAGACGTGATGAACGTCGCGCTGGCCGGTCCACGATCGCAAAGGCTGGGACGCTCTGAATGATCTTGCGTGATCCTGGGAGGGCGAGGCTCCTGCCGAGCCGGGATGCCCGAGCCAAGACGTGCGATGGTTGCAGGCTCGGCAGCAGCCTCGCCCTCCCAGGATTGCGGAACCTCCTTGAGTGTCAGAACTCGCGCCCCCTTGCAGACTGCCCGGCCGGAGAGCTAGGCTGCCGTTCCTTGGGAGTCTGCGAAGGGGCTGCGAGACCGCTTCACACCTGGAGAGACCATACCATGAGTCGAGAGTGTCGTTTGTCGAGACGTTCGAGTCTGAAGGGGCTGGGGACGATTGGGGCATTGACGCTGCTTGGCGGGGCTGCGGCGGGAACGGCGCCGGCGGCCGAATCGCAGGCCGCGGGCCAGAAGGCCGACAATCCTGTCGATCTTGCCGTGGCCCGTTTCGGGAAGGGACATTCCTGTGCCCAAGCGGTCTTCTCCGCCTTTGCCGAACAGCTCGGCATGGACTACCAGACGGCCGTGAAGGTCTCCGCGGGATTTGGCGGCGGCATGGGCATGGGCGGCGTGTGCGGGGTCGTCACGGGGGCCTACATGGCCATCGGCCTGAAGTTCGGGGGAATGGACCCCAAGGCCAAGGAGCAGACCTCGAAGGTGGCCCGACAGTTCGTCGAACGATTCAAGGCGCAGCACCACTGCCTGACCTGCCGCGAACTGATGGGCCTTGACGTGACCACGCCCGAGGGCCGCAAGCTCTCCCAAGAGAAGAACCTCCGCGCCACGGTCTGCACCGGCGTTGTGCGTGACGCCGCCAAGATCCTCGCCGAGCTTCTCGCGAAGTCCGGGTGAGCTTCGTCCCGAGACTCCGGGCCCGGCCGAGGCTTGAAGCCACCCCGCTTCCGGAGTAGAATCCAAGCTGGAGGCAAGTGGTTTCCATGGCGACGTACGATCCTGCGCTCAGCGAATCCGCCGTACCCGACACCGACGTCGTTCTCCCTCTCCGGATGACCGAGGAGGAGTTCGTTGCCTGGTGCGACGAAGACACCCGGGCGGAATGGGTGGATGGAGAGGTCGTGATGATGTCGCCGATGAACGATCCCCATAGCGATGTGGTCGTTTGGCTCGGGAGCCTGTTGCAGGTCTTCGTCGAGCAGCACGATCTCGGCGTGGTCCGCCCTGAAATGCAAACCCGGCTGCCCAAGCTGCGGCGTCGTCGCGTACCGGACCTCTGGTTCGTGGCGAAGGACCGCGTCGGGCTGATTCGTCGCACGCACCTGGAAGGGCCGCCGGACCTGGCCGTCGAGATCGTCTCGCCCGACAGCGAGGCCCGCGACTGGCGGGAGAAGTACCTCGAATACGAGGCGGCGGGCGTGCGGGAGTACTGGGTGATCGATCCGGCCTCCAGCCACATGGAAGCCTACGCCCTCGTCGCCAAGGACTCCCAGACCGCGGAGCCTCCGGCGTCGCACTATCGGCGTCTGCCGGAGGACCATGGAGTGATTACCTCGTCCGTGCTGCCGGGGTTCCGGCTCCGCGTCGCGTGGCTCTGGCCGGAAACGCGGGTCAAGGTGCTGGAGGCGCTCTCCGAGTTGGGCGTGCCGGGGACTCCTGCACCCTGAGGTGGGAAGCGAAACTTCGACGCGCGCCACCGGATTGGCGCGGTGGGCTTCAAACCGGTCACGGGCCACATCGTCCTACGACACGGTGCACGGTGCGGACGACGCGGTCCTCGACATCTCCTGCCCATCGCCAGGCCGGACGACCGTACTCGTCGAGGTGCGGGCCGCCCTCGTAGCCCCCCTCCTCCCAAACGCGCCGCGAGGGAATGTAGGCTGCCATGTCGTTGGCGTAGCCGCAGACCCACGTTGCGGGGCCGAACTCGCGCTTGAGACGCAGCGAGTAATCGACCACGGCCTCCCCGCCGATGCCGATCAGCAGCAGTTCGTTGCCGATGCGCCAGGCCTGGACCGGATACGGGTACGAAGCCGGGAAGGTGGCGCCCTCCTCGATCATCTTCAGCATGCGTTTCGCCCAGCGTGCATGGAGCGGGCTGGTGCCCTTGGCCACCGGCAGCAGCTTCTCCCGAGTCACCAGCTCGTCGTACGCCAGGTCCACGAACTCGAAGGCCGACCGCAGCCGGCCCGACACCGGCTGCATGGGCCGCGAGAGCACCTCTTCGACGGCATTGGAGAGCATCTTGCCATACTGCTCGCAGAGTTCCACCTTGCGGCGCGGAATGGGATTCTGGTCGCCGCCGCAGGCGTTGAAGAACATGGCAGCCGCGCCCGCGTGGCTCGCTTCCAGGTTGACTTGGGCAAATCCCGGATAGTCGCCGCACCAGGTGTTGAACGAGAGAGTCGTCGGGTGGCAGGCGTAACCGAACAGCACGCCCAGCAGCTTGCCGTTCTCACCCCTTGCAGCCAGGACCGGCACGTAGTGATCGACCACCCCCTTCAGCGGCTTCCCTTCGGCCAGCTTCTTCGCGACCTCCGCCTCGGTGTTCTCGCGTCGATTGACGGCGAAGGTGCACTTGCCTTCGCCCTTCAGGAGCCGCGCCGGTTGGAGGCTGTCCAGGGCCTCGCCCACCGCCTCGACCACTTGACCTTCCATCCAATCCGAGTACTCGGCGACCAGACGCCGCTGCTCATCGTCCAAGGGGTAATAGTCCACCAGATCGTCTTTCAGGACCGGGCCGCAGTGGTTGTGCGAGAAGGTGAGCATGAACTCGGACCGATCCAGCGAAAATCGCCGATTCACCTTGGCGTAGAGACTCTCGTAGATCGTCTTCGACATGCCCATGTGATCGGTGGTCGCCATGACCGCGCGTTTGCCGTCGGCGGCTCGAAGGGCCAGCACCTTGACCCAGAGGTCGTGGATCTTGCCGTCCGGCTCGCGTTTGGTGCCGTAGCCGGCCAGCCACACCGGGGTCTGCGGAGTGATCACGCGACGGCCAATCCCTACACGCCAGTTCAACTCCTGGCCGCTCTGATCGGCGGCAAACCCGGCGGAGAGGAAGGCAAACGCTGCCAGCGATGGGAAGATGCGGCTTAGCAGTCTCATGACAGGTAGCTCCCCGCTTGCTCCAAACGACTCCTCGATGGAATGAACCATGATTCACTCGAACCGGCCGCACGACGCGCTACTGCCTCCCGTCTTGCCGGAGGGCGTCCCGGTAGAGGCCGGTCCGGTCGAACGGGATCGGGCGCAGTCCGAAGCGGTCGAGCACCGGTGCGTCGGGCTTGAGTTGGAAGTTGAGCTTCTCGGCGTCCGCGAAGCCGGGATCCTGGCTGGTGAGGTAGTTGTCGGCCAACTCCTGCTGGCCCCGGTCGCGGATCAGGAAATCGCCGCAACCGACCGCGAGGTTGCGCCAGACCATGTTCACGTCGGGAGCCTCGGCCAGGCGTGCCAGGGCCGGGTAGCGCGTGCTGTAGGGCGGCTTGGAGACATCGACCGCGCGGGTGAGGGCGTCGACCGTCTGTTTCCTGGCGAGGAATGACTTCCATCGGTCCTTGCCCCACGGGGAGAAGCTGATTGCATGGCGACACTCGACGAAGAGGTTGTTGTCGACCACGTTCTCCTTGCCGCCGTGGATCTGCACGCCGCCGAAATTGGCCCCGGAACAGCGGTAGAAGACGTTGCCGTAGAGGAGCGTGCCGCTGATCGCGTCGTCGAGCCGGATGCCGGCCTGGCCCAGGCTCTGCGGGCTGCCGATGTCGTGCCAGAAGTTGTAGCGCAGCACGTTGCCTCGGTAGCTCGGATTGAAGAACATGTCGAGCCCGCCCTGGTCGTCCGACTCCGTGACCACGTGGTGGATCTCGTTGAACTCGATCACGTGGTCGTTCCCTTCCACGCGCATCGCGTGGCAGGGAGAGTGATGGAAGAGGTTGTGGGCGATGCGGCCGGCGACGCCGTCGAGCAGCACGGCCGGCGTGTACGTCCGGTCGATCCGCGAGAAATCGTGGACGTGGCAGTTCTCCACAAAATGGCCGCCGGGCGTGAGCGTCTTGCGGTCGCCGCCGCGCACGACCGTCCCGCCTCGTCCGAGGGTGTGGAGATCGCACGCCAGCACGCCATGGTTCGTGCCGCCGTCGAGCGTCGCGGCGGTCCCGCCCAACTGCTTCACGACGCACCCGGCCAGCAGGCACCGGTCGCCGCCGCGCACGACGACCCCGTCGCTCCGCCCCAGGGCGAATTCCAGCCGCTCGAAGACGACGTGCGAAACGCCTTCCAGGCGTGCCATCGGCTCGTTGAGCATCG
>CAYSGY010000003.1:25571-56093 GCA_964430315.1 uncultured Planctomycetaceae bacterium
CCCCGGGCTGGGGTGGGGAGCTGCCCACCCCCGTGGCCGGCTTGCCCACGTCGTGGGATAGACTCTTGGACGGATCCGTCGGCGGGTACCAATAGAGCATGCCGGTCGCACGGTCCAGGTACCACTCGCCGGGCTGGTCGATCTCTTCGAGCAGGTTGAAGAAGTAGTACGGCTGACCCTCGCGGATTCCGTAGCCGGGAACCTGCGCCGTGGTGACTTCCCGCTTCTGGGCGTCGATCGAGGCCACGCCCAGCGAACTGTCGGCCCAGTGCCAGTACCAATAGCCGTAGACCCACGCATCCCGGGCCTGCTGCCAGCGTGCCGGCCGGTCGCCTTCGTATTGGAACACCGCCCCCGGCTTCTCCGCGGTCTTGCCGGGGTGCAGCACCTTGCCGACCGTCAAGAAGCCCTCGTTGGGCCAGCGGGCGAGTTGCATCGGCCGGCCGTTGCAGAACAGCTCGACCGCCGGCGACGGACCCCAGCCGTATCCGCGGGGAGCCGGCCGGCCGAGATCCGCGACGCCGGCCGCCTTCAGGTCCAGTTCCACGACCTTGTCCCGGGCCGATTCCGGGAGCCGGGCCAGAATCGCTGCATTCCGCACCGGCTGGAATCCCGAGAGCCGCACGCCTCCCGAGAGCCGGGCCGTTTCCCCCGGCGCCGCACGGTAGACGACCGGAGACTCTGCGGTGCCCGAGTCATCGGCCGCAAGCTGGAACGTTTGTGTGCGGCGGTACTCGCCGTTGCGGAGCGTCACGGCGACGCCGCCGGAGGGCAATCCGCCGCGCCGCTTCAACTCGCGGATGGCGTCGCGGGCCCGCTCCAGCGTGGCAAACGGCCGGTCCTTGGTGCCCGGATTCGTGTCGGCGCCGTCGGTTGCCACGAAGAACTCCGCCCCGGGCGCGGGCCGCTCGGGGAGACGTACGCGGGACTGGAGCCGATCGCAGGCCGGCTTCCCTGCCGCAAGACGCTCCAACTCGCGGATTCGCTCCTCTGCCTCCGAGCGATGATGCGGCGGGGCGTCGGGCATGGCGGCCAGCTTGGCGAATTCCGCCCGGGCAGCGTCGGGGTTCCCCTGCCGGACATGACTCTCCGCGATCCGCAACTGGGCGAGCGACTTGTACGGAACGGGAGCGTCGGCGGTCTCGACGATCTGGCGGTAGCCCGCCCGGGCCGCGTCGAAGTGCTTGCCGGCCAGGCACGTATGGGCCATTTCGAGCCGGGCGTCGAACTGCATGCGAAGCGGCACGTCCTCCAAACCCAACAGCTCCTTATACTGCCGGTACGCCGCGGCAAGCTCTCCCGCTTCGCGGTACCTGCGGGCAAGGCTGAGCCGGATCGAAAGTTTCTGCTCGGCGGGCACGTCGTCGAACGCGAGGATCCTCTGGTACACCTCGGGGGCAAGCGGCAGCCCGGGCTCGCGGCAGACCATGGGGAGCAGGGCCACGAGGGCCATCTGACGGTGGCGCTCGGCCACGTCGGCCGCCTCGACCACCCGGCCCAACTCGGCCGACGCTTTCGCCAGGTTCATCTCTTGCTGGCGAACCCTGCTCAGCCCGAGCCGGGCGAGGGCCGTGTAGTCCGGCGCAAGCCGGTCGGCCTTGAGGATTTTTGTATATTCGTCCGCGGCCGCGGCGAGGTTCTTCTCGCCCGCAAGTCGGGCCGCGGCGGCAAACTGCTCGGCCGCCGCGTCGGAGAGTGGGGCGTAGAAGTGGGCGTCGCGGATCACCTCGGCCGGGGACAGGGCGCGCTGGTACAGGGCCACCTCATCGACGTCGAGTCTCACCGAGCCCCAGCCGGAGTCGGCGAACCCGATGCGGAAGGCCCCGCCTTTCGGCGGCGGCGCGTAGGCGCCGGCGTGTGGGGCCGAGGCCACGATGAGGCCGTCGACGTGGATCCGCATCTGGTGCCCGTCCCAAACCGCCGCCAGGTGATGCCAAACGCCGTCGGCGACCGGCGACGCCTGGATCCCGATCGACGAGGAAGGCTTGGGCCGGCCGATTTCGAGGCCGAGGGCCTCTTCGGGATACTTGAACGTCAGTCGCCACCCGTCCCAGAAGCCGCTTCCGGTGGAAAGGAGCGTCCCGCCCGTGCGGACCGGACTCCCCTCAATCGAACCCATGCCGTTGACGCGGAGCCACGCCGCGACGGTCATCCCGCGGGCGGAGGCGTCGAACGGCTCGCCCGCCAGGAAGCCGGGATCGAGTCGCACGGCCTTCTTCTCGGGCCACCGCCCGGCGACTCGCTTCAGTCCCTTCTCGCCCGACTTCGGATCGGCAAGGCGATAGGCAAGCGCGGCCCCCGGACCTGCAACGTTCCGGACCTCTCCTCCCGGCGTGCGGACCTCTTCAAAGGTGTAGTAGCGAACCAGCCCGGGAGTCTTCAGCACGGCCTGCCGGTGCTGGAGCCAGTCCTGGTAGGTACCCCCCGCCGATCCCTCGGCTCCCCTTCCCGTCGCTGGAAGGCCGAAACAGGCGAGGCACGTCACGATGCCTGTGATCCAAATCGTTCGTTGGGATACTCTCACGGTTTCGTTTCCTTCGATGACTTGGGTTTCAGGCATGGCAGGGGAGCACACGGCAAAGGGGCAACTTGACGAGATCCCAAAGCCCACGGGTCGCAGCCCGTGGGCTTTCTGGAGGAACGAATGTCATGGTGTTGTGTTACGGAGCCTCGCCCTCCCGGGATTGCACAGGGTAGTCTACGGCGTCTCGAAGAACATGAAGAAGACCACGGCAAGTTGTTCGCCGTACTTCTTCCAGTTCGCCGCGACGGCGAAGTCGTCGAGTCCGGCGATCCGGTTGCAGTTCAATTCGTGGATGCACGCCGTAACGCCGTAGCGGGCGAGCAGTCCTTCGCCGATCGTTCCCGGGTTGTGGAAGTTGGCCTTCGTCGCTCCTTCCGTGAACCAGGTGTTCTCGCGCAGCAGTTTTTCGAGGCGTTCCATGCGGGCGAGGTACTGCTCGGCCTGCGGCGACGTAGCCTCCGGCCGGCTCACGTGCAACAGCCCGCCGCCGTCGTTGTGGAAGTCGATCGCCAGGTCCGGGCGGCGTCCCTGGGCGATCATCGTCTCGATCCATCGTTCCACGGCGGTATTCTCCGGGGCCAGCGCAGGATCGGCCGGCTTGTCCCAGTTGCGGTTCAGGTCCTTTCCCTGGACGTTGAATCGCGTCCAGCCTCTGGCCACGCCGTCCTTGTTCGCCATCGGCAGGAGCCAGAGGCAGTAGCGCTGGAGGCACTTCTTGGCCTCGTCGTCGGTGCCGAGCACACGCCGGATCAGGCCCTCGACGACCCAGTTGCCGCCGCTTTCCCACGGATGCGCCCGGGCCCGAAGGAAAACGTGGTGCGGTGCCTTGGGATCGCCGACGCGGACGATCTCCAGCGGCCGCCCCTCGACCGTCTTGCCGATCGACTCAATCGCGACGCGAGGGTCCTTTGCGATCGACGTCAGCAGCCGCTCGAGATCGGAGAGGCGGTAGGGCTCGATCCTTGCGACGTAGAGCCTGGGGCCGGGCATCTCGACGTGGAGGCGCACGCGGTTTTCGGGCAGGCTTTCCAGGGGGACGGGCTTCCAATCCCGGCCGTTCTCCGAGACCACGGCCACCTTCAGTTCCTTGGCCACGGAACCGATCTTGCCGTTCCAGACGTTGTCGAGGTTTTTGAATTCGATCGTGAGCTTGGCCCCGGGTTTGGCATGGATCTGGAAGTGGAAATGCCCGGCCGCGCGGTTCGGAGACGACCGCTCGTGGTCGTAGAGGAGATGGACCTGGATCGCGCCATCGGACGCGAAGTCGTACCAGAGCGGCGAGGCGTTCTCGAATCCGGTATCGAGGTACTCCAAGTCGCTGCCGACGACGGAGGGTGTCGCGGTCTCCCCGCCCGCTTTCTCGGCCGCAAGGACGCGACACGGAGACATCAACACCAACGCGAGAGACGCGGTTGCGATCCGGGAGATCATGGTGCCTGTCCTCTTGGGTTTCAAGGAATTGTTCGGCTTACTTCGCAATAACGACTTCGCACCACGGGCTGTGGACCTCGTCGAGCGTCACTCTCAGCGTGTGACCGTTGTGGACGGCGGAAACGCGTCGGCAGCGGCGTCCGGTGGCGTCCAGCGGGAACACCTCGGCCGGCCCGGCGACCTCGATCGACAACTCCGCGCGGACAGGTTCTGCCAGCACGGGCAGGCGGCCCCGTTCGGGAACGGTCCGCTTGTTCTCTGCGAAGGCCTGCCCGGTATTCTCGGCCCGGGCCACCGCCGTGATCAGCAGCCGCCGCGACGAGGCGATGGGAGCGTCATCCATC
The DNA here is from genome assembly GCA_964430315.1 of uncultured Planctomycetaceae bacterium. Classification (GTDB taxonomy): domain Bacteria; phylum Planctomycetota; class Planctomycetia; order Pirellulales; family Thermoguttaceae; genus CALFBP01. The sequence continues at coordinate 29,871 of CAYSGY010000003.1, forward strand.
GCGGTGGCGAGGATTGCGGCAAAAGGGGTCGTCGCGCGGACCGATAGTCCCTGAAGCGTGATCGGGCCGGCCTGGCCGAGGAATCCCACCACCGCCTTGGTCCGCGGCGTGTCGATCGTGAAGAGGCCGGCCTGCGCGTCGAGGGAGAGTTCGCCGGTGTCGCTGCTCCGCCTTGACGGATTGCCAATCGCATCGGCCGGCGGCGAGTACGTGGCTCCCGAGATCCTCGTGCCTCTGCCATCGTGGGTCTCGTCGAAATAGGTGTTGCGGATCTTGGAGACGTAGGCCAATTGGCGGTAGGGTGAGACCTCGCGGCGGCTGTGGCTTGGACCCGCACGGAAGACGTCGGCCTCCGAGTAGCCCAGATAGATCGTCCGGCCCGCGGCCGCCACGTCATGGCGGTGGAACATCAAGGCGGCGGCGGGGAACTGGCCCCAACGGACCGGGTCCGACTGGTTGCCGAACCAGGAGAGGGTTTGCCCCCCCGGGTCGTAGGCGAAGAAGAGCAGGCCGTCCCAGTCCTGGAGGCAGGCGTAAGCGGCCATGAGCGGCAGCGCCTCGGCGCGGTACTCGTTGGGCCAAGGGAAATTGAACTCCGGCACGATCATCGGCTTCCCCGCCACGCTGCTGGAGGCCACTTCGGTCACGGGGTTGTCGGTCCGCGAGAGATCCGATTTCACGACGGCCAGGTTGCGGAACGTGAAGTAGGGCTTTGCATGGACGTTCGGGTGTTGCCAGTAGTTGTTGCGCGACATGAAGTCGTTGATCGAGTCGGCCGCGTTGCTGGCCGGGCAGAACGTCTGGTTGGTCCCCGTGATCGGCACGCGCACGCCGATCCGGCGAAGATGGTCGTACATCTCCCGGTAGTAGCTTCGCTCGATCTCGTAAAAGAACCGCACCATGGCGTCGACCCGCGGCGGGCTGGTCGGCCCGACGAAAGCCGCTTGGGCCGGATTCTGGTAGAGATGCTTCAGCGGCAACACCACGCTATCCCGGGCCGGATCCTCCTCGGGCAGCAGGGCGCACTGCCCCTGCGCGTTCGTCCAACGCTTGGCCAGTTCGGCGCGCGTCGTGAACTGCCGGCGAAGCCACGCGTTCCACCGCTCTTCCAACTCCTTGCGGTAGCAGGGCAGCGTCAACTCGGTGTTCTGGAAGTAGAACACCGAGTTCTCGTTGGTAATCTCCACGACCGCCACGGCCGGATCGTCGGCATAGCGAAGCCCCGTATACGGATTGCGGTGCGTATAGAACCGGGTGGCGAATTCCTTCTGCAACTCGATCATCCGGGCGTTGAAGCAAGAGGCCCCTTTGATGCTGTGGTGCCAGCCGTGCTCGAACTGCGAGGCATCCTTGACGCCGTCGCCTTCCTTGAAGTGGCGATAGTCGAGACAATCGAAGTAGACGTAGATGCCGCGCTTCTTCAACTCCGCGAAGAAGTAGTCGAGGCGGTCAAGCCCGGCGGCGTCGAAGTGACGGCTGTCGGCCTGCGACGGATCGACCAGCGGCCCCCAGCGGCCGTCGATCGCATGGATCCGCAGCAGGTTCACGCCGTACTTCGCCAACCGGGCGGCGATCGCCGGCGCGGCCTCCTTTTCAGGCGCTGCGCCGCGGCTGCAGATGTTCGTGCCGAAGAACCGCGCACGCGAACCGTCGGCGAAGTAGAAGTGCCCGTCGGGACGCACGGCCAGGAACCCGTGCTTGCCGGCCGGCCCGTCGAGCAGAGAGGTCAGGTCGATGGCGTCGAGGTTCGTGTCGTCCAGGGGGAAGGTGAACGGATACCAGCCGGCCGTGTCGTTGAACTCGTAGCGAACGGGGCGATCGGTGAGCACGGGCGGGCCGTCGGCCGTCGTCAGGGCGATCAGAGAGAGCGAAGCGCGATCGCCCGAGGCGGAGACGCGGACCGCGCGGATCGGCTCCTCCGGACGCGGATTCTCGATCGGCATCACGCTGACGGCCCGCTGACCGTCCCCCTCGTTCCACTGCCACCCGACGGCCGACGGTTTGCCCTCCGTGGGACGATTCAGGTCGCCGATCTCCCGGCCGGCAAACAACGGCACCGACACGGCCTTCCCGTCCTGGTACGACAGTTCGTACTTTCCGACGTGCGAGCCGGTCTTGGCATCGTGGCCGACGTGCAGGAAGTAGAGCGTATCGCACTTGCGCCCGACGGGAACCGTGACCTCCCTGGGGGCGCGCGACTCCTTTCCGCCGACGGCAATCACGCGGAGGCCCGCGGCGCCCCCCTCTTGCCCGAGCACCTTGAAAGGCACGCCGCGCAGGGTCGGCTCTCCGGCCAGGTCCCGCGGCGCCGCAAGTTTGCCCGTGGCCACGCTCGAAAGATCGATAGGTTGGTAGTTGGCGGGCAACCGAGGCCCCGCAACCATCACCACGTCGTCGAACCAGACGGTCCCCTTGCTTTGCGACAGGCCGAGGTAGACGATCGCTCCAACGGCCGTCGCCGGAGCCCTGGCGGTCACCGCGATCCGCTGCCAAGGGTGCGTGCCTTGGACGCTGGGCGTGACGCTTTCGGAGAGCCACTTGCCGTCGCTGAACCAGGCGATCCGGGCATCGGCTCGGCCGGTGACCCCTTCGGTCCGGATCCAGGCCTCCAGCGAGTACGTTTGTCCCGCCGTCACGGGCTTCTTCGCGGCGAGAATCCAGCGGCCCGTCGTCTCTTGCCACGTGCGCCCGGCCGGGTTGAACGAATCGCTGATCCGGAGGCTGTGCCGCCCGGAGTGCGCGACGGCGTGATCCCAGAGCAGCCGGGCCGGGGACTTGAACGCGTCGCCGTGCCAGCCATCGGGAAGGCCGTCGCGATTGGCGTCTTCCTCGGCCGATGGGTTCTCGACGAGACTCGTCTGCCAACCGGCCTGCGCGGCAGCAGTGAAGAGGATCGACGTGATGATCGATAGCACTCGCATGACCGCTCCTCAAGATACTGGACCGTCGAACCCGAAGCCTGTCGCCTGCTGGAAGCCGTGCCGTGCCCGAGCGCCCCAAGGGCATTTCGGAAGGGAGTGTCCCTACCAATAACGCCGTAGTCATTCGCCGTCAAGGAGTTGCGGGAGAGCGGTGTCCCGTCGCCACCTGATCGGCACCCTCGGATTGGTGCGCGGTATGACGGCCTAGTTGTCGTCGCGGCGCGTCCCCCACTCAGCGGAGAAGTCGGGATGACCCACGACACCAGCCGTCGGGAAGATTACTATCGCTTATTTCAGTATAAGCATAAAATCTATTCACTTATCTTTCGGATCGTCCTATACTGGCGGTTACGCGCGCTGTGTGGACGGCGCCGAGTGGTTCGTATGGCCGCGACGCGAGGGCTTGTTGGCGGGCTTGCGGGGTGCAGCACGCTCCTTGGTTTCCGAGGTGCGATGGAGGTTTCATGGCGGTGGGTGTTAGTCCCGACGTGGTCGTTTACGTCTGCACGAACAGTATCCCTGCCGGCGGACGCTTGCCGCGCCAGTGGAACCAGGACGGGATGCACGTCCTGGTCCGCGAGGTCCCGTGCAGCGGCAAGATGGACGGCCAGTATCTGTTTCACGCGCTGGAGGGGGGGGGTCGCGGTGTCTGCGTGGTCGCCTGTCCCAAGGGCGAGTGTAAGTTGGCGCAGGGCAACTACCGGGCCGAGATCCGCGTGCGCACGGCCCAGCGTTTGTTGAGAGAGATCGGGCTGGAGCCCGAGCGGGCGGAGCTGATCCACGCTTCGGCCGACGATTCCCCGGAGCAAGTGGAGCAACTCGTTCGCGGCGCCGTCCAGCGGATTTGCGCCTTGAGTGAAAGCCCCCTACGGGTGGCGAGGTAGGAGACTGATGAGCACGATATCGAATTTCCAGGAGCGCATCGCCTCCGGCGGCCCCCTTCTGGTCGCGGAGATCTCGCCCCCGCAAGGCGCCGATCCCGCACCGGTGCGGGAGACGGCCAAGCGATTCGCGGGAAAGGTCCACGCGTTAGGCATCAGCGACAACCGGGAGACGGTCCGGATGGCGGCGCTGGCCGCGGCCGCTTTGGTTGCCGGGGAGGGAGTCGAGCCGATCCTCCACGTCACCACGCGCGACCGCAACCGCATCGCCCTGGTCTCGGAAGTTCTCGGGGCGCAGGCCCTGGGCATCCGCAACGTGCTCTGCACGAGTGGAAGCCATCAGACGCTGGGCCGCTTCCGCGCCGCCAGGAACGTCTACGACCTCGACTCCGTGCAGTTCGCGCAGGCGTGCTCCCAACTGGCCGCCGACGGCTCGCTGGTCGGCGAGGGGGGCATCCCGGGGGCGGGCCCGTTCTGCCTGGGCGCCGTGGCCTCGCCCGACGCCGATCCGATGAGCCTGCAGGTCCCACGCCTGCGGAAGAAGGTCGAGGCCGGCGTGTCATTCCTCATCACGCAGCCGATCCATGACCTGGAACGGTTCCACGCCTGGTGGAAAGCGGTCACGCAGCAAGGGATCCACGAGAAGGTGGCCATCCTGGCGGGCATCCAGGCCCTGCCGGAAGACGAGCAACTCGCCGCCAGCGAAGGAAAGCGGACGCTTTCAAGGATCCCGCAGGCGACGCTGCACCGCATCGGCGCGGCCGGCGATCCTGCGGCCCGGCGATCGGCCGCCATCGAAGTCGCCCTGGACACGATCAAGCAGCTTGCGACGGTGCCCGGGCTGCGCGGCTTCGCCGTTTGCAGCGACGGCGACAGCGACGCCGCGCTGGAAATCCTCGCGCGAGCCGGACTGGGGAGCCATTAGCCGTGCCTGCCAAGTACGCCATCCATACGAAGCCGGCCGCGCCTCGCGTGCGGCCCGTGGGCAAGCTGGGAATCGTCGACTGGCGCGAAGACTGCTCCAGTTGCCACAACTGCGTCAAGCGGGGGTGCATCTACGGTCTCTATCGAGACGAGGCCGATACTTTGCGCGACGAGATCGGCTACCTCGACTACATCTATCAGTGCAAAGGCTGCCTGAGCTGCGTGCAGAACTGCACCAAGAACATCCTGACCCGCGTCGTCAACCCCGAGTACCGCCGGCTCGGCGACTCGTACTACACGCCCGACATCATTCTGTCCACCTGGTTTCAGGCGGAGTCGGGCCGGATTCCGGTGTCGGGATCGGGTTACGGGGGGCCGTTCAGCGGGCCCGGCTTCGATTCGATGTGGACCGACATGTCGGAAATCGTTCGGCCCACACGCGACGGCATCCACGGGCGTGAGTACATCAATACCAGCGTCGACATCGGCCGCAAGCTGCTGCACCTGACGCCGGTCGACGGCCGGCTCGACGTCGTCCCGCCGCCGTTGACGGAAGTGCCCTTCCCGGTGATCTTCGAGGTCGTCCCCGACCGCTGGCGGCGAGGGCACGTGACGGCCGCCGTCGCGGCAGGCGCCGCCGAGATCGGCACCCTGGCGATCGTCCCGGAGAGCGAAATCACGGCCGACGCCGCGGCGACGCGCCATATCGTCCCTCTCCTTGCGGCAGGCCCTTCGGCCGCGGCCGGAAGCCGATTCTCTTCGCCGCTGGTGATGGTCGAAGATGGGCCCGACGTGATGGCCTTGCAGGCGTCGCTCAAGAAGACCCGTCCGGAACAGATCGTGGCGATCCGCGTGCAGGCCACGCCGGCGGCCGCGGAACGCGTCGTGGAACTGGTCGACGCCGGCGCCGAGGTCCTCCAACTGGTGTTCGACACCCACGGATTGGAGGGATTGGGGACGGATGAGGGATTAGGGATTAGGGATCGGGGTTTAGAGAAAGACGGCTGCGCGGCAGGGCTCAATCCGCAGAATCCAATTCCTGAATCCCACCCGATACCTGATTCCCAATCCCTAATCCCTAATCCCCAATCCGCCGCCCGCCGCCATGTTCGTGACGTATTGCGTGACGTTCACGGCGCCCTGGTCCGGCACGGGACGCGGGATGCGGTGACGCTGGTTGCCTCGGGCGGGATCGCGCTGGCCGAACACGTGGCCAAGGCGATCATCTGCGGCGCCGACCTGGTGGCGATCGATATCCCGCTTCTGCTGGCGATGGAATGCCGCCTGTGCGGCGAATGCGCGCGCGACGAGGTCTGCCCGATCGCGCTGGAAGAAATGGACGAGGATTTTGGGGTCCGGCGGATCGTGAACCTTATGGGGACCTGGCACCAGCAGTTGATCGAGGTGCTCGGGGCCATGGGGATTCGCGAGGTCCGTCGGCTGCGCGGCGAAACCGGCCGCTCGATGTTCTTCGAGGACCTGGAGCGGGAGACCTTCGGCCGCCTTTTCGGGAAGCGCAAGAACCCCGGCCCGCAAGTAACCTAGCTGGGACCGCAACACTCCCCTCTGCCTTCGGGAGATGGGCGGAGGGTGAGGGCAGGCGGATTACCGACTCTGACTGTGAGAAATGTCCTTGAGCACGACCCAATCCACATTGCCGACCGGAGCGGAATTCCAGGACGACTTCCTCGAACGGCCCGATTTCGCGAACGTGGCCCGGGAGGTGCGGCCCGCGCCGCCCCGGTACCGCAACGAGATCGGCAAGTACAGCATCCGCCGCGCGTCGAACTGCGCGTCGTGCGGCCGTTGTGTCGAGGTATGTCCCTACGGGGTCCATGTCCGGCCCGAAGGCTACCGCCACGTGATGCGGCCGTTCGATTACCGCTGCATCGGACCGGAGTGCGCGAAGACGGAGCACTACTGCATCGAGGCGTGCCCGCGCAAGGCCCTGTCGCTGGACGAGAATCCGGTGTTCGAGACGCTGGGCGACTACCGCTGGACGCCCGACCTGCTGGTGGGCACCTGGGCCATGGCCGAGACCGGGCGTCCGGCCGGGCCGCACCTGGAGAGCGAGGTGGGGGCATCCGGCGGCGGCTTCGACCGCCTCCGTTTCCGCTTTCCCGAGTCACCCGTGGCCGGCGAAATCGCACAAAAGGGGACGGTCCCCTTTTCCGCCCTGCGTCGCGAGGATATTTCCACCAGGTTGCTGCTCAATCGCCGCGACGACTCGCGGGAGAAGATCGCCATCGACGTGCCGTGGTATGGCGGCGGCATGTCGTTCGGCTCGACGAACATCCGGGCGCTGCTCGGCAAGGCCCGCGTGGCCAAGGCGTTCAACACGTTCACGTGCACGGGCGAGGGCGGGTATCCCGAGCGGTTCGTCCCCTACAAGGACCACGTGATCACGCAAGTCGCCACCGGCCTGTTCGGCGTGCGGGAGGAGACGATCCAGCGGGCGAGGATCGTGGAGTTCAAGTACGCCCAGGGGGCCAAGCCCGGTTTGGGTGGCCACCTGCTGGGTGACAAGAATACACCGAGCGTGGCGGCCATGCGGGAGACCGTGATGGGCGTCTCGCTCTTCTCGCCCTTCCCGTTCCACAGCGTCTACTCCGTGGAAGACCACAAAAAGCACCTCGACTGGATCGCCCACGTCAATCCGTCGGCCCTGCTTTCGGCCAAGGTCTCCACGCCGGTCGACGTCGACATGGTCGCGGTCGGCGTCTACTACGCCGGCGGACACATCGTTCATCTCGACGGCAGCTACGGCGGCACGGGCGCCGCCCCCAACATCGCCAAAAAGAACATCGCCATGCCGATCGAGTACGCGATCGGCCGGGTACACCAGTTCCTGGAGGCCGAGGGTATCCGCGATCAGGTCACGGTCATCGCCAGCGGCGGCGTGCGCAGCCCGTGGGACCTCGCCAAAGCGATCGCCCTGGGGGCCGACGGATGCGTGATCGGCACCGCGGAACTCGTGGCGCTCGGGTGCATCCGCTGCGGGGCGTGCGAGAGCGGGCGGGGCTGTGCCCGCGGCATCGCCACCACCGACGACGAGTTGCTGGAACTCGTCAGCGTCGAGTGGTGTACCCAGCGTCTGGTGAATATGTACAGCGCGTGGCGCGGCATGCTGGTCGATATCCTCTACCGCCTCGGCCTCGACAGCGTGACGGCGCTGCGGGGAAGGACCGACCTGCTGTACCACCTGGATTATGAAGATCCAAAGTGAGTTCGACGATCTATTCCCCATCAATTTGCATTTTGCATTTTTCATTCTGCATTTTTCATTCGTCCGTCTGAAGCGAAAGGCACGCCGAAGGCAGAGTGAAGAATGGAGAATGAAGAATGCAAAATGAAAAAAATGCAAAGTACGAGAGCGACGGAATGGCAACTAGCGGCATTTCTCGCGTGAAGGCGATTCTGGAGGCCCGCGCCGCGCTGCGCCCGGAGGGAGCCTGGTTCCCGCGGTCGCCGGAAGCCGAAGGCGGCTGCGGCGTGACCGGCTTCGCCTGCACCATTCCTGTCGGCGGAAAGCACATCTACGAGCCTTCGATCCAGATGCGCAACCGGGGCAACGGCAAAGGGGGCGGCATCGCCGCTTGCGGCCTGGTGCCGGAAGAACTGGGCGTGTCGCGGCGGGTGCTGGAGGAGGACTACATCCTTCAGGTCGCCCTGCTGGATCCCGCGGCCCAGGGCGAGGTCGAGAAGACGTTTATCGAGCCGTTCTTCGACGTGGATCAGGGCGGCCTGATTCCCACGGTCGACGACTACCGCGACGTGCCGCTCCTGGAGGTCCGCCCGCCCGACGTGGCGCGTTACTTCGTCCGGGTCAAGCCCGGCGTCCTGGCCCGCTTCGCCGACGAGATCCTGGGAAAAGGGGACAGTCCCCTTTTGCCGGAACGGCCCGGAGGGTGCTTCGCACAAAAGGGGACTGTCCCCTTTTCCCAGGGGCTGGCCAAGGCCGGCATGACCGAACGCGACATCGAGGACGAGTTCGTCTACCAGAACTCCATCCGGCTCAACAACCAGTACTATGCCTCGCTGGGCGACAAGCGGGCCTTCGTCATGTCGCACGCACGGAATCTCGTGATCCTGAAGATCGTGGGGTACGCCGAGGCGGCCGTCGAGTACTACCGCATGCCCGACATGCGGGCCCACGTGTGGATCGCCCACCAGCGCTACCCGACCAAGGGACGCGTGTGGCATCCCGGCGGCGCGCATCCGTTCATCGGGCTGAACGAGGCTTTGGTCCACAACGGCGACTTCGCCAACTACCTCTCGGTGTGCGAGTACCTGGCCGGACGTAACATCTTCCCGCAATTCCTGACCGACACCGAGGTCTCCGTCCTCCTGTTCGATCTTTGGAACCGCGTGTACCGGTATCCGCTCGAGTACATCATCGAGGCCCTGGCGCCGACCACGGAGCTCGACTTCGATCGCCTGCCCCCGGAGAAGCGGAAGATCTACCGGCAGATCCAGGTCTCGCACATCCACGCCTCGCCCGACGGCCCGTGGTTCTTCATCATCGCGCGGAGCCTCGCGGAGACCGGCGAGTTCCAGCTTCTGGGGATCACCGATACGGCGATGCTGCGTCCGCAAGTGTTCGCGCTCCAGGAGGGCGAGGTCTCGATCGGGTTGATCTGCTCGGAGAAACAGGCCATCGACGCCACCCTGGCCAGCCTGGCCGGCGAGGACCCGCGGTTCACCCCGGTGGCCGACACCTACTGGAACGCCCGCGGCGGGAGCTGCACCGACGGCGGGGCGTTCCTGTTGACGGTCTCGCCGGACAAGGGGAACGGCTCCCGGGAGAAGCCGGCGAACGTGCCGCCGCGAGGCGCGGCCGTGCGACGGGAGGCACGCCCGGCCGAGCCGCCGCAGCCTGTTTCCTACACGCTCCGCGTGACCAACAAGTTCGGCCAACCGGTGGCGACGCTGCCGGGGCAATCACACTGCGATCTCTCGCTCCCGGCGCCCACCTCGGGCCTGTCGGAGACGGAGTTGACGGCCATTCGCGACGCCGTCGAGGGGGAGGATGCCCACGCGATCTTCCTCTTGCTTCGCGATCAGGTGGCCGAGTGCGATTACGACCGCCTGCGCTGGCTGGTCGACGAGATCGTCCGCCAGACGGCCGCTGACGCGCCGGCCTTGGGCATCCGGGCCCTGACGCTGGCGTTGGACCGCCGGTACCCGACCGGCGCGAAGAAGCGAAGTTCCGTGCAGACGATTCTTCGGGCCGGCTTGGAGGGCATCTTCGCCGCGCAACCGCTGCTGGCCGACGAGGACCGGAAGCCCTTCGTCCGGATTACGTGGGAGAGTCGCGAGTCGCTCCGCGGGCCGCAGCCCGAGGAGGAGGTGCTCCTGATCGACGCCCGCGGCTTCTCGCCGGAGGGCGAGAACTGCGATGCCTCGCTGGCGGTGCGGGCGTACAAGCTCGGTTGGAAGCGGTTCATCCACTACAACTCGCGCGGGACGCGATTCCACGGCGCCGGCTTCGGACCGAAAACCGAGGACTTGCGGATCGACTGCTACGACAACCCCGGCGACTACCTGGGCTCGGGCATGGACGGCCTGGAGATCCACGTCCACGGCAACGCCCAGGACCAGCTCTGCCAGATCAGCAAGCGGGGCAAGCTGGTGGTCTACGGCGACGTGGGCCAGACGTTCCTCTACGGCGCCAAAGGCGGCGAGATCTACGTGCTGGGCAACGCCGCCGGGCGGCCGATGATCAACGCCGTCGGGGCGCCGCGGGTCGTGATCAACGGCACCGCCCTCGACTTCCTCGCCGAGTCGTTCATGGCCGGCGATCCGCACAACGGCGGCGGGTTCGCAATCCTCAACGGCTTGAACTTCACGCTCCAGGGGAGTCTCGAACCGCTGAATCCTCCGTACCCTGGGAGCAACCTGCTTTCGTTGGCCTCGGGCGGGGCGATTTACGTCCGCGATCCGTACCGGCAGCTCGTGGAGGAGCAACTCAACGGCGGGGCGTACCGGCCTCTCTCCGCGGCCGACTGGCGGCTGATCCGGCCCTATCTCGAAGAGAACGAGCGGCTGTTCGACATCCGTATCGACCGCGACCTCCTCACCGTCGACGGCGTGCTGCGGGCGCCGTCGGAAGTGTACCGCAAAGTCATGCCGCGCAAAGACGCCGAGGCCGAAGCGGCGATGGAAGCCGTGGGGGAGTAGGAGGCGGGAGATATCAAATCGCAAATATCAAATATTGAATATCAAATTGCAGACCGCAGGACGACACGTCATGCGAAATGCCGCCTTCGTATCCCGAAGGATATTTGATATTTGATATTTGCACTATTCAATTTGAAATTTGCAGTCTTGAACCTATGTCAACGACACTTTCGTGGAATAACAGCTCCTTGGTCGACGAGGTTTCCCGGCGCGCCGGGACCCCGGTGGGCGCGTGCTTTCAGTGTCACAAGTGCACGACCGGCTGTCCGATCGGCCCGGACATGGATTTCCTCCCAAGCCAAATCATGCGGCTGGTCCACTTGGGGGCGGAGGCCGAGGTGCTCGGCTCGCAGTCGATCTGGCTGTGTGCGTCGTGCGAGACATGCACCGCCCGCTGCCCGATGCAGATCGACATCGCGGCGGTGATGGACGCGCTGCGGATGATGGCGATCGACCGCCAGGTCACCCCGCCCAACGCCCGCCCCGAGCAATTCAACCGCAGTTTCCTGGGAAGCGTGCGGCGGCACGGCCGGGTGTACGAGATGGGCATGATGGCCGCCTACAAGCTCCGGTCGCTGGACCTCTTCTCCGACGTGGGCAAGGTGCCCGCGATGTTGGCCAAGGGCAAACTCTCGCTGCTGCCCAAGCGGAGCGGCAGCGCGAAGGAAGTCCGCGAGGTCTTCCGCCGGGCGGAGGAAGAGGGGAGAAGGGAGAGGGGAGAGGGGGAGAAGCCATGAAGTACGCCTATTTCCCGGGTTGCAGCCTGGAGTCGACCGCCTGGGATTTCGACCGGTCGACGCGCGCCGTGTGCGGGGCGTTGGGGATCGACCTCGAAGAGATCCCCGATTGGGTCTGCTGCGGCTCCACGCCCGCACACGCCAGCAACGCGGCGCTGGCCGTCGCGCTTCCGGTGGTCAATCTCCAGAAGGCGCAGTCCGCCGGCCTTCCGGTGATGGCCGCCTGCGCGTCGTGCTACGCCCGTCTGCGGACCGCAAATCACAAGGTGCGGAGTTCGCCGGAGGATCGCGAGCAGGCGGAACGCACCACCGGCAAGCCCTACGACGGCGGCGTCGAGGTCCACCATGTGCTCGACGTCCTGGTGAACCACTTCGGCCTGGAGAAGATCGCCGCCAAGGTCCGGCGACGGCTCCGCGGGCTGCGCGTGGCCTGCTACTACGGCTGCCTCCTGACGCGGCCGCCCGAGATCGTCGCCTTCGACGACGCGGAGCATCCGCACTCCATGGACGATCTGATCGGCGCGATGGGGGCGGAGGCGGTCGACTGGCCCTTCAAGACGGAATGCTGCGGGGCGAGCTTGTCGATGACCAGTTCCAGCGTCGTGGCCCGGCTCGGCCACCGACTGCTTTCCATGGCCCACGAGGCGGGGGCCGAGTGCATCGCGGTGGCCTGCCCCTTGTGCCAGGTGAATCTCGACCTGCGTCAGGCCGACGCGGCGAAGGCGGCCGGAAAAGGGGACAGTCCCCTTTTGTGCGAAGCACCCTCGGGGCCGTCCCGGCAAAAGGGGACTGTCCCCTTTTCAGGCCACGGGCCCTTCCCCGCGACGCCGGTCCTCTACGTCACCCAGCTTCTGGGCCTGGCGCTGGGCCTGTCGGATCAGGACCTGGGCATAAGCGCGTTGACGATCGACGCGAAGGCGCTCTTGGGAGATCGCGGCCTGGCGGCGGCGACGGGAGGACAATGATGAGTGCAACCATCACCCACGGCGGCTCGGACGTCGCAGGTGCCAACGGCAACGGAAATGGCAATGGCAACGGGAACGGGAACGGCGACGACCGCCCGATGTGCGGGGCCGTGCTGGTCTGCGGCGGCGGCATCGCCGGCATCCAGGCCGCGCTGGATCTTTCGGCGGCCGGGTTCCGCGTCCACCTCGTGGAAGAGAGCCCGACGATCGGCGGCGCCATGGCGCGGCTCGACAAGACCTTCCCCACCGGCGACTGCGCCACCTGCATCATCTCCCCGAAGCTGGTCGAGTGCATCCGCGACTACAACATCGACGTGACGACCATGGCCGACGTGGTCTCGCTGGAGGGCGAGCCCGGGCATTTCACCGCACAGATCCGCAAGCGGCCGCGGAGCGTGCGCCTGGACAAATGCACCGGCTGCGGCGACTGCTGGACGGCCTGCCCGGTCCGCAACACCGCGCAGGTTCCCGCCGATCTTCAACCGGCCGAACCGCTCAGTGCGGCCGACTCCGCCAGGCTCGACGCGATCCTCGCGCGGCACGAAGGGAGCCTGGGGCGGGTGATGCCGGTCCTTCAGGAGATCAGCGAGAGCTACGGCTATCTTCCCCGCAACCTTCTGGAGCATTTGGCCGCACGGTGGGGGCTTCGCGTGGCCGAACTCCTGCGGGTCGCCAGCTTCTACGACCGCTTCGATCTGGAACCGGTGGGCCGGCACCTGGTCGAGGTTTGCTCGGGCACGTCGTGCCACTCGCGCCGAGCCAAGGCCCTGCTGAAGAAGGTCGAGAAGGAAATCGGCGTCGCGGCCGGCCAGACCGACCAGTCGGGCCGATTCACGCTGCGGACCGTCCGTTGCCTCGGCCTCTGCGCCCTGTCGCCGGCGATGAAGGTCGACGGCCGGAGTTTCGGCCGCGTGAACGTCGACCGGGTGGCGGAAATCCTGGAGCAATTCTCATGAGTCAACCGATACGCACCGCCCAGGACTTGGACGCCGTCGAGGCCGCCGGCCTGGCGGCACTCGATCCCCCGCGGCTGAAGATCCTCGTCGGGTCGGCCAGTTGCGGAGTGGCCGTCGGGGCCCGCGACGTCGAGGCCGAGGCCCGGCGCGTCGTGGCCGAACTCGGTCTTGACGCCACCGTACACCGCACCGGCTGCATCGGCTTCTGCTCCCGGGAACCGCTGGTGGACCTCGTGCTGCCGGGCGGCCCGCGGGTGAGCTACCCCGACATGACCCCGCAGAAGACCCGCGAGTTGCTCCAGGCGTATGCCAAGGGCGATCTGAAGCCGGGGCAGGCGTTGGGGCGATTTGCGGGCGAAGAGTACGTTTCCTCGGGCAAGACGCGCAGCGAGCCGCCGTGTCCGGCATCGCTTCAGCCGGTGCCGGAGTGGTCCGATCTCGATTTCTATCGCCGGCAGGAGAAGGTGATCCTTCGCAACTGCGGGTGCGTGGACCCCATGGTCTTCGAGGAGACGGTTGCCCGCGGCACCTACCGCGGGGCCCTGAAGGCCATGACCGAGATGACGCCTGACGAGGCAATCCAAGAGGTCACCCGCTCGGGCCTGCGAGGCCGAGGCGGCGCGGCCTTCCCGACGGGCCAGAAATGGCGTCTGGCCCGGCAAGCCGAGGCGGATATCAAGTACGTGGTCTGCAACGCCGACGAAGGGGAGCCCGGCTCTTATATGGACCGGACGATCCTCGAGGGCGATCCCCACGCGGTGATCGAAGGCATGCTGATCGGCTCGTACGCGATCGGCGCGTCCGAGGGGTTCATCTACGTGCGGAACGAATACCCGTTGGCGATCGAGATCCTCCAGCACGCGATCGACGAGGCCGAGAAGCGAGGGCTCCTGGGCGAGGACATCCTCGGTACCGGCTGGGCGTTCCGGATTACGCTTCGCCGCGGGGCTGGGGCGTACATCTGCGGCGAGGAGACGGCCCTGATCGAGTCGCTCGAAGGTCACTCCGGCGAGCCCCGCACGCGGCCCCCGTATCCCGTCACCCAGGGGCTCTGGGGCAAGCCCACCGTGGTCAACAACGTGAAGACCTGGGCGAGCGTTCCGCCTATCTTCACGCGGGGTGCCGGGTGGTACGCCGCCATGGGAACCAAGCGGACGCCGGGCACGACCATCTTTTCGCTGGAAGGGGCGGTCAAGAATGCCGGGCTGGTGGAAGTGCCCTTCGGAATGACGCTCCGGGAATTGGTTTACGAGATCGGCGGCGGGGTTCTCGGGGACCGCCCGCTCAAGGCCCTGCAAGCCGGCGGGGCGTCGCGCGGCTGCATCCCCCCGTCGATGCTCGACCTGGCGATCGACACCGAGGACCGCCCGGGCGAGACGATCCTGATCGGCACCGGCGGCGTCATCGTGCTGGACGACACCGCCTGCATGGTCGACATGGCCCGGTTCCTCGTCGGGTTCTTCCTGGAGGAGTCGTGCGGCAAGTGCGTCCCCTGCCGCGAAGGCACGAAGCAGATGCACCGCATCCTGTCGCGGATCTGCGAGGGCCGCGGGACCATGGACGACCTGTCGCTCCTGGAGCGGCTGGCGAAGACGGTCCGATCGGCGGCCGTGTGCGGGATGGGCGCCATGGCGCCCGGCGCCGCGATGACGACCCTGGAACATTTCCGCGACGAGTTCGAGGCCCACGTGCGCCGGCGAGAATGCCCGGCAGGGGTGTGCGAGGGTTTGACGAATGGGAAGACGTCTTTCTCCAGCCCAGGCGTTCACGCCTGGGAAAGGCAGGCGTCATCCCGATGAGTTTTGGCCCCTTCAGGGGCCTTGGACGCGTGGGGGGAAGCCCCTGAAGGGGCTGGGTAGAAAAGGACGGCCTCGCCTCCCAGGCGTGAACGCCTGGGCTAGGGAAGACGAGGACGACAGAGCGCGGACTCTCGGAGACGAGGGCCGCCCAGGTGGAACGACTATGAGCACAAGTACAACGGATCTGGTCCTGGTCAACGTCGACGGCCGCACGGCCGAGGTGCCGCGTGGGACGACGATCCTCAACGCCGCGCGCCGGCTTGGCGTGTCGATCCCCACGCTCTGCAACTATCGGGGGCTTTCGCCCTATGGGGCCTGCCGGGTCTGCCTGGTGGAGATCGAAACGCCCCGCGGCGGCCAGTTGGTCGCCTCGTGCAGCCATCCGATCGAGGACGCGATCGTGGTCCACACGGAGACCGATCGGGTGAAGGAGGCCCGGCGCACGGTCCTGGAACTGCTTCTGGCCCAGGCCCCCGACTCCCGCGAGCTGGCCGAGTTCGCCGCCGGGTTGGGCGTGACCGCCACGCCGTTCGAGCCCGCGGCGGGCAACAAGTGCATTCTCTGCGGGCTGTGCTCGCGAGTCTGCAACGAGATGATGGGGCGCGGGGCGATCAACCTCTTCGGCCGCGGCGCCGAGCGCGAGGTGGGCCCGGCCTACGGCGAGCAGTCCCAGCAGTGCCAGGCGTGCGGGGCGTGCGCGGTGGTCTGCCCGACCGGGGCAATCGACCTGAGCACGATCACCGCGCGCCGGCTCCAGCCGCACTTCACGGCGTTCGACAAGTATCTCACCGCCCGGCCCTGCATCGACCTGGCCCATCCCCAGGCGTCGCCGCGCGTGCCGGTCATCGACCGGGAAAACTGCATCCATTTCAAGACCGGCCAGTGCGGCCTGTGCGCCCAGGTATGCCAGGCCGGCGCGATCGACTACGAGCAGTCGGAGGAGACGGTCGAGCTCGAGGTGGGCAGCGTGGTCCTCACGCCCGGCTTCGAGGCCTTCGACGCCACGCGCCGCGGCGAGTTCGGCTTCGGCTTCGCCCCCAACGTGGTCACCAACGTCCAATTCGAGCGTATGCTCTCGGCCTCGGGACCGACGCGCGGCCACATCCGCCGGCCTTCCGACGGCAAGGCGCCCAAGCGGATCGCCTTCCTTCAGTGCATCGGCTCGCGCGATACCGGGTGCGACAATGACTACTGCTCGTCCGTTTGCTGCATGGCCGCGACCAAGGAGGCGATCCTCGCCAAGGAGCACGAGCCCGGCCTCGACGTGACGATCTTCTTCCTCGACCTCCGCGCGTTCGGCAAGGATTTTGACCGGTACTACGACCGGGCCAAGAACCGGCTGGGAGTGCGCTACCTCCGCTCGTTCATCTCGCGGACCTGCGAGATGCCCGGCACGCGGAACCTCCGCGTGACCTATGCCGGGTCCGTAGGTCCCGTCTGCCGGACGGGACCTGGCGACGAAACGCCGGATGCGACGGTTTCTCCGAAAGAGGTTCCGCCCGGCGGGCGGGACCTACCGGGTTTGAAGCAGACCGAGGAGGAGTTCGACATGATCGTGCTCTCCCTCGGCCTGGAGCCGAGCGCCACGCTTCAGGAGCAGGCCGCGCGGATGCAGGTGGTGCTCAACCGTTGGGGCTTCGCCGAGACGAGCGAACTCCATCCGTTGGACACCTCGCGCGAGGGCGTCTTCGTCGGCGGGGCGTTCCAGGAGCCAAAGGATATCCCGGACACGGTGATGCAGGCCAGCGCCGCGGCCGCCCGCGCCATGGCGCTTCTGGCGCCGGCCCGCGGCACCCGCGTGCGGAAGAAGACCTACCCCCCGCAGCGCGACATCGCCGACGAACCGCCGCGGGTCGGCGTGTTCGTGTGCCATTGCGGCAGCAACATCGCCTCGGTGGTCGACGTGGAGCGGGTGGTCAAGCACGCCAGGGAGTTCCCGCACGTGGTCGTCGCCGAGACCAACGTCTACACCTGCGCCGACGACACGCAGAACCACATCAAGGAGAAGATCGCAGAACACCGGCTCAACCGCGTGGTGGTCGCCTCCTGCACGCCGCGGACCCACGAACCCATCTTCCGCGACACTCTCCGCGACGTCGGCCTGAACCCGTACCTCCTGGAGATGGCCAACATCCGCGATCAGTGCTCCTGGGTCCACTCGGGCCAGCCGGGCCGGGCCACGGAGAAGGCGATCGACCTGGTGCGCATGGCCGCGGCCCGCGCCGCACGCCTCATGCCGCTCTACGACCAGCAGGCGCCGGTGAACCATGAGGCCCTGGTCGTCGGAGGAGGGATCGCGGGAATGACCGCCGCGCTGGCCCTGGCCGACCAGGGCTTTCCGGTCCACCTGGTCGAGAAGTCGGACGGACTGGGCGGCACGGCCCGGCAGGTTTACTCGACGCTCGCCGGAGAGGACATCCAGGCGTTCCTCGCCGAGACGGTCGCCCGCGTCCGGGCCCATCCGCGGATCGACGTCTACTGCAACGCCCGAGCCGCCAAGGTCGAGGGCCATGTGGGCGGGTTCACCTCGTCGCTTGAGACGGCGGACGGAGCGGTCAGCGTCAAGCACGGCGTGGTCGTGGTCGCCACCGGGGCGGTCGAGCACAAGCCGCAATCCTACGGCTACGGCCAGAGCGACAAGGTGCTGACGCAACTCGAACTCTCGGAGCGGCTGGCGTGCGGCGACCTCACGCTGCCCGAGAAGGGCACCGTGGTCATGATTCAGTGCGTGGAGCAGCGGGACGAGAATCGCGCCTATTGCAGCCGCGTCTGCTGCACCGCGGCGGTCAAGAATGCCCTGCTTCTGCGCGAGCGATTCCCCAAGGCGCGGGTCATGGTCCTCTACCGCGACATGCGGACCTACGGCTTCCGCGAGGCGGCCTACCGCGAGGCCCGCGAGAAAGGCGTCCTCTTCGTCCGCTACGAGCCGGACAACGCGCCGCAGGTGACAATCTCGCCCCTCTCCCGTCTCGGGAGAGGGGCCGGGGGTGAGGGTGAGGGCGCCTTGACGGTCCGGGTCGAAGAGCCCACCCTGCGCCGGGAAATGCAAATCGACGCCGATCTCCTCGTGCTGGCCGCTCCCATGGTTCCCCGGGCGGACCGCGGCGAGCTCTCCGACTTGCTCCGCGTGCCCTTGAACGCCGACGGGTTCTTCCTGGAAGCGCACATGAAGCTGCGCCCGGTCGATTTCGCCAGCGAGGGGCTCTTCCTCTGCGGCACGGCCCACGCCCCGAAATTCCTCAGCGAGTCGATCGCCCAGGCCAACGCGGTGGCGGCCCGGGCGGCCTCGATCCTGTCGCGAAAAACGATGCCGGTCGGGGCCCAGACGGCGTGGGTGGATCCCGACAAGTGCATCTCCTGCATGACGTGCGTCCATGTCTGTCCGTACCTCGCGCCTCAGCCGAACGAGTTCAACAAGGCCGAGGTGCAGGGGGCGGTGTGCATGGGCTGCGGGAGCTGCACCGCCGAGTGTCCCGCCAAGGCGATCACGCTGCGGCACTACGTCGACACCCAGGTGCTGGCCTCGGTCGAAGGCCTGTTGGGCCAGGCATGCTTGGCCGCGGCTCCCGAACCTTTTTATCCCGAGCAGGTCGGCGTCGCCCCGCCGCGTTGGAGAAACAGTTGACCGCGCCGGTGAAAGGCCGCGACCACGGTGAAAAGCCGCGACCACGGTGAAAAGCCGCGACCACTGGTCGCGGTTTTCCAAGAGGAGAATATGGACGACGAACCGCTGATCCTCGCGTTTTGCTGCCACTATTGCGCCTACGCCGCGGCCGATCTGGCCGGGTCGATGCGCTTGCAGTACCCCAACAACGTCCGCATCCTGCGCCTGCCCTGCACCGGCAAGCTCGAGGTGAATTACCTCATGGCCGCGTTCGAGCGGGGCGTCGACGGCGTGATCGTGGCCGGCTGCCTCGAAGGCGGATGCCATTATCTCGAAGGGAACCTGCGGGCGAAGAAGCGGGTCGGGCGGGCCCGGCAGTTGCTGGCCGAGATCGGCCTGGAGCCCGAGCGCCTGGAAATGTTCAACCTCTCTTCCGCCGACGGCCCGCGTTTCGCGGAAATCGTGACGACGATGGCCGAACGCCTCAAACGCCTGGGAAAGAGCCCCCTGCGGCCCGACCCCGATCGCCTCCAACAAAACGTCCAAGAAATGAGCCGGCAGGCCGAAGCCATGTTGGCAGGAGACAAACGATGATTGTTGCCGACCGCAAGAAGATCCCCGAAATCCGCGACATGATCCAGAGGCACGACCGGGTGCTGCTGGTGGGCTGCGGCACGTGCGTCACGGTCTGCCTCGCCGGCGGCGAGCGCGAGGTGGGCATCCTCGGGGCCGCACTCCGCATGTCGCTCAAGTTGGCCGGCCGGCCCGGCGTCGTGGTCGACGAGTGCACCATCGAGCGGCAGTGCGAGGATGCCTTCATCGACATCCTGGCCCTGCGGGCCCGCGAGTACGATGCGATTTGCTCGCTGGGCTGCGGGGCGGGCGTTCAGGCCCTCGCCGAGCGGTTCCCCAAGATGCCCGTCTATCCCGGCCTCAATACCCAGTTCATGGGCATCCTCGAATCGCAGGGCGTTTGGACGGAAAAATGCTCCGGCTGCGGCAACTGCCGGCTGGGCGAATTCATGGGCATCTGCCCCATCACCCGGTGCGCGAAACGCCTCTTGAACGGCCCCTGCGGCGGCTCGCGCGACGGCAAGTGCGAAGTGAATCCCGACCTGGACTGTGGCTGGCAGTTGATCGCCGATCGGGCCGAGGCCCTCGGCGCGGTCGACCGCCTCCAAACGATCGTCCCGCCGAACGACTGGTCGACCGGCCTCGACGGCGGCCCGCGCAAAGTCGTCCGCGAAGATCAGTGCATCGCCGGCCTCGGCCCGAAGGCGTAACTCAGAGGTAGGGTGGGACAAGCGAAGCGCAGTCCCACCAGGATTCTCGCGGTTTCTTGGTGGGACTGCGCTGGAGCTTGTCCCACCCTACATTTCGTTTGCTTGTCCCATTCTCCGCTTCGAGCCACGGCAACTACTTCGGCCACAGGCGCAGCATCACGCCGCCGTGGCGGGGGATCTTCGCGGAGAACGACGTCTCGCAGCCCGCCAGGTCCCTTTGCCGCCAGAGGTCGCGGACCCGCGACGGGGCTGCGAGCTTGAGGTCGGACCATTTCGCCGTGACTTCGGCGGGCAGTTCGCCGCGGTTGAACAGCCCGACGGCCTTCGAGCCGTCTTCCATGTCCTTCACCATGGCGAACTTCTCGTCACCCAGCGGCACGATCCTGGCACACTGGCCCAGCGCGTCCTGGTTCACCTCGATCACCTCGGGGTTGCAGAGGACGTTGAGCGTGAACTCGTCCAACCGGCCCATGTCGCCGCTGTAGAAGAGCGGGGAGGCCATCAGGCACCAGAGCGACATGAAGGCGTACTGTTCGCTCGGAGTGATCGGGCAGGGCTTGGGCTGGCCGCCGGAGCGGGCGTCGCCGATGTAGCCGATCTGGAGGTAGTCCGGGTCGTTCCAACTGCCGGGCCGCGAGAAGGCGCGGTGCTCGGCGTTCTTCAGGGCGACCTCGAAGATGCGGTCGAGCTCGAAGCCCAGGTCGCCGGCCGTGCGCCAGCTCTGCCCGCCCACCTCCGCGCCCCACTCCCACACGTCGCCCATGCCGTACTGGCAGAGGTTCAAGACGATGTCGCGTTTCTGCTTCTTGAGCAGGCCGCCCATGAGAATGTACGGGGCCTTCATCGCGGCGAGGTCCGGCTTCCCTTCGACGACCTTGCCGTAGGAGCACCAGTCGTACTTGAGCAGATCGAAGCCCCAGTCGGCGAACTGCTTGGCGTCCTGGGCCTCGTGCTGGTACGACCCGGCGAAGCCTGCACAGGTGAACGGGCCCGGCGACGTGTAGATCCCCGCCTTCAGACCCTTGGCGTGGAGGAAGTCGGTGAGGGCCTTCATGTCGGGGAAGTGCTTGTTGGGGAGGATGTTGCCCTGCGCGTCGCGCAAGGGACCGACGCGCAGCGGGTCGGCGTGCTTCGGGGCGTTCATCCAGCAGTCGTCGATGCTCACGTATTGGTAGCCGACGTCGGCCATCCCCGACTTGACCATCTGGTCGGCCGCTTCCCGAACCATCTTGTCGGTCACGCGGTTGTAATGGGCGTACCAGTGATTCCAGCCCATGGAAGGCGTCAGCGAGAGCGTGTCGCCGCAGACGATGCGGAAGGACTTCTCCGCGGTGCCGGCCGTGTTGGATGCCTTGAACGTGACCACGTACTTGCCCGGCTTCTCGACGGAGCCGGTCAGGATGCCGGTCTGCGGATCGAGCTTCAGGCCGCCGGGCAGGTTCTCGGCGGAGAAGGTGATGGGCCGCCGGCCGGTGGTGGGTATGCGATAGAGAAACGGATTGCCGGGCCGGCACCCGTAGATCGTCGGCCCGTTGATCCTCGGCTTGGGCGAAGGCTTCGGCGTGAGCAGCACCGGGGCTTCCCACGGCGTGGCGATCGCCTTGGGCCGGACGCCGCTGACCTCGAAGCGGGCCTCGGCCCAGTCGGCGTGGTCGAAGTTGATCCCGTCGCCGGCCGGATCGACCAGCAGCAACAGCGTGTCGACGCCGCGGAGCTTCACGTCGAGCGTCTTGGCTCCCTGGCCGGCCTTCATCACGCCGCTATTCCACAGGAGCTTGCCGTCGCCGTAGACGCGGAATTCAACGCTGCCGACGTTGCCGCCGACTTCGTCGTCGACCCCGACCGACGCCTTCATCGCGTCGCAGCCGCCGCCGAGGTCGACGTACATCCGGCTCGAAGCGTGGGTGCCCACCCCGCTCTTGAACTTCTGGCCGCCGATCGACATGGGCCGGCCTTGCACCGCCTTGTCCTTGAGCGGCTTGCCCCATCCGGAACTCATCTTTGAGAGATCCAGCGAGGAAAGCCAGACCGTCTCGGCGGCCGATGCCGTGCAGCAGACGGAGATCGAGAGAACCAGGGCGCTCCAGAAGAGTCGTCGTTCGATAGTCCACATGGCCGGGCTCCTGTTGAAAAGACCGGCTTCCATCCTATCCGACCGGCGGGAGACTTCCCAGGGCCCGTAGGGCGGACGGAGCGAAGCGACGCCCACCGAGCCGGTCTCTGGAGTGCGGCGACCTGTCGCCGCTTTCTTTGTTCCGGCGAAGGAAGCAGCAACATCCCGGTCCGCGCAGCCAAGTCCAAAGCGGCGACGAGTCGCCGCACTCCAAACATTGATCCTCGGCCGTAGACTGTGTTGGGTTCCGGCGGGCCTCACTTCGTTCGGTCCGCCCTACGTTCTCGCTACGTTTTCGCAGTTCACCGGCCGGTCCGGGTCTCGATCTTGGACCAGAAGGGATGCTGGCGGTCGCCGCGGGTGCGGGCATCTTCCAGCAGCACGTTCAGGTCCCCGGCCAGCGAGGCGGCGGTCGTGTTGAGGCGGTTGCCGTTGACGCTGACGAAGAAGCGGCGGCTGAGGTCGAGCACGTCGGGCGAGAGCCACACGGTCATCTGCCCGGCCCCGGTTTGGAGCAGCAGGCCGTTGGTGCGGGTCACGGTGGCGCTGGTATGCACGGGCTGCGTGCCGCGGGAAGGCGGCCACTGGTCCGGGGCGATCATGGCGCGGGGCGGGAGTTGACGCAACTCGACCCACCAGAAGAAGTTGTCCCAAGGACGCATCGTCACCACGTCGAAGTTCTTGGGGGCGAAATTGCGGCGCAGACGGCCCATCCAGTCGAACAGGCGGAGGATCTCGTCGGAGAAGTCCTCGTGGCCGCGGCCGAGGTACTCGACCACCGTCACGTTGTAGCCCTTGCGCAGATAGCGGTCCCAATCGCGGGAGTTGGCGAGCATGCGGCTGGAGTCGAATTCGCCGCATACGAAGTAGAACGGCACCCGGGCGGCGTTTTCCCAGTAGAGGGCGCAATACTTGTCGGCCTTGGCGGCGATCGGGATCACCCCGGCCCACAGGTCCGGATGCCCCAGGCCGATGTCCCATGCCGCGTCGCCGCCGAAGGAGTGGCCGGTGAGGAAGACGCGGTCGGTGTCGATGGAGAAACGCTGGCAGGCGGCGCGGAAGCTATCGAGGACGGCGGCGTGTTCGCGGGCGGAGTAGAGGTACTGCTTCTGGTGGTCGAGCGTCCACTCCGGGGCGACGACGATGTAGCCGTAGCGCGAGGCCTGTCCGGCCCGCCAGCCCCCCGCGACCCGCGGCCCCGCCCACCAGTCGATCTGCTGCTGCGCGGTGAAGCCCGGCCCGTGCAAGGTCACGATCGCAGGGTAGCGGCGGTGCGGATCGTACTGGGGCGGCAGTTGCACGAAACAGCGGACCGGCGGCGACGAAGAGTCCGGCCCGGGAACCTCGAACTCCACCGGCACTGCCTCTTCTTCCGGCAAGTCCACGGCGATGGGAGGCTTCATGGTGGCCAGCACGCGGGCC
Organism: uncultured Planctomycetaceae bacterium; assembly: GCA_964430315.1. Lineage (GTDB taxonomy): Bacteria > Planctomycetota > Planctomycetia > Pirellulales > Thermoguttaceae > CALFBP01. The sequence continues at coordinate 53,656 of CAYSGY010000003.1, forward strand.
ACCATCGCCGGATTGGCGGCTTCCTCGGAGCGGAAGCCGACGACGGTCTGCTCGCGGGTCACCTTGTCGGGCGACTGGAAGTACTGGAGGATCATGCGGCGGACTTCGAGCAGCGACAGCGCGGTCGAGAGTCGCGGATTGGCCGCCTTCGGCCCCAACAACCAGCCGCTGATCGCCAGGGCGAGCTTATCGGCCGGTTGCAGCGACGGGTCGCCGGAGAGTTCGCGGAACGCCGCCATGCGGTCCGCGGTGTTCAAGCTCAGCTCGACGGAGATCTCCTTCAGGACGGGAGCGAGCCGCTTGCGCAGGGCTTCGTCGCTGATCTGCTTGGCGAGGGCTTCGATCCGCTCGATCGTCTGCTTGCGCTGCGCCAGGGCGGCCTCGTACTCCCGGATCGTGTCGCGGACCGCCTGGAGCGTCTCTCCCGAGGTCCCGTCGGTGGGGAACTTCTTGAGCATCGCCCAGACCAGCGGGTGCTGGCCCGCCTCGCGGCGGAGCTTCAACTCGCCCAGGGCCCGGCGGGCCGACCGCTCCTTGATCGCCTGGAGCGAAGGCTCCAGGAGCCGCTTGGACTCCTGGTCGTTCGGGCGCGAGGCCAGGAAGGAGTCGATCTCCTTGGCGGCGTCCTCGGGCCGCTCGCACTGAAGGTAGAATCGGGCGATTCGCTTGACGTCCTCGATTCCCCCTTGCTTGCTTTGGGCCTTCAGCAGCCTGGCGAGCGACTCCGGCGGGAGGCTGCTGGTCGCCATGCGCATGTCCCAGACGTGCGTGAGCCCCTCGATCTTCGCGTAGTAGGGCGTGAGCTCGGTGATCCCTTGGACGATCTTCTCCTCGCCCCGTGCGGTAAGCATCGTGACCGTGCGACGGCCGAATTCGTCGAACGGCGACGTCTTCATCGGCCCCACCGTCTTGACGGTTGCCCCGGCGTGCCGGACCCGCTGGAAGATGACATACTTCTCCGGCACCTCGGTCGCCTGATCCGGCCGGCGCTCGACGACCTGACGGATCGAGAAGAACGTGCGGCGGAGATCGTCGTCGAGGAGTTCGATGAGCGGGACGGCGCTCTCGGCCGCATTGGCCGCCGGGAGGGCGGTCATGCCGGTCACGAGCCCACGTTTTCCCCGCAGGACCCGGCCGTCCTTGAGCACGACCTCGATGCCGAGGCTCGAAGCGGCTCCGCCGAGCCAGCAGGCGACCACGCCAAGAACGACAAGCCCGATGCGTATCCGTTGAGTCATCTTCCACCGTATTTGCCCCATCCCTCTATTCTGGCTCTTGGAGGGGATTCGCGTCAAGAAACCGATCCTTAGCCCCCGACCACGGGGGCGGTCCCCGGGGAGCGGCCATACGCCGTGCGAGTTGGCGAGTCGGATCGAGCCGTACTGTCCTCGATCCGATTCTCAGCGTCATCAGAGTGACTACGTTTGCACGTGGCGCGTATCGACGTGAGTCGATCTCTAAGTACTTCCGCAGAAAGCACTTGTGTCTCGACCCATGGTTATCGGCACACCATTTGTTCAAGCTTGTTGCCGGTTGATGCGAGCGACGGGAACGGCTCGACCCCGACCCAGGTGATTTCGCCCCCCCTTCGTTCCCGAAAAGGAGCGACCCATGAAACGCATCGTATTGGCAGTTGCCGTGTTGGTGGCTTGGACGTATGTGGTGAACACGGCCTCGGCAGCCGGCGGGACGCCGGGTTCGCTGGCGGCCAACGTGGCAAGCGCGGCCGTCGGACACCGCCCCTATGCCCCGGTCCGCGTGGTGGCCCCGCCGTATCGGCCGCGGGTTGTGGTGGCCCCGGCCGTAGTGCCCGCCCCGGTCGTCGTTCGGGCTCCCGTGGTGGCTCCCGGGGCCGTGTACTACTACGGACCACGCTATCCCCACTACTGGGGAAGCACGATCTACCTCGATACCCCGTACGTCTCCTTCGGCGTCGGCTACTAGAATCGCCGCTCTTGCCCGTGCCCAAGACTTCCTAGAGAACCTGCGTTGGTCCCGGCTGGCTTCACTTGGGATCGGCCCAAATCGGCGGCAGGGCCAGGGAAGTCTTGGGCAACTGCTTCAGGCAGAGGAACCAGTCGAGGCAGCGGGTATCGCCCGCCGATTTGGTCATTCTCTCTTGGGCGATGCCGCACGAGCCGGGAGGCGGGACGATCACCTCGTCGCCGGGCCGCCAGTCGGCCGGCGTGGCCACCTGGTGCGCATCGGCCGTCTGCATCGCCACGAGCATCCGGAGGATCTCATCGAAGTTGCGCCCGGTGCTCTGCGGGTAGAAGAGAATGGCGCGGACCTTCGCCTCCGGATCGATGAGGAACACCGCACGGACGGCGTGCGAGTCGTCGGCCGAGGGCTGGATCATGCCGTAAGCGCGGGCCACTTCCATCGTCAGGTCGGCGATCACCGGGAAGGTGACTTCGACGTTCTCCATCCCCTTGTAC
>CAYSGY010000004.1:0-45343 GCA_964430315.1 uncultured Planctomycetaceae bacterium
CCCCGACTGCGACCTGGACTACGTCCCCAACGCCGCCCGTCCCCAGCGATGCGATCTGGTCCTGTCGAACAGCTTCGGCTTCGGCGGCCAGAACATCAGCCTCATCGCCCGGCGCTTCGCGGGTTGAGGTCCTCCAGGGTTACAGCCAGTCGGCGACGGTGGCGAACACCGCTCGAAGTTCAGGGCCCTTGCGTTGCCCGAGCGTTGGAAAGGGCATCGTCTCGGTCGATGCCGCCGACGTCTTGGCCTTGGCGGCTGGGACGTTCACGGCAAATGTCCCGAGGTCGCCCGCCGCCAGGGCGTTGCCGACGCCGTCGGTCACCTGATCGGATTGCACGGAGACGGTGTAGGTCCCGTTGTCCGCCGCGTCCCACGCCCCGCCCGGCGTCGTGATCTGGTAGGTCGCCTTGCACTTCGTTCCGTCCTTCGACGGTTTGCCGACCAGCGTGGCAAGCTGGCTGAACCCGTTCGGGCCGGTCACCAGGAGGTCGGTGTTGTCCAGCGTCGCCACGCTCACCGCGACATTGTCGCTGTAGGTCACGGTGAAGGTGTACGTTGCCGCCCCAGCTTTGGTTACGTTCGAGGCCTTCAACGAAGCAGTCGGCAAGGCGGTGTCGACGGTGAACGTGCCCAACTTGCCGGACTTCACGGGGTTGCCGCCCAGGTCAGTCACCTGTTTCGACTGCATCGACACGGTGTAGATGCCGTTGTTCGTCGCGCTCCACGTCCCGCCCTTGGGCGTGATGCGGTAGGTCGCTGCGCGCGGCGTGCCGTCCTCGTCGACATCGACGCTCACCAGCGTGGCCAACTGGCTGTAGCCCTTGCCGGTCACCTTCACGTCGAGATTGTCCAACGTGGCCACGCGAATGCCGAGGTTGTCGGTGTAGGTCACGGCAAACGTGTAGGCGGTTCCGCCGGTCGTGGTGACGTTCGGGGCGGTCAAGGTCGCGGTCGGCGCGGCGGTGTCGACCGCAAAAGTGCCCAGGACCCCCGGGGCTACGGCATGGCCTACGGTATCGGTCGCTTCGCCGGCTTGCAGGGCCACCGTGTACACGCCGTTGTTGGCCGCGCTGAAGACCCCACCGGCAGGCGTGATCTTGTAGGTGGCCGTGCGCGGGGTCCCGTCCTTCTTGCTGTTCACCTTCACCAGGGTGGCCGCCTGGCGGAAACCGTCCGGGCCGGTCACCAGGAGGTCCAGGTTGTCGAGCGTGGAGACGTCCACCGCAAGGTTGTCGGTGTAGGTCACGGTGAAGGTGTAGGACGTCCCGCCGGCCTTGGTCACGTTGGATGCCTTCAGGACCGCGGCCGGCGCCTCGGTGTCCACGGTGAACGTTCCCAGCTTGCCCGACTTCACCGCCTTCCCGCTGGTGTCCTTGACCTGGTTGGATTGCATCGAGACCGTATAGACGCCGTTGTTCGCCGCACTCCACGCCCCGCCCGACGGCGTGAGGTTGTAGGTGGCCGTTCGCGGCGTACCGTGGCCCGCCGGGGTCACGCTCACGAAGGTGGCGGCCTGCTTGAAGCCGTTCGGGCCCGTCACCAGGATGTCCGCGTTGTCGAGCGTGGCGACGTCTACCGCGACGTTGTCGGCGTAGGTCACGGTGAACGAATAGACGGTCTCGCCCGCGCTGGTTACGTTGACGGCAGCGAGTTGTGCCGTCGGCGCGATCTTGTCGGCCGCGGCATTCACGGTGAACGTGCCCAGCGAGCCGGCCGCCACCGCATTGCCCGCCGTATCGGTCACCTGGCCGGGCTGCACCGCGATGGTATACGTGCCGTTGTCCGCGGAGTCCCACGCCCCGCCGGGCGGCGTGATCTGGTACGTGGCCGTGCGAGGCGAGCCGTCGGAGCCGACGTTCACGCTCACCAAGGTGGCCGCCTGGCTGAAGCCGTTGGGGCCGGTCACCAGGACGTCGCCGCTGGAGAGCGTCGAATGCTTCACCGCGACGTTGTCGGAGTAGGTCACCGCGAACGTATAAGAGGAGACGCCGCCGACCGTGACGTTCGAGGCGGTCAGCGACGCGGTGGGGGCCGCCGTGTCGACGGTGTAGTCCTCGCCGACGAAGCTGCCGTTTCCCGTGCCTCTCCCGCCCAGCTTGTTGCCGGTCGCATCCGCGATGCTGTCGTCATCCACCAGGTTCAGCCCTAGGGCGCCGTTGCCGGAGACGCCGTTCACCGTTACCGTGTAGGCCACTCCACTCCCGGTGACGTTGCCGATCGAACCGCCAGTCCCCGACATCGCCAACGCGAAGTCGCCTGCGTCCACGCCTGCAACGGTCTCGCTGAACGCGACCGCAAACTGCACGCTTGGGGCGTTGGTCGGCGTGGCTCCGAGGCGGGTGATCGAAAGGACCGTCGGGGCGACCGTATCGATGGTGTAGACCTGGCCGGTGAAGTCGCCGTTGCCCGCGCCTGAGCCGCCCAACGTGTTCCCCGCCGCATCGACGATCGTGTCGTTGTCCGCCAGATTGAGTCCCAGCGTGCCGGTGCCGCCCACGTTCGTCACCGTGAGCGTATACGTAGTCCCGCTGCCGCTGAGGGAACTCATGGTCCCGGTGGTCCCCGACCGCACCAAGGCGAAGTCCCCGCCGTCTACCCCGGTCACGGTCTCGCTGAACGTTATGGTAAACTGAACGACGGTGGAATTGGTCGGCGTGGCGCCGATCCGGTTGATGGAAAGGACTGTGGGCGAGGTCGTATCGATGGTATACGCTTGGCCGGTGAAGTCACCATTCCCCGTGCCCACTCCACCGAGGTTGTTCCCCCACTGGTCCTCGATGCTATCGTTGTCCGAGAGGTTCAGTCCCAGGGCGCCGTTCCCGCCGACGTTCGTCACGGTCACCGTGTACGCGGCCCCGCTGCCGGTGACGCTCTCGATCGTCCCGGTTGCCCCCGACAAAACCAGAGCAAAGTCGGTCGCGTCCACTCCGGTTACGTCCCTGCTGAACGCAACGGCGAACTGGACAGTCGTCGCGTTGGTCAGCGTCGTCCCCGCCCGGGCGATCGAAACCACCGTGGGGGGGAGATCGTCGTCCAGGATCGTGGCTGTATGGACCGTGGTCCCGGACGCTGTCGCGTTGGTCGGAGACCCCATGGTGACAATCACAGTCTTATCGGCTTCATCCAGTGCATTGTCCACCACGCTGATCGTGATCGTTCCCGTGCTCGAACCAGCGGGAATGACGATGGGGCTGGGAGTGATGGTGTAGTCGTGCGAGTTGCTGGCCGTACCGCTTACGGCGAAGGGCACCGTCACGTCCAAACCTGACACCACTGACAGTTGCGCCATCACGGTCATCGTCCCGACGCTCTCTAACCGACTCTGGCTGGCCGCAGTGAACTGCACGGTGGGCGGTTGGTCATCATTTTGGATCGTGCCTATGCCCTGGCTATCGGAAATGACAGCGCCGCTGGCGCCGCTCAGCTTCACGTAGAACGTTTCGTCGGACTCGTAGGTAGTATCGCCGTTGACCGTAACGCTGATCGTCTTCGCCGAGGTATCGCCGGCTGCCCAGGTGAGCGTGCCGTTCTTGGCCACGTAGTCGTTGTCCACCGTGGTGCCCGTCCCGTCGGCTGTGGCGTAGCTCACGCTCGCCCCCGAAGGATTCGAGCCCGTCATGCTCACCGTGAACGTGAACGTCTTCGGCCCGCTGTGGCCCTCCGTCTGCGTCACATCACCAATGAAAATCGTAGGCGATGCCTCATCGTCATCGATGATCGTTATGATCGCGCTACTGGGCGTGCCGACGCTGCCGCCGCCGGTCGCGCTGCTCAGCGCTACATTGAACGTCTCGCTGCCCTCGGGCACGCTGTCGTTGCTGATCGGAACCGTGAACGTCTTGCTCGTCTCCCCACCGCCAAACGTCAGCGTCCCGTTGGTGGAAGTGTAGTCGGTGCCCGCCGTCGCCGTCCCGTTGCTGGTGGCATAGCTGATCCCCACGCCGCTGGCCAACCCGCCGCTGCGGTTCACGGTGATCGTTACCGTCCCGGCATTCTCGTTGACGTTGTAGGCCGAAGAACTCAAGGCCAGCGTCCCGGCTACGTCGTCATTCTGGATCGTCCCCGTAGCCGTACTCGTGCCAATCGTCGCGTTGGCCGCTCCTGACAAGGTAACGGTGAACGTCTCGTTTCCTTCAATCGCGTAATCCCCCAGGATCGGAACCGCAAGCTGTTGACTGAACGAGCCAGGAGCGAATGTCAATCTACCGTTAGTGGTCGTATAGTCATTGCCCGCCGTTGCTGTCCCATCGTTCGTGGCGTAGTCCACCGTCACTGTCTGAGAGACAGTAGCCGACAATATTACTGTGAATGTTAGACCTTTGGTCCCCGTGTCGCCTTCCATAATTGATGCCGGCGTAAGAAGCGTCAGCACAGGCAGATATGTGTCGTCATCTAAGATCGTTCCGATGCCCTGGCCGTCTTCGATCGTCGCACCACTGGCATTGCTCAGGGTCACGAAGAACGTCTCGTCCGGTTCACTCGTATAGTCGCCGATGATCGGCACAGTGACGGGCCAGAAGGCGTTCGTCTCGCCTGGCGCGCATTGGAGATGGCCACTGCTAAAAGTGTAATCGACACCCGCAATCGCGCTGCCATCAGATGTTGTATAGTCAACGTCAACAAATTGCTGGGAAGTTCCCGAGAGCTGGACCGTGAATCTTAGGCTCTTCGTGCCTACGTCACCCTCCAAAATCGAAACATCATTGATTGACAATGAAGGCAGCGACTGCGAATCGTCATTCTGGATCGTGCCCACGCCCTGGTTGTCCGAAATCGTTGCCCCGCTTGCCCCGCTGAGGTTCACGTAGAACGTCTCGTCCGACTCGTAGGTCGTATCGCCGTTGACCGTCACGCTGATCGTCTTCGCCGAGGTATCGCCCGCACCCCAGGTCAGCGTCCCGTTCTTGGCCACATAGTCGTTGTCCGCCGTGGTTGCCGTCCCGTTGGCTGTGGCGTAGCTCACACTCGCCCCGGAGGGATTGGAACCCGTCATGCTCACCGTGAACGTGAACGTTCTCGTCCCGCTGTCCCTCTCCGTCAGTGTCACATCATTGATTGAGAGAACGGGAAGCGGTGGGCTGTACGTGACCGTGACGTGCGTGTCGGCCACACCGCTAAGGTTCCCCGCTTTGTCATACGCGACGGCGTAGATCTCATTGGTCCCGGCCACCAAGGTGATTCCGGAGACACTGTAGGCGGAGGAGTTCCCCGAAAGCCCCGTTGCCCATCCCCCATCGCCCGTCGTGTTGTTCAGCACGACCACTTTGTCCAGCCCTGAACCGCCAGAATCGTAGGCCATCCCGCTCACCGTAATCGACGAGGTTGTGAACGTCTGACCGTTGCTCGGACTGCTGATGGTCACCGTCGGTAGCGTGGTGTCCCCACCCGGGAAGGTGCCGCCGTACTTGCGTAATCCCCAGGTCGTATAACCACTTGAGTAATCCTTGTAGGAATCCAGACTCTTGTTTGCGTTAAATGAAGTGTCCCAGGGGTCAAGGATCTTGTAAGACGAAGCTACTCCGGATGTGCCTACTCGATCGTACACGACGACAAAATGCGTATCCATCGCTGAGGTTGTGGGAATCCCGTCAACCTTCACGATTGGTTTCCGCCCAGCCACCAGTTCTGCATCGATTAGACTCCATTCATCGACCCCAGAGGTGGAACCAAGCCACGTGAGGCCCGCCGACCCATCGTACGACGCTGGGACCGACCACACGAGTAGGTCCTCGTCGACGTACCCGCCATTAGACGTGAGCCATGTGTTTAGCTGGCCGGGGTCAGGATCAAGCGTACTTCCCGACTCCCATTTCAACAGCATCGCAGTGCAGGTCATCGCACAGCCTGCACTTCCTATCGTGTCCGTTGTCGACGTTCCCAAATGGTTGCCTGACCACCTTGAGTCGCGTTGGCTGTAGAAGGCGTCTGCCGCAGCCAGACACAGATCAGAAATGCTCTCAAGTCTTGGAATCGAGAACAGTCCTCTTCCGTCGGCTGCCTGGCCCACCTCATATTCCCAGACAAAGTCTGACCCGGGCACGGTGCCAACTGGGTTGTCGCTCGCGAATACAGCCGCGCCCGTTACGGCGGAAAGCTCATCAACGAAGGTCTTGCCTCCCTGTCCGACAGCCACAGAACACGAATATAGGTCCAGACGGGCGTCGCTCGTGAGCACGGATCGTAATCGTTCCAGCGCAGCCGCCTGGCCCGGCAGCGTGGCCAAGCTGAGGTCATCGGCCTTGCCTAGAGCGATCACACCCGGACTGCCGTGAGCTACGATCCCGAGGTGCCCAATCGGAGCACCGTTGTGGTCCGCGGACAGGGACGCGACAAGATCGACCAATCCGGTCGTCGTCATGGTGTCGGCGGAATAGACGACGGCAATCGTGTCCTTCGCGGCAGCCCTCTGAACCAGTTCTGCTTGGGCGACTGCATCGCTGATGAGGACGACATTCAGCGGCGTCAGCGAGAGCAGCGACCGGTCTTCCAATGCCTCGCACGCGAGCCGCCGGTGGTAGACGGAAAGGGCTTGTCCGGTCTTTCGCCCAGTGGCATGATGCCCCCCCGCACGATGCGCGGTACGCAACGAAGACTCCGAGGCATGACGGTCCCCTTTCGTGTGGCGGGTGAAAATGCTGTGGGACGGCCTTTTCAGACCGTTTGTTGCGGCGCCCTCTTGACGGCCTGGAGAGACCGTCCGACGGAGACGCCGCTGAAGACTTCCGAAGTCTGCGAGACTTCGGAAGTCCGCGAACCGGCTTCTTCGCGTGAGGGTCATACTATTTCCCCCATTCAGGAAACGCAACCCCGCCGCGGTGGGGGATCTAGCGAAAGATGTTGTGCCGTCGCGTCCCGATGGGAGCCCCGCGTCGGGTTTTCATCGGGATGGCGAGGAAGTACGGTGGCTCATCTCTGTTGCCGCAGGCCCGTATACCCGCGGGCCGGAGATTCAGGGAACAGAGGGACCGTACTTCGAGGCCCTGCACCGTTATCCGCAGGAATCATCGCTCGCTGCGTAGACTTCCGAAGTCTCCAAGACTTCGGAAGTCTGGATTGCGGCTCGGCCGCCCTGCGGGGCAGGCGTTTTCTTTGGCGTGGTGGCGAAGGCACAAGAGGCTCGCTTTGACCAGATGTGCCGTGCCCGGGGATTCCGGCAGAGCCTCTGGTCGCTGCGCGATACCGGAAGCGGAGCTTTCGGTGACACCCTGCGATCGTCGTGCCCTTCAGGAACGAATCCAGCCGTGGATCCGTTCGAGGCTTAGCCGGGCGGTGCGGTCGAGGTTTTCTTCGGTGCCGCCGCCGCGCAGGGGGGAGCACATTTCGTAGGCCACGTAGCCCTGGAAGCCGCCCTCGCGCAGGCCGGCCATGAAACCGGCCAGGTCCATGAAACCCTCGCCCAGCGGCACGGCGCGGACCATGTCGTCCAGTCGCTTGTAGTTCACCAGGCCCGGCAGGTAGGCGTAGCGCGGCAGGCGGAGGTAGTCGGCCAGCGTGGTCTGTACCATGCGCGGGGCCAATCGCCGGGCCGCGGCCTTCAGGTCCGTGCCGTGCAGGGCGATCGACCAGGGATCGAACATGGCCCGGCAGTTCGGATGGCCCACCTCGTCGAGGAACTCGACGTAGCTATCGACGCCCACGCCGACGTCGTGGTGGTTCTGCACGCCGAGGGTCACGCCGCACCGGGCCGTTACCTCGGCGCACTCCCGGACCGCGCGGACGCACAGGTCCCAGTCGCGGGCATAACCTTCCGTCTCGGTCGCGTAGCCGGTGAAGATGCGAAGGACCCGGGCCCCGAGCCTGGCGGCGACCTCGGCCAGCGAGCGGACGTAGGCGACCTGGATTTCGATCGAGGGGATTTCCGTGTCGCGGCCCAAGGTGAAGTTGGTATAGGCGGCGATCGTGGCGATCTCCACGCCGGATTGGGCGGCCGCGTCGCGGATCGCGGCGATCTGGGCGTCGTCGACGTCGAGGACCGACAGGTGCGGCCGCTTGCCCATCAGTTCGACCGCACAATAGCCGAGCGTGCCCGCCTTGCGGACGAAAGCGACCGGGTCGAGCCGCTGCTGGCCCCAAAGCCCGGCGTAGCTGACGGAGAACAAGGTTGGGATCATGGTCAGGCCCTCTTGGAGGCGATGGCGGTTTGGCGGGAAGTCGAGATGACCTTGCGGGATCTTGGGAGGGCGAAGCCTCACTCCGGTGGCCTCAGTGTACCAATCCCCTCCACCCGCGCAAACGCCCGCTCTCCAAGAAGACGTACATTCTTTCGGGGGAGCGGCGGTTGATTTGAGGGCCCCGGCATCCTAGGATTTCCATGCCCCCCCGGCGTACCCCGTCGAGAGGGCTTGCCGCTTGAGTGGGGACGGGTTCCCGTCGTCCGCGTTCTCGTCGCCGGTGAAGGACTCTTCTATGCTCGAAGTGCTCGATCTTACCAAACAGGTCCCGAAGGACTCCTACGAGAAGATCTTCCCCGAGATGGAGGCCCGCCTGGGCGCGGCGCAGCGGGCGGCCCGGGCCGCGGGCGTGCCAGTGGTGATTGTGTTTGAGGGCTGGCACGCCGCCGGCAAGGGGAAGATCATCAACCGGCTCGTGCAGTCGCTCGATCCTCGCGGGTTCAAGGTCTTTGCGGTCGGCGAGCCCACCGATCTCGAGCGCTTCTACCCCTGGATGTGGCGGTTCTGGAACTTGCTGCCCGGTGCGGGCGACATCGTCATTCTCGACCACTCCTGGTACTGCCGGGTCCTTTCGGAGCGGATGGAGAACGCGAAGGACCAGGCGCCCTGGCGCGAGGCCTACGACGGGATCCGCGAGTTCGAGCGGCAGTTGACCGAAAGCGGCGTCGTGCTGGTGAAGTTCTGGCTGCACATCAGCAAGCAGGAGCAGAAGAAACGCTTCGAGGCCCTGGAGGACAACGAGGCGATGTCGTGGCGGGTCGGGAAGGAGGAGTGGAGGCAGAACAAGAAGTACCGGGAGTGGCTGGATGCCACCGAAGAGATGCTCGAACGGACCGACACGGCCAACGCGCCGTGGACGCTGGTGGAGGCGACCTACGAGCGCTACGTGCGCGTGAGGGTGGTGGAAAGGGTGCTCCAGGCAGTCGAAGGGGAACTCGACCGCCGCGCGTCGTCGCCGCCGGCGGAGCGGAAGCCCATGGCCGAGCCCGTCGACTGGCCGCCGCCGCACAAGACGATCCTGGATCGGGTCGACCTGAGCGTGTCGCTCTCCCGCGACCAGTACGAAAAGGACCTCGACGATTTGCAGGAGCGGCTCTTGCACCTGGAGTACCGTCTCTACAAGGCGAGGATCCCCGCGCTGGTGGCCTACGAAGGCTGGGACGCGGCCGGCAAGGGGGGCAACATCCGCCGGTTGACCCAGGGGCTCGATCCCCGCGGCTACGAGGTGATCCCGGTCGCCGCCCCGACCGCCGAAGAACTCGCCCGCCATTATTTGTGGCGGTTCTGGCGCCGCGTGCCCAAGGCTGGACACATCGGCATCTTCGACCGCACGTGGTACGGGCGGGTCCTGGTGGAGAGGGTCGAGGGGTTTTGCACGGAGGCCGAATGGAAGCGGGCCTTCCAGGAGATCAACGAGTTCGAGCGTCAACTGACCGAGTACGGCACCGTGGTCGTGAAGTTCTGGCTCCAGATCGACCGCGACGAGCAGTTGCGCCGCTTCCAAGACCGCCAGAACACCCCCTCCAAGCAATGGAAGATCACCCAGGAGGACTGGCGCAACCGCGACAAATGGGGGCAGTACAACGTCTGCGTGGCCGAGATGATCGAGCGCACGAGCACGACCTACGCCCCCTGGACGATCCTGGAGGCCAACTGCAAGCTCTACGCCCGCATCAAAGCCCTCCGCACCGTGGCCGACGCGATCGAGAAGGCGTTGAATCGATGACTCGTGGGGTAGCGAGTTCTAACTCCTCCAGAGTTGACTTCGGATCGATTCGACCGTAATGGCGCTGGTAGGGGTGACCACGGCCACCGGCTCGCCGAGGACCGGGAGATCGTCGTCGGCCTTCCATAACCACGCCAGGTCGACGTCGATCAGGAAGTCGTTGTAGTCGCCATCCGTGCTCCCACAATCGTCGAAGCCCAGACGCCATTCCACGCCGTTGACGTAAATGTCTTTGCGGACGCGAACGCCCCGGTCCCACCGCCAGGCACCGTCCTTGTGCGACTGCCCGGCCCAGTAGTACGTCCAGGTCCCGTCATGGGCCTCGACCTTGGACCAGTCGGTCGGGGTGGGCCAGATCTGGCCGCCGAGGATAAAGTCCACATTGCCCGGCGGAATCGGATTCTGGTCCGGTGGGGCGTTTCGCATGTAGACGAGGCACCGCTGCCACAATGCGGCGTCGCCCCCGGCAACCCGGTAGATGATCCGGTGATGGCCGTTGATCCATGTCCGGAACACGTTCACTCCCGGATAGATGTTGTCGGAGTCGTTGCGGATGAACCTGCCAAGATCGGGGTGTGCCATGGTCGTCTCTCCCGAAAAACGGAATTTCAATCGGACCCACCGCCACGATGTCCCAGACTAGCGAGTCAGGGTGACAAGCAGGTGACATAGCAACTCGAATCCGCTCCAACTCGTTGAGCCGCTGGTCATCTCGCGACTCCTCTGCTAGGCTATCGGAGGAGCCGCAGGATAGCCTACTTCGGGGGATATGCGGCCGTCCCGCGAGGATGTGAACCTTGAATGGCCGCAAAGCGATTCCTGTCGTGAAGAGGAAACCGAGTCGCGAGGACCTTGCGCCCGGCGTGTGCTTGTGTTCGCACTGTCCGGCCAAGTGCTGCCGATACTTCGCCCTGCCGATCGAGACCCCCACGGAATGGGAGGATTTCGAGTACATCCGCTGGTTCCTGTTTCACGAACGGGCGGCGGTCTTCACCGAGAAGGGTGATTGGTACCTGCTGGTTCACACGAAGTGCAAGCACCTCCGCGACGATAACCTGTGCGCGATCTACGACGACCGCCCGCAGATCTGCCGCGACTACAGCACCGTCGATTGCGAATTCGAGGACGATTGGGTCTACGACCATTACTTCGAGACCTCGGAACAGGTCGTCGAGTACGCCGAAGCCGTGCTGGGCCCGCGGCGGCGGGAGAAAGAGGGGAGAGGGGAGAAGGGAGAAGGGAGAAGGGCGGCGGGAGTGTAATCCGATTCGATGCGCGGTGGGAGCACTGCGAGTAGTCCCGTTTAGCGGCCGGACTTGTCCGGCCTTTCAAACCGTGAACGAACCCACGAAAATCACCCCAAGAACGTTAAAGGGTTTCCGCGATTACTTGCCGGAGGCGGCGATCGTGCGCGAGCGGCTGATCGAGACCGCGCGCCGGGTCTACCGCTCCTACGGCTTCAGCCCGATCGACACGCCGGCGCTGGAGTATCTGGAAATCCTCACCGGCAAGGGCGGCGACGAGAGCGACAAGCAGATCTACAAGTTCCTCGACTCCGGCGAGCGCTGGGTCGGCCTGCGGTTCGATCTCACCGTGCCCCTGGCCCGATTCGTGGCCCAGCACGCCTCCGAGCTCACGTTCCCCTTGAAGCGATACCACATCGCCACGGTCTGGCGGGGCGAGAACACGCAGCGGGGCCGGTATCGCGAGTTCATGCAGTGCGATTTCGACACGATCGGCACCCGGGCCGTGGGGGCCGACATCGAAACGGCGCTGGTGATCCACGACCTCCTCCGGGCCGTCGGTTTCGAGGGGTTCTGCATCCACGTCAACAACCGTATGGTGCTCACCGGCCTGCTGGAGCGGTTGGACCTGGCCGATCGTTCGGTGGCCGTGCTCCGCGCGTTGGACAAGTGGGGCAAGATCGGGCCCGAGGGCGTGTCCGCCGAGATGCGAGAAACCGCCGGCGTGACCGACGCCCAGGCCGCCGACGTGATCCGCATGGCCTCGGCTACCGGCTCCAGCGACGAGATCCTCGGCGAGTTGGAACCGCTGGTCGCTTCCAGCGCGAAGGGGCAAGAAGGCGTGACCCGGCTCCGCGACGTGCTGGCCGGGGCCCGGGCCGCGGGCGTGCCCGAGTCGCGGCTGAAGCTCGACGTGGCCATTGCCCGGGGCTTGGACTACTACACCGGAACGATCTTTGAGACCTACCTCGATGCCCTTCCGAAGATCGGCAGCGTCTGTTCGGGCGGGCGGTACGACAACCTGGCCGGGCTGTTCACCCATCAGGAGTTGCCCGGCATCGGGGCGTCGCTCGGGCTCGACCGGCTCCTCGCGGCCATGGAAGAGCTTGGGATGGTCGAAAAGGTGGCCACCCCGGCCCCGGTCTTCATCGCCTACTTCGATCCGGCCCGGCTCAGCGACTACCTCCGCCTGGCCGCAGCCCTGCGCGCGGCCGGGATCGGCGTGGAGGTCTTTCCCGAACCCAAGAAACTCGGCCAGCAGCTCAAGTACGCCGACCGCCGCGGCTTCCGCGTGGCCATCATCGCCGGCAGCAACGAATTCCAGGCCGGCACCTGCCAGATCAAAGACCTCGCCAGCGGCGGACAAGAGAACGTCGCCCTCGACCCGGACGCGGCGAGTCTGGTGGCGGTGGTCAAGCAGGTGCTGGGGATTGGGGAACAGGGATTAGGGATTAGGGATTAGGGATTGGAGGTCGGGGGTCGGAGATTGGAGGTCGGTAGGGCGGACGGAGCGAAGCGACGCCCGCCACGCGCTGTGGGCGTTTCCGCGCTGTGCGCGGGTCTCCCGACCCCGCACATGAGGCGACCGCAGGTCTCCAACGACGCGGGAGACCTCCGGTCACCTAGGCGGCGAGGTCGGGAGATCTGCGCCGAGTGACAGCATCCCGCCCGCGGAACACGACGCGACCCCGGGAAACTGCCGCCGAGCGGCGAGTGCTTACTCGTGGGACGGCGCTGGAAACGAGTCGGTAGGGCGGACGGAGCGAAGCGACGCCCGCCACGCACTGTGCGAGGTTCCGCGCTGTGCGCGGGTCTCCTGACCCCGCACATGAGGCGACCGAGGGTCTCCAGCGACGCGGGAGACCTCCGGTCATACGATCGGCGAGGTCGGGAGACCTGCGCCGAGCGCTTTGGACCTGCACCGAGCGCGGAGGCCACCATGGCGATTTCCATGCCGACCCTCGGCTGCGCCGAGTGACGGCATGCCACACGCGATAAGCCGTGCGGTGAGGCGTTTCACTTCATCCCTCATCCTTTATCCTTCATCCCTTATCCCTCATCCTTTATCCTTCATCCTTTATCCCTCATCCTTTATCCCTCATCCTTCACACTTCATCCTTTCCCCGTATGGCCAACCGCGACAACCATTACGAGGCGGCCTTCGAGGAGTACCTGCGGGGACGCGGGGTGCCCTACGTGGCGGTCGATGAGGCGAGGCGGAGCCTGTTGGCCAACGGGGAATCGATCAAGAGCCTGGACTTCATTGTCTCCTCATCGGGCCCGGCGGTGTGGCTGGTGGACGTGAAAGGACGGCGGTTCCCGTCGGGAGACGAGCAGTCGCGTCACTACTGGAAGAACTGGTCGACCCGCGACGACCTGAAGAGCCTCGCTCAATGGGAGGCCCTGTTTGGGGAGAACTTCCGCGGGCTGTTCGTGTTTGCGTATCACATTGTGGGCGACCGGGCGCCGCTTCCGGCGGAGCGGTTGTTCGACCACCGGGGCGGGCTGTACGCCTTCGTGGCGGTAAGCCTGGCGGAGTATGCCGCGCGGTGCCACCCGATTTCCCCGCGGTGGGACACGGTGGCCATGCCCACCGACGAGTTCCGCCGCCTTGCCCGGCCCGTCGAGGAATTTCTCGGTAGCTCAGGCATCCTGCCTGTCTTGCCACAGCGGCAGGCTGGAAGCCTGCCCTACGTGGGGCCGAGTCGTTCGGGCTAGTCGGCCGTGATCGCCACGCAATCGAGGAAGGCGGTGTTGTCGCCGCCCTTGGGATCCACGCCCACAAACTCGATGGTGTGCAACCCGGCCGTCGAGATGAGCAGGCCCGACACCTCGTAGGTGGCATACTTCGTGCTCGACGGCGTGATCAAGGCCTTCTGGACGCCGTCGATCCGCACCGAGATTTGTTGGTAGTCGGTCTGCGCGGTCCCGCTGCGCTGGGCCGACTGGAACGAAAGCGTGTAGGTGCCGGTCTCGAGGTAGACCGACTGGCTGACGCTGCCGGTCCCTTGGAGGAAGGCGACCTGGGTGCCGGCGGGGGCCGTGGAGCCGCCGGAAGTGAACGCGCTGCTGTTGCTGGTCACGCCGGCCGATCCGGAGTACTGCCAGCGCGACCCGGTGGGCTGGTACTTGGTGCTGCCGCTCGTCAGGGCCACCGTTTCAAAGCTGCTGTCGCTGACCGGGTCGGCGTCGCGGATGGTCACGTTGTCGAGGAAGGCGGTGTTGTCGCCGCCGTCGGGGTTCAGGCCGAGGAACTGAACCGCGTGCATTCCCGCCGAGGTGACGGGGAAGCTGGCCGTCTGGTACGCGACGTACGCGGCGCCGGACGGAGTGAACACGCCGACCTGGACGCCGTCGACCAGCACCGCCAGTCGCTGATAGGAGTTCTGGTAGTTGGCCCGTTGGGCGGCGAGGAACGAAATGGAGTAGTTGCCTGCTTCGAAGTAGACCGACTGGCTGACGCTCCCCGAGCATTGGAGGAAGGCCACCTGGTTGCCGTAGATCGTATTCGGATTCGAAGCGGTGAACGCGCTGGAGTCGCTGGCGATCCCGGCGCCTCCGGTGAACGTCCAGGCCGAGGTATCGGGCCGGTACTGGTAGGATCTCGAGTTGAGCGTCGGGGCCTCGAAGCTGCCGTCGACGACGCTGTTCCCGGCCGTCACCACGGTCACATAGTCGATCAGCGCGGTGTTGTCGCCGCCCGCCGGGTTCAGGCCTTTGAACAGGATGGTGTGCATTCCGCCCGTGGCGACCTCGAAGGCCGCCGTCAGGTAGGAGGCCCAACTCTTGCCGGTGGGAGCGATCGTGGAGAGATGCTTGCCGTCGACCAGCACCTCGATTTCCTGATAAGCGGTCTGGCAGGTGGCCCGCTGGGCGGCCGCGAACGAAACGGCGTAGCCGCCGGCGTCGAGATAGACCGACTGGCTCATGCTGCCCGTGCCTTGCAGGAAGGCCACCTGGTAGCCGTCGGGGGCATTGGCGTTTCCAGAAGTGAAGCCGCTGCGGTTGTAGCTGATCCCGGCAGTCCCGGAAAAGATCCAGGGCGAGCCCGTGACGCGGTACTGGTACGTCCCCGCGCTCAACGACGGCGATTCGAAGCTCCCGTCGCTCACCGGGTTTGCCTCGGAGATCTCCACGCCGTCGATCAAGGCGGTGTTGTCGCCGCCGCCGGGATTCAGGCCGACGAAGGCGATCGTGTGCATTCCCGGCGCCGAGACCGAGAAACTCAAGGACTTGTAGGAGGCATAACGCGAACCGGACGGGGTGATGGCGTCGATCTGGACGTCGTCGACCTTGACTGCGATCTGTTGATAGCTCGCCTGGCGTTTCGCCCGCTGGGCGGCCACGAACGAAACGCTGTAGGTGCCGGCCTCGAGGTAGACCGATTGGCTGATGCTGCCCGTGCCTTGCAGGACGCCGACCTGGGTCCCGAAGGGGGCGTCGTCGTTCGACACCGTGAACGTGCTGCCGTTGCTGCTCACCGCCGACCCGGTGAACACCCAGGGCGAACCGTCGGCCCCGTATTTGTAGGATTTGGCGGCCACCGACGGCGCCTCGAAGCTGCCGTCGCCGATCGAATTGTCCGCCGATTCAATGCTCACGTCGTCCACCAGCGCGGTGTTGTCGCCCCCGCCGGGGTTCAATCCCTTGAACACGATGGTGTGCATCCCCGACGTCGACACGTAGAAGTTCTGCGTCTGGTACGACCCGTAGCTCGAACTGGTCGGCGTCACATACGCCACCCGGTTCCCATCGACCGTGACGTAGAGCTTCTGATAGCTCGACTGGCAGGCGCCTCGCTGCGCGGCCAGGAACGAGATCCGGTAGGCCCCGGCCTCGAGGTAGATCGACTGAGTCATGGTCCCCTTGCCCTGCAAAAAGGCCACCTGCGTGCCGTCGGGGGCGTTGGGGTTGCTGGACGTGAACCCGCTGCGGTTGCCGGCGATGCCCGCCCCCGCGCCGAACGTCCAGGCCGAGCCGGTGGCCGCGTACCGGTAGGTCTTGGCGGCCAGGGCCGGGGTCTCGAAGCTGCCGTCGCTGATCGCACTCTCCGTGACGCTCGTCGTCGCGCCGGCCACGCTGAGCCCGCTCAACAGCGATCGGCCCTCAAGGCCCTCGAATTGAAGACGCCGCGAAGGCGGGCATCGCCGGGAGTCCCGGCGGGGTTTCTTTGCGGAGACGCCGAACAGTCGCCGACCGATGGATCGCAGCATGGTCTTCCTCTCCAGCGAGGGGCTGCCGGACCGAATGGCCGGTTAGCCTGCCTGGGGGATGAATTCCCACCCGGATGTGAATCCTAGCGGTCGGTATTGAACCCGGTTCTTTCGGGACTGTCTACATCAGTTTTGTGTTCGTTGGTCCCGATCTCGCGCGTAGGCGTCTGGAAGGCCGCATGGGCAATCGCGATAGCGATGATAGCATGCCACACACCGCCTACTTGCTGGTCAGGTCGAAGCGGAGCGGCTCCATGCCTCGCTTGACTTCGGCGGCCAGTCCGGAGGTCTTCGCCTCCGAGTACTTCTTAGGGACGATCCAGGTCGTCTTGAGCCCGCCGGGCGCGATTCCGCCGGAGACTTCCTTGTTCTTCCCGTCGGCGACAAAACCCTGCACCTCGCTGAGAATGACCGTGACGCGGTACTTGCCTTCGAAGGCCCCGTCGCCCTTCTTCTGAATCCCGAGCGTGAAGCGGCCCTCCGCGTCGGTCAGCCCGTTGGCCGGCTGGCCGGAGGACTCCGGCAAGAACATGACGGCCGCGTTGGCGATCGGCTGGCCATCGAGCGTCACCGTGCCGGTGACGGAGACCTGTACCGGTCCCTTCGGTCCGCAACCGGTGGCCGCGAGCAGGCCGCAAACCAAGGCCCCACGTCCTAGCCAACCGTTTCCGACAGTCCGCGACATGATGGACACTCCGGGGTTGTGGTCGAAACGGGACGCCGAGCCCACGTCTCTCCGCCGCGTCAAGGCACCGCCACCGCCTTCCCATCGTCCTTTGCGCCAAGATACTGATAGGTCCAGTGGTCGATCGTCTGCGAGATGAAACGGACCGAGGCGTCGCCCAAGAGGAACTGCGCGCCGCCGGGATGGAGCGACTTGAAGCCGAGCTCGGTCGACCAGTTGCAGTAGCGCCGGCAGCCGTCGGGCTCCGCGGCGTCGCGCGAGCAGGAATCGTAGTTGATCGGCACGATCGTGGCGGTCAACCCCTGCCCATTGTTCGACGACGCCCAGCCGTTGCTGTTATGGGCCGAGCACTGGGGCCGGACCTCGCCGAAGAAGATCGTATTCGACAGGCCGTCGGTGACGTCGGCCATTTTGGTCGACTGGGGCCACCGCGTGAACGGGCCGGCGAAGTGGACCCCGTCGTACGGCGCCAAAGCGTAGACGTTCCAGCTTGCCCACGTCGGGCAGGAGCAATTGGCGTTGTTTCCGTGTGCGGTCGGCCCATCGGAGGCGGCGTAGTTGTGGAACGCGAAATTCCCCACCGCGGGCCAAACGTCGCTCGGACACGTGTACGCGGGAATCTGCGTCGATTGGAGCAGTTTGCTCGTGCCGGGGAAGACCTGGTTGTCGACCGAAACCCCGTTCGGGTTCCGGAAGTCCCACAGCCCGTACAGCGGCTGCTGCTCGAGGTACATCAAGAGCCGCACCAGGATCGAACCCCGGTAGTCGGCGTATGCCGTGCCGGTCCAGAACGAACCCGGCGGAAATGCCAGGTGCACGTCGTGATAGTTGTGAAGCGCCAGACCGATCTGCTTCACATTGTTGCTGCAATGCGAGCGCCGGGCCGCCTCCCGCGCCGCCTGGACGGCCGGAAGCAGCAGCGCGATGAGAATGCCGATGATGGCAATCACCACCAGCAGTTCCACCAGCGTAAAACCGCGATGACGACAAGCGTTCATCCTCCTCCCCCCGGCCTTGCTGCCAAGGCCCAAAAAACGACAGAAGAAACACGGAGGACCCCTATCCTAAGGCACATCGTAGCAAGACAGAGGCGGGCTGCAAAATACCCCGGTCCAGGGGGTGGGCATCGGGATGGCGATCCGGACGGATGGTCCCTGTTGCCTTGGCGGACCGACGACCGGACTTCAAGGAGGCTGGAGGCCCGCAGTCTCCCGTCGGCGAGGTCGGGAGACCTGCGCCGAGCGCGGGGGCGCGACCGCTGGTCGCGGCTTTCCACCTCGGAGTCTCCCTTCTCCCCTCTCCCTTCTCCTCTCTCTGTCCCGCTACCGCCAGCTTCGCTCGATTTCCTCCAGGGTCTTGCCCTTGGTCTCCGGGACGAAACGCCAAACGAACAGGACCGAAACGACGCAGAAGACGGCATACACGAGGAACGGAAACGCGCGGCGGAAGACGGCCACGAGCCAGGCGTTTTCGTCCATCATGGGGAATGTCTGGGTCACGACGAAGTCGGCCAGCCAGAGGCAGACGGTCGCGATGCCGATCGCCCGGCCGCGGATCCGCGTGGGGAAAATCTCCGAAAGGATGACCCACGTGACCGGGCCGACCGAGAGGGCAAAACAGGCGATGTAGCCGAGAATGAACACCAGGACCCAGAGGTCGGCCCGTCCCAGGTACGCGGCCGCAGCCATGCCGAGGAGCGTCAACCCCATGCCGGCCGAGCCGACCAGCATCAGGGGCTTGCGTCCCCAGCGGTCCACGGTGCGGATGGCGACCACCGTGAACGCGATGTTCACGGTTCCGACGACCACCGTCTGGATCAGCGCCGCGTTGACGCCGGAGCCCATCCGCTTGAAGATCTCCGGGGCGAAGTACAAGAAGACGTTGATTCCGGTAATCTGCTGCAAGACGGCCAGCACGATCCCGATCGCGAGCGCCGCGCGCATGCCGGGCTCGAACAACTGCGTCAGGGAGCCGCTCTCTTCGGCAATCGCCCGCTGGATCGACGCCAGCTCGGCCCGGGCGATCTCCGGGCCGTTGATCCTCGCGAGGATCGACTCCGCTTCGCCGGCCCGGTCCTGCTTCGTGAGCCAACGGGGGCTTTCGGGCACCCGGAGGAGCAGGACCAGGAAGAGGATCGCCGGCAGGGCGCCGAAACCGAACATCCACCGCCAGCCGTGCTCGACGTTCCACTGGGGGCCCGACGCGTCGCCGTAGGCCGCGATAAGGAGGTTGACGAAGTACGCCGCAAGAATCCCGGAGACGATGGCGAACTGGTTGATCGAGACCATTCGGCCCCGCATCCGGGCAGGGGCGATCTCGGCGATGTACATAGGAGAACTGATCGACGCCACGCCGATGGCCACGCCGCCCAACAGGCGGAAGAGGACGAAGACGCCCACGCTGCTGGGCAGCGCCGTGCCCAACGCGGAAAGGAGAAAGAGCGCGCCGGCCAGCAGGAGCATCTTCTTGCGGCCCAGCGCGTCGCTCAAGAACCCGGCGACGGCCGCTCCCACCGCACAGCCCAACAGGACGCTGGCCGCGGCCCAGCCCTTCTCAAAGGCCGGATCGAGCTTGAAGTGCGTGGTCAAGAATCCGATGGCCCCGGAGATCACGGCCGTATCGTAGCCGAACAACAGGCCGCCCAAGGCCGCCACCACGGCCAAGAGGTACACGTACGCAATGCTGCCGCCGCGACTACCTGTTGCACTCGACACGCTTGCGCCTCCTGAGTTCGCCCCGGGCCGGACCCCATCGTAGTGTCACGCGGCGGCCCTTGACAAGAGGGCGTGAGGGCAATCCAATGGCGGAGAAATCGTCCGGTCCGCGGCGTCGCGATCCGTGCGGGACAAGTCCCGCCGCTAAGCGGTCTGCCTACTGCCTACTGCCCTCTGCCTACTACTCCCATGAACTCTCGCCAGCGTGTCCAGAAAGCGTTGAGTCACGAGCAACCGGATCATGTGCCCTTGGACCTGGGCGCCAGCGCCGTGACCGGGATGCACGTCAGCTCGGTGTACCAGTTGCGTCAGGCCTTGGAGTTGGACCCGCCGCGCACGCCGGTCAAAGTGACCGAGCCGTACCAGATGCTCGGCGAGATCGGCCCGGACCTGATCGAGGCCCTGGGGATCGACGTTGTCGGCCTTGGAGGGCCGAGGACCATGTTCGGCTTCGAGAACAAGGGATGGAGGCCGTGGGAGCTCTTCGACGGCACGCCCGTGCTGGTGCCCGCGGCCTTCAACACCGTGCCCGAGCCGAACGGCGACATCCTCATGTACCCCGAGGGCGACGCAAGCGTCCCGCCCAGCGGGCGCATGCCCAAGGGAGGCTACTATTTCGACACGATCGTGCGCCAGGAGCCGATCGACGACGCGAAGCTCAACCCCGAGGACAACCTCGAGGAGTTCGGGCCCATCGACGACGCGACCCTGGAGCACTTCGCCTGGGAGGCCGACCGGCTGTGGCGCGACACGGACAAGGCGATCCTGGCCAACTTCGGCGGCACGGCCTTCGGCGACATCGCCCTGGTGCCCGTGCCGTGGAGGAAGCGCCCCAAGGGGATTCGCGACATCGAGGAATGGTACGTCAGCACCGTGGCCCGCTTCGACTACGTGTACGAAGTGTTCCGCCGCCAGTGCGAGATCGCGTTGGCCAACTTCGCGAAGCTCTACGAGGCGGTCGGCGATCGGGTGGCCGCGGTCTTCATCACCGGCACCGATTTCGGCACGCAGAACGGCCCCTTCATCGGCTGCCCGGCGTACCGCAAGCTCTTCCAGCCGTTCCACCGCCGGGTGAACGATTGGGTCCACGAGCATACGCCGTGGAAGACGTTCATCCACTCCTGCGGCTCGGTCGTCGACCTCCTGCCCGACATCGTCGAGGCCGGCTTCGACATTCTCAACCCGGTCCAGTGCTCCGCCGCGGGCATGGCGCCCGAAGGGCTCAAAGAGCGGTTCGGCGACAAGCTGACGTTCTGGGGCGGCGGCGTCGACACCCAGAAGACGCTCCCCTTCGGCACGCCCGACGAGATCCGCCGCCAGGTGAAAGAGCGGATCGCCGTCTTCGGCCGCGGCGGCGGGTTCGTCTTCAACACGGTCCACAACGTCCAGGCCCGGACGCCGCGCGAGAACCTCGTGGCGCTGTACGAAGCGGTGAATCAGAATCGCTGAACGAGGTTCTGCATTCTCGGGAGGGCGAGACTCCCGCGGAACCCTCGACAGTCGGACGTCTTGGCGGGTGCGTGACGGTGGGGTGGCACGCCCGGAGGCACTTCTTGGCTTGCGCCGGTGAGCCCGGGGTGAGGTGCGTCCGTCACGCTGTGGCCGCGGCCGCCAGCCGTCGATGGACCCCATCGGGCGCCAAGTCCGCTCCACAGGGCCAGGCAATCGCGCCGAACTCATCGACGAAGACTTGCTGGAACATCTTTTCGTCGATGAGCGGCTCGAACACCGGGCCGAACAGGCGACCTTTCAGGTCGATTTCGCCCGCCGTGCCGTCGTCAAATCGGACGTACAGCCGATAGCCACCGAGGGCTCGCACTTGGACCACTTTCGGCATCTTCGTACCCCAAAGGAGACTTAAACCAGCGGATCGATACTCTGAAGCGGCTGGTGCGCCTCGGCCAATCGCCAGTTCTCGCGAAGCTCCGCACGGTGTGCCGAAGCCCATTCCAGAACCAAGCCTAAGACCCGACGCGGCAAGGTCCCTTCCAGCACTTCCAGCGTGTCGATGGCAATCGCTGCGCTATGCTCCCCGTAATAGGCATGAAAGTGGGGTTCAGGGTGCTCGTCGTGGTACGTCCGAACCACGATGCCAAGAAACGAGGATATCGTTGGCATCTCGCCCGTACCCCTTCTTCGGAAACGTGCTTCCGCGACTGTCTGCGGCCTTCTATCCTCAAAGTGTACTCCTCGGCGAAAGCCCTCGGCAATATGGTCCTCGTGCCGGCCAGGACGCCCGATCGCCACCTACACGGTCGGTTCCGCGCGAGTCGTCCGGCGGATCTCGTCGTTGGCCCGCATCGAGCAGAACTTCGGGCCGCACATGGTGCAATATCGCGTGTCGCCGGGATCGCGTTGGGACTGCGTTTC
The DNA here is from genome assembly GCA_964430315.1 of uncultured Planctomycetaceae bacterium. Classification (GTDB taxonomy): domain Bacteria; phylum Planctomycetota; class Planctomycetia; order Pirellulales; family Thermoguttaceae; genus CALFBP01. Next base: position 22,124 of record CAYSGY010000004.1, read on the forward strand.
TTCGTGCATGCGGCGGGCGGTTTCGGGGTCGAGCGAGAGGCGGAACTGCTCGTCCCAGTCGAAGGCGAAGCGGGCGCGGGCCAGGGCGTCGTCGCGTTGGCGGGCCCCGGGACGGTGGCGGGCGACGTCGGCGGCGTGGGCCGCGATCTTGAACGCGATCACCCCGGCCCGCACGTCCTCCAGGTCCGGCAGCCCGAGGTGCTCCTTGGGCGTCACGTAGCAGAGCATCGCCGCCCCGTACCACGCCGCCATGGCCGAGCCGATCGCGCTGGTGATGTGGTCGTAGCCCGGGGCCACGTCCGTCACCAGCGGGCCCAGCAGGTAGAACGGGGCCTCGTGGCACCACTCCATCTGCCGGCGCACGTTCATTTCGATCTGGTCCATGGGCACGTGGCCGGGCCCCTCGATCATCACCTGGCAGTTCCGCTCCCACGCCCGGAGCGTGAGGTCGCCCATCGCCTTCAATTCGGCGAATTGGGCCTCGTCGCTGGCGTCGGCGAGCGAACCGGGGCGCAGTCCGTCGCCGAGGCTCCAGGTGACGTCGTAAGCCCGCATGATCTCGCACAGCTCGTCGAAGTGCGTGTAGAACGGATTCTGCTCGCGGTGGGCGACCATCCACTTGGCCACGAGCGACCCGCCGCGGCTCACGATCCCCGTAACCCGCTTCTCCGTGAGCGGCAAGTGCTCGCGCAAGAGGGCGCAGTGGATCGTCATGTAGTCGACGCCCTGCCGGGCCTGCTGCTCGACAACGTCCAGGAAATCCCTCGGACGCATGTCGACGATGTCATCGAGTTGCTCGGCTACCTGGTAAATCGGCACGGTGCCGACCGGGACGCTCACCGCGTCGATGATCCGCTGGCGGATCGACTCGATCTCCGTTCCGGTCGAGAGGTCCATCACCGTGTCGGCCCCGTAGCAGACCGCGGCCCGGACCTTCTTCAACTCGCACTCACTGTCGCTCGTAACCGGCGAATTGCCCAGGTTGGCGTTGATCTTGGTCCGTGCGGCGATGCCGATGCCTACGGGCCGGAGGCCCTTCTCGAGGTGGACCTTGTTGGCCGGGATGACCATCCGGCCCCGGGCCACTTCGTCACGCACCAATTCCGCATCGAGCTGCTCGCTTCGGGCGACAGCCTCCATTTCGGGCGTAACCAGGTTGGCTCGGGCCTGCTGGATTTGGGTCTTTGGCTGGGGGGCGGGGATCGGGGGTCGGAGGTTAGGGATCGGAGGGGTCGGGGGATTCGACGCGGGGATCTCACAGGCCGGGGACTGGCTCCTCTTTCGGCCCGTTTCGGTTTGTACTCCGCGCAGCCTGATGGCCGAAAAGTGTGCCTGTCCCCTTGGACGCGCGGGGTCCCCTCATCCTACGACCCCGCTGGAGATTGTCAACCGCGACCCCCCGGATGCGGATGTCTCGCTCCGCCGCTCGGCTTCACCGGCCCGAGATCTCGCGAGCGCCGGGACGCTTGACGGAATTCCCAGCCACGGCTCCAATAGGCTTGCTTGCAAGAATCCCGTCTTTGAGGTGGGCGAGACGCGGTCGATCGACGTGCCCGCCATCGTGGGCACTGTCTGCCGAAAGGGCTACCGTTTGATGAGTTCTCCCGACGATGCGTTGCTCGCCGCCCTCTCGCAGTATCAAGTGGAGTTGTCCGCCGCTCAGGTCGACCTGCTGCGGCAATATTGCGAGCTGCTTTGGCAATGGAACGCGAAGCTGAATCTGACGCGGCACACCGACTACCAGAAATTCGTGGGCCGGGACCTGCTCGATAGTATCGCGTTCGCCAAGTTCCTCGCCCCGAACGAGAAGGTGCTCGACGTGGGCACCGGAGGCGGCGTGCCGGGGGTCGTTCTGGCGATCCTGCGGCCCGACCTCGTCGTCTGGCTGTGCGACTCGGTGGGCAAGAAGGCGATGGCCGTGGCCGACATCGTGGCCCAGTTGCACCTCAACGTGCCGGTCATCCATGGCCGGGCCCAGGACCTGCTCGGGCCGTCGGTGTTCAACAGCCTCGTGGTCCGGGCCGTGGGGCCGCTCAAGGAGGTGCTCCTGTGGTTGCGCCCGCACTGGGAGCATTTTGATCGCCTGCTGGTTCTCAAGGGTCCCAAGTGGATTGACGAGCGGGGCGAGGCCCGCCACTACGGCCTGCTCCGCGACCTGGCCCTCCGCAAGCTCACCAGCTACCCCATGCCGGGCACCGAATCGGAGAGCGTCCTGCTCCAACTCTGCCCGAAGGACCGCCTGACCGGCGAGAAGTCGTGCCGGATGACGCCGCTGGCGTGATGGGAAACCGTGGGGTGCTCTGCGAGCACCACCAAGGGTCGCGTCGTGGTGCTCGCAGAGCACCCTACGGCTGAGTGCCGAGTACTGAGTACTCGGTACTCGGTACTCAGTACTCAGTACGCAGTACGCAGCCGGGACAACGGCTTGGTTCGTATTCGGTCTGCCTGGCGTCCCCTACGAAAGGTCCCGCTCGGCAAGCGGGACCTACCGACGGCATTCTTGGCATTCCGGCGGGCCTTTGAAAAAATCCGAAAAAACCCCGGCAGGGGACTTGACGGCTGTGTTTAGCTGTACTATGATAGCTAGTACAGTTGACGAGGCCCCTCATGGAATTCCGGATTGACCCGTCGAGCCGGCTGCCGATCTATCGGCAACTGACCAATCAGCTCCGCGAGGCGGTGGCCCGGGGAAGACTCGCGCCCGAGGACCGGTTGCCTTCGGTCCGTGAGCTTTCCCGAACGCTGGTGGTCAATCCGAACACGATCGCCAAGGCGTACACGGAGTTGGAGCGGGAGGGGGTTCTCAACACGCGGCCGGGGCTCGGCGTGTTCGTCGCGCGGCCGAAGCCCGAGTTGATCAAAAGGGCCCGGAGGGAGCGGATCCTGGAGATGCTCGACCGGCTCCTCACCGAGGCGGTCCATCTCGGGTTCTCCGCCGACGAAGTGCTCGCGCTGGTGGCGGAACGGATCAAGCAGTTTCAGTGGCAGGGAGCGGGGGTCGGGGATTAGGGATCGGGGGGCAGGGATTCGGAGCCGAACCATCCCGGCCCCGGGTCAAGACACGTGCACGTTTCGCGGCGGAGCTTGCTCCGCCGGAGGCAAACCTCGTCGCGGCCGGCATCGACTTGCCGCAGGTCACTCGGGAAGCGCCCACCCATGTCCGACGCGATTGTCACCCATCGACTGACCAAGTACTACGACGGCCGGCCCGTCGTCCACGGGCTGGATCTCCGCGTGCCCCGGGGCTCGGTCTACGGGCTGTTGGGGCGCAACGGGTCGGGGAAATCGACGACGATCAAGATGCTCCTCGGCATGGTCCACCCCGACCTCGGCACGGCCACGCTGCTCGGGGAGGATGTCGCCCGGCTCCGGCCCGAGACCCGGGCCCGGATCGCCTACCTGGCCGAAGGCCATCCGCTTTACCGCTGGATGACCGTGGGCGAGGCGGTGCGCTTCACGAGGGCCTTCTCGCCGACCTGGAACGACACGCTGGTCGAACAGATTCTCGACCATTTCGAGCTGTCGCGGCGGGCGAAGATCCGCCGGCTCTCCAACGGGCAGCGGGCCCAGGTGTCGCTGGCCTTGGCGGTCGCCCCCGAACCGGAGCTGTTGATCCTCGACGACCCGACCCTCGGCCTCGATACGGTCGTGCGACGCGACTTCCTCGAATCGCTCATCCAGATCATCCAGCGCCGGGGACGGACGATCCTGTTCAGCTCGCACATCCTGGGCGACGTGGAGCGGGTAGCGGACCGGATCGGGATCCTCGCCGACGGCGTGTTGCGGGTCGACTGCCCGACCGACCACTTCAAGGACTCGATCCGCAAGCTGGTCCTGGAATTCCCCGGCGCCCCGCCCGCCTTCCCGGAGTGCGCGGGGCTTGTAAACAACCACCGGGTGGGCCGGCGTTTGGAGGTGGTGCTCGTCGGCTATTGCGACGCGCACCGCCGGATGGCCGAGTCGCTCCAGCCCAAGTCGCTGGAAGTGATCGAGTTGAACCTGGAAGACGCCTTCATCGAATACACCCGAGGGCCGCGCCGCGCGCTGCCGATCCTGGCTGGGGAATCCTCCGATGACAAGAGCGATGCTATTCAAGGAGCTGCGTGAGACGATGTGGATCGCCCTGGCGGGCGTCGCCGTCCACGTCTATTGCGTGCTCGGACTGGTAGGTTTCGATCTCCTGACGCTTCAGGTGGTGCGGCGTGGGCAGACCCCGTTCGTCAGCGACAATTCCCTCAGCACGTTTGCCTTGGTGGCCACGTGCGTTGCCGTGGTCTTGGGCCTCCGGCAGACCGTCACGGAGGCATCGCGGGGAACGTGGCTCTTCCTGCTGCAACGTCCCGTCTCGCGTCGGCGTCTTCTGACGCTGAAGTTGGGTGTGGGCCTGATCTTGTGTCTGATGACCTCGGCATTTCCGATTCTGCTGTACGGTTGGTGGGCGGCGACGCCGGGCACGCACCCCAACCCGTTCGAGTGGTCCATGACGCTCTGGTCGTGGCAGGGATGTCTGTCGATCACGGGGGTCTACCTGGCGGCGTTTTTGTCGGGGATCCGGCCGGCACGGTGGTTCGGTACGCGGCTGGCGCCGCTGGTCGGAGCCGGCATGCTCCTGGTGTTGATCCAGTTCGTGCCGCACTGGTGGGTCTTCGGCCTGGGGGCGTTGGTGCTGATCGACGCCTGGCTGGCGGCCACGATCCTGGCGGTGGCCCAAACGCGGGATTATTCGTGAGGAGTGAGGAGCTTGTTATGTCGAAGCGAGGGCCGCTGGCCGTGTCGTTGGGATTGGCTTTGCTGCTCGCCCTGGGTTTGGGAGCGGCCTGGGCCGCCGTGGCGGCGTGGTGCGGAAGCGCCGCCGAGGACTGGCTGAAACGCGACCACGAATACCGCTACGTCCGCTTGCTCCTCGATGGAACGCCGGTGGTCGTGTGCTATTCGCGAACGGACTACTCCGGGGCCGTGGTCCGGACCTTGGACGGCAGGAAGGTCCCCGCCAAAGACCGGATCGGCCTGTTCGAGACCAACACCAACAGCCTGCCAGGGCTCCGCGAGTATTCCCAGACGTCGCAGCCCCTCCCGTGGTCGAAGCGGCTGGCGAGACTCGCCGATTATCGCGACCCGCCGGCCTTCTGGACCTTCGTCCACAACGGGTCATGGGACGGCAGCGGCTACTTCGTGGGGTACGACAGCAAGTCGAAGCTCCGCATCGGGTACCTGGGCACGGCGGGATTCCGCGACGCCCTCCCGCCTCCCGAAGAACGCTTCGCCATGGACGGACGCGCCTTCGCCTGCCACAAGGCAATGACCGGGGCGTTCAGCTACTACAACGAGCTTGCCTATGAGTCCCAGCCGGGGACGAAAGTGCCGCCCTGGGCAGGGTTCATGATTTCGGGGGAGCGGATCCTGCGGTTCGATCTTCGCGAAGGCAAGGCCGAGAGGACCTTAGACATGCCCGGCGCGATCGCGTTGGGCATCACCACGCGGGCCGTGCCGCTCGACGTGGAGCGGACCCGCCCAAAGTGGGATACGGCATGGCCCGTCTTTCTCACGATCCGCACGGCCGACCACCTGGTTGTCGCCGATCTCGACGGCCGCGAGTTGGAGAGATACGTCCTTCCGGAAACCATCCGTGCCGACAACGCCGCTTTCTGTCTCCTGAACGACCAGCGGGTCCTGGCGATCGTGAACCGGCGGCGAGGCGGGGACGAGGTGGCGGAGTTCCTTTGGTTCGATCCCTCGGGGCGGGTCTTGCGGAGCGACCGTGCGGTGCTCAACGAGGCCTCGATCCTCGGCAAACCGGCTGCGGAGAAGTGGACGCTCTCGGCCTGCGTGCCAGCCCCCGTCGTCGTGGCAGGCGCGGCGGTGAAGAAGGCGTTGGAAGGCGGCCCGGGCGACGGCCGGCTCGCCACGCTTCGGCGTGCGTGGACCGAAATGTGGCCCGCCGTCGTGGCGGTCGGCTTCGTCGCCGCAGCGATGGCGGGACTCTGCTACCGACGCCAGAAGCGCTATGCGCTGCCTCGGACGGCGGTTTGGGTGGCCTTCGTCTTTCTGACGGGCGTGCCGGGCTGGCTCGGCTACCGGTTCCACCGCCGTTGGCCGGTGCTGGAGTCCTGTCCTGCGTGCGTGAAGCCGTCGCCCCGCGATCGGGAAGCATGCGCCCTGTGCGGCGCCGACTTCCCCGCTCCTGCGGCGAAGGGGATCGAGGTCTTCGCGTGACGCGATCGTTTGGAGTGCGGCGACTTGTCGCCGCTTTCTCTCGCATCGGCGGCAGTCTGCCGGTGGCGTGCGCCCACGCCATGAAGCGTCGAACGGGCGCGGGAATCGTTGTGACGCCTCCATGCCGACCCTCGGCTGCGCCGAGTGACGGCATGCCACCCAAGCCCGACCTTCCCGCCAAAGAAAGCGGCGGCGGGCCGCCGCGCTCCGAAGGGCGTCACGGTTGCATCCGAGGGAGCCGTCGCGGACAATGAAACGCCGGTCAGGTAAGCACGGGTTTCTTCCACCACGGAGAATCGGCGATGACGCCCCAAGATCCCTCCCCATCGCGGCGAGTTGAAATCGACTCCCTCAGTCGTCGGGAACTCCTGGCCTATACGGCCGCGTTCGGCAGCGCGTTTGTGGCGGCCCAGGGCCTGGCCGCCGACGCTTCCGCGGCCGACGCCCAGGCGAAGCCGGCCTCCTCGGGCACGGTGCCGCAGAAGAAGTATGACATGAAGAAGTCGATCAACCTCTGGGCGCTCCCTTACCCGCAGAAGATGAGCCTCAAGGAGTGCTTCCGGTTGTGCAAGGACGCCGGGTTCGACGGCGTGGAGGTGAACTACGCCCTGGAGGGCGACCTCTCGCCGCAGGCGAGCGACGCCGATCTCAAGGCGATCGGCAAGGCGGCGGAGAAGATGGGCCTGGGGATCAGCGGCGTCTGCTCGTTCCTCTTCTGGCCCTACGCGCTCACCCACGAAGACCCCAAGCGCCGCGAGCGAGGGCTGGAACTGGCCGCCGACATGATCCGCGTGGCCAAGCTCCTCGGCACGGAGAACCTCCTGGTGGTGCCGGGCGCGGTCTACGTGCCGTGGATCGAGGGCGACCCGCCCGTGCCGTTCGAGGTCTGCGACCGCCGTGCCAAGGAGGCCATGCGCAAGCTCATCCCGGTGGCGGAGAAGGCGGGCGTGTATCTGAACATCGAGAACATCTTCGTCAACGCCTTCCTCCACACGCCCGAGGAGACCAACGTGTTCGTCGACGGCTTCCAATCGGATCGCGTGCGCGTCCACTTCGATACGGGCAACATCATGCTCTATCACTTTCCCGAACACTGGATCCCTCCGCTCGGCAAGCGGATCCAGAACGTCCACGTCAAGGAGTACAGCAAGAAGGTCCACGAGTTCAACCTCCACACCTTCCGGCCCCTGCTGGACGGCACCACGAACTGGCCCGCCGTGCTTGAAGCCCTGGACCAGGTCGGCTACCGCGGCTACTTGACGTTCGAGTATTTCAATCCCTGGCCCCACTGGCCCGAGGCCCTCGTCTACCAGACCTCCGATGCCCTGGATCGCATGCTGGGCCGGAAGGGATAGACACACCATCCTGCCCACGACGGGTGTGGCATGCTCTCACAACGCGAAACGTTGGGTGAGCATGGGAACCGCCGTGGCGTCGTCGCATGCCGACCCTCGGCTGCGCCGAGTGACGGCATGCCACACGGGGCGCAACAACAGCGGGCTTTCCCCGATCGGGGCATGTCCGCTATAATCCCACGTATCTGCCCCGGATTTCCGGGCGTATCGACGTGCCTTGCAGGAGGAGCAGAGTTATGCCGCAACGGAGTTGTGGGAAACGCCGCATCGCGCTGGTGGGACTTCTCGGCGTTCTGAGCGGCTGGTGTTGGGCCTCGCTGGCGGAGGGGGGCTCGCCGTCGGAAACGCGGTACCCTGTGGTGGTCCGCGTCGAGAAGTCCTTCAACGGCGCCCCGTTCGAGTACCGCATCGAGTCGCGGGTCGAGGGGACCAACTACGCGGTCTGCCGCGTCACGTATCCTTCCCCCTTGGTCACGCCGTTGCCTCAGAACAACACGGTCCCCGCGGCCTACTACCTGCCCCGCGGAATGAAGCCCGGGGATCCGAAGCGGCCCGCGGTCATCTGCATGCACATTCTCGACGGCAACGACGAGCTGATGCGCATGACCTGCTCGATGCTCGCCTCGCACGGCATCCCCGCCATCTCCTTCAAGCTCCCCTACTACGGGGAACGCGGGCCGGTCGGCGGCCCGCGCGTGCTGGCTGACAACCCCAAGCTCTTTCTCGAAGCCCTCGGACAGTCGATGGGCGACATCCGGCGCACCGTCGACCTGCTCGCCTCGCGCCCGGAGGTCGATCCGGAGAAGATCGGAATCATGGGGATCAGCCTGGGCGGAATCATTTCGGGAAGCGCGGCGGGCATGGAGCCGCGTCTCCATCGGGCCATGCTCATCCTGGCCGGAGGCGACGTGCTCACGATCATCCACCACGCCCGGGAAACTCGCGACCTCAGCCGCCTGATCGACAATCTCTCGCCCGAGGACCGGGCCCGCGTCGAACAGACGATCGCCGCGGTCGATCCTCTGCGGCAGGCGGCCGCACTTCGCGCAAGGGCTGTTGCCGGGCAGGTCCTCATGGTCAACGCCGCCCAGGACGAGGTCATCCCCAAGGCATGCACGGAGAAACTGGCCGACGCCCTCGGCATCCGCGACAAGGTCGCCTGGCTCGACGGCCTCGGCCACTACACCGCCATCGCCGCGCTGCCCCGCGTGCTCGACCAGATGGTCGCGTTCTTCGGCGAGGACCTCGATCCGTCGTTGCGAGTGACGCCGCGGCGGTCGAGCGTCAAGACCCCGGTGGAGGTCGTCCTCCGCCTGGTGCAGCAGGCCCTCGGGTTCCTCACCAACGAGCCGGGCACAGGGCGATGCCACTTCGCCGAACTGACGGCCTCGATCACGCCGAAGGGCCAGGAGAAGCCCTTGGAGGGCCGGCTCCTCATGGTCCGGGGCACGCTGGGACGATTCAAGCTCCAGTGCCAGCTCCCCATGGTCGGCGACGTTGCCCTCGGGCAGGGGAAGTATCCCTGGATGGCTTCCGCCAAGGTCCTTTTCAAAGGCGTGAAGAACCTCGTGGGCCTGCCGGGCGATCCGCTCGCCTTCGCCGACCCGCGCGGGATGATGCGGCTCCGCATGGCCACGGGCGCCGTGTCGGGCGCCTTGATCGCTCCCGAAATCCTCGATTCGCTCGTGGCCGTCGCCGAAGACAAGGCCACGGACGGCAAGCGGACGGTGCGTCTGACGCTCAAGGGAAGGAACCGCGGCGACATCTGGTTGACCCTGCGGGCCGACGGGAGCACGCCGGAGCGTCTCGGCTTCGACGTGCCGGGCGCCGTCGGCGAGATCGCGTTCCGCCAGTGGCAGATCAACACCGTGGCCCCCGAGGCCGTCTTCGCCCCGCCCACGGGCCTGGCGGAGAAGGAAGTCGATGCCTCGGAACTGCAACGCGTCTTCTCGGCCCTTTGGAACTTCGCAATGGAGAACGTGCAATGAAGAGGAACCGCGGAGAGCGGAGATCGGAGGCCGGGGTTCAGGGTTCGGGGTTCAGGGTTCAGGACTCAGGATGGAGTCGCCGACGGTGGCTCGCGGGAGCTCTTGGCGCGGTGGTCGCAGTGGCCACAAGCGTGGCGCTGGCCGCTTCTCCGCCGATCCAGATCGTCGGCCGCGACCCGGCCGGGCATGGCCTCCTCCTGAGCACGCAGCGCAAGGTCGTGCTGATCGTCTCCGGCACGCCGGAGCAGATGGGAGCGGCCCACGGCACGCTCCTGAAGGAGCGGGCCCAGAAGCTCGTCGATCGCGTCCTCTACATGGTCGGCGGCGCGGAGAGCATCCATTCGGGCACCTGGTTCCTCGACCGGATGGAAGAGATCCAGCGTCGCACCCTCCCGCACATCCCCCCGCGGTTCCTGGCCGAGTGCGACGCCTTGTCGAAGGCCGCCGGCGTGTCGCAGCGCGACGGGCGTTATGCCAACCTCTTCCCCGAGCGGTTCCATTGCAGCGGCGTGGCCGTGCGGGGCAAGGCGACCAAGGACGGCTCCGTGGTCCACGCCCGCGTGTTGGACTACATGCGCGACATCAACCTCCAAGGCTCCGCGTGCGTCCAGGTCTTCCTGCCCGAGGGATACAACAAGTGGATGAGTCTCGGCTACGCTGGCTTCCTCGGGACCGTCACCGCGATGAACGAGAAGGGCCTGGCCATCGGCGAGATGGGCGGGCGCGGCGAAGGCGATTGGGACGGCGTGCCCATGAGCCTCCTCCTGCGCGACGTGATGGAGCGGGCCGGCACCGTCGAGGAAGGGCTCGACATCCTCCGCAAGGCCCCGCGCACGTGCGAGTATTTCTACGTGCTCAGCGACAAGTCGCGGGCCATGGCGGGCGTCCATGCCGACGCGCGCCAGATCACCATCCTCCGGCCCGGAGAGCAGCACCCGCTGCTGCCCCACGTGCCCGAGGACACGGTCCTCATGTCGGCCGGCGATCGGGCCAAGAAGCTCAGCGAGCGGATCCAGGAACAGTACGGCCGGATCGACGCCGGGGCGATGATCGAGATCATCAAGCGCCCGGTGGCCATGAACTCGAACCTCCACAACGCGGTCTTCGCCCCGGAGACGCTCGACATGTGGTTCGCCGACGCCGGCAAACACACCCCCGCCTGCGACGAACCCTACGCCCACTGCAACCTGCGGGACCTGATCCGCCTCTACGACGAGGTGATGAACCGCAAGACCGCCCAATCGCAGTGAACCACCTGCCGCCCGATCCCCTCTCCCTCCGTTCGGTCCCCTCTCCCTTTGGGAGAGGGCTAGGGTGAAAGCTGGCCGATTGTACTGACATTGGTAAGGTCGGCGCGATATAATTCTGTAGGGTGCCAGGCGATTGGAGGGCAGGTCGAATGAACGTCTCATTGCCTGACGAGATCGAGCAACGCTTCACTGCCGACGAACTCCGCCTCCACCTCGCACTGGGGCTTTTCCAGGCTCAGCGCGTCACCCTAGGACAAGGCGCTGCGATCGCGGCGGTCTCGCAAAGCGAATTCCTCCACGAACTTGGCAGGCGAAGGATTGCGATTCACTATGACGAGGCGGACTTGACATCCGACATCGCGGTTGTTGATCGGTGGGAACCGTGATGCTTGTGGTCAGTGACACCTCGCCCCTGACCTCGTTGCTTCAAGTCGGACAGGGCGGGTTGTTGCCAGCACTATTCGACCGAGTTTTGATTCCCCAAGCCGTCGGCGATGAACTCCTTCGCTATCACACGGCTCTACCCGACTACCTGGAGGTTCGGACGGTTCAGGACCGTCGAGCCGTCGACGAATTCCACCGGGTTCTCGATCTGGGCGAGTCCGAAGCCATCGTCCTTGCCAGTGAGTGCGAGGCCCAATTCTTGCTGATGGACGAGAAACGGGGACGGTTGGTTGCCACATCGCGGGGCTTGGCCGTGATCGGACTACTCGGTGTACTTCTCTTGGCAAAGAAGGCAGGGCATATCCATTCGGTTCGTTCGCTCATTGACGAATTGCACGCCAAGGCCGGGTTCTTCGTATCAGACGCCGTGAGAATGGCCGCGTTGCGGGCAGCCGGCGAGGGACCCTAGGCAATGTCAGCCAACTGCAAACGCATCGTCCTCACCGGCGTCAGCCGCGGCCTGGGCCGGGCCATGGCCGAGGGGTTCATCGCGGCAGGGCACGTCCTGGTGGGCTGTGCCCGATCGGCTGAGGCGATCGGCGTCCTCCGGAAGCGTTTTGGGCCGCCGCACCGGTTCGACCTGGTCGACGTGAGCCGCGACGAGGATGTGGGCACGTGGGCCGCCGCCGTCCTGGCCGCCGGACCCGCGCCCGACCTCCTCATCAACAACGCTGCGGTGATCAACCCGAACGCCCGGCTGTGGGAGGTGCCTGCCGAAGAATTCTCCCGCGTGATCGACGTGAACATCAAGGGCGTGACGAACGTGATCCGCCACTTCGTTCCCGCCATGGTGGCCCGGGGCAAGGGCGTGGTGGTCAACTTCAGCTCGTACTGGGGCCGATCGGTCGCCTCTGAGGTCGCCCCGTACTGCGCCACGAAATGGGCCATCGAGGGCCTCACCGCGGCCCTGGCCGAAGAACTCCCTTCCGGCATGGCTGCCGTGCCCGTGAACCCCGGCGTGATCGACACCGAGATGCTGCGGAGCTGCTTCGGCGATGCGGCCGGAAGCTATCTCGGCCCGGCCCAATGGGCCGAAGCGGCCGTGCCCTTCCTTCTCTCCCTCGGCCCCAAGCACAATGGCCGCCAACTCACCGTGCCTAGCCAGTGAGCGGCTCTCTGGAGTGCGGCGACTTGTCGCCGCTTTCTTTTCGTTCTTCCAAGAATTTCGGGGAGTTGCGGGCGTGCCAAGCGGAGAAGTCCAAAGCGGCGACAAGTCGTCGCACTCCAAAGCGAAGACCTCTTGCGGCATCACGGCACGAGGGGATCGTATCCCTCGATGCGGAACGGCGAGTGGAACCAGCGGGCGGCGACCGTGTCGGCGTGGGCCTGGAAGTACGGCTCCGTGATCGACCGCTGGAGGGCCTCTTCGTCGGTCTCGGCCGGGTCGTAGGAGATCCTTGCGCGGGCCGCGCCGGGGCCGGGCCACGCTTCGAGCTTGAAGTAGCGGAGCGGCGTCGTGAGGTCGTCCCGCTGGAGGAACCACACCAACAGGTTCGCCCGGCCGCGGCACGTGAGGTCGTGGATGCGGAGTTCCACCTCAGCCGCGCGGGCAGGCGGCGTGCCGTGGACCCTGATGAAGGAAGCGATCGGGGCCAGCCAGGCCGCCGACACCGCCCCGGCCGTACACGCCAGCAGGACCGCCACGAGCACGGCCCTCGGCCACCGCCCACCCCACCGCTTCGGCGGCCCCCACGTCAACGCCCCGGCCGACGCCTTCGGGCACGCATCGACGCACTCCAGGCACGCGAGGCACCGGGCCGAAGTGACCTGCTCCACGGCGTCGACCGGGATCGCCATGGGACACGCCCTGGCACACGCGCGGCAGCCGTGGCAGGCCGCCGGGTCGCGTTGGACCCGGGCCAGTCCGAATCTCGAAAAGGGGTTCAACACCGCCGCCAACGGGCAGAACCAGCGGCAGAACGGCATCGCCGTCACGAGGGAGACCGCAACGATCGCGCCGGCCACCGCGTAGGCCCACCACGTGATGTCAGCCCCGTGGCGCCCGACCAAAGCGTAGGCCGGGCAATAGCCGCGGAAGAGCAACTCGCCGGCCTGCCACGTGAAGACCAGGATTGCCGCCAGGACCACGTATTTCAGCAGGCCCAATCCCCGGTCGGCCCACGCCGGAATCCCGGGTTGCGGAATCCCCATTCGCCGGGCCGCCGCGTGAATCCAGTCGGAGATCGTCCCGATCGGGCACAGGTAGCCGCAGAAGGCCCGGCGCAGCAGAAGCGTCATCGCGAGAACGGCGGCCAGGATGTAGAAGTTCGACACGCCGAGCGAGCAGACCAGGTTCCCCTCGCTCCAATACGTGGAGAGCCCCTCGATGCCGCCGAACGGGCACCACGCCTCGGCATTCGCCCCGACGACGAAAACCCCGACGAGCGTGAGGAGAAGAAACGCGGCTTGAACGATCCTGCGCATAGTCTTTCCGAGAGAGTGCAAACGAATCGGGGAGCCCACGCGTTGGCGTCCCGACTTTTCTCTAGCCCAGGCGTTCACGCCTGGGACGCAGACGCCATAAGATCCCCAGCCCCTTCAGGGGCTTCGCCGCAGAAAGCCCCTGAAGGGGCTCATGTCTTGCCTTGTCGCCTCCGCAACCCAGGCGTCAACGCCTGGGCGAGAGAAAGGGGACGCTCCCGCACCCCGCTCCCATTCCTACGCCTTGCCGCACTTGCCGGACCCTCGCTTCTATTCCTGGGCTTTGCCGCAGTTGCCGCGCATGGGGCAGCCCGCGCAGCCGCTGCCGCCGCTGCACTTCGACTCGCCCGCCTGCGACTCGGTCTCCAGCACCTTGGCAAACTTGGCGGTCGAGGCTATTGCGGCGAAATCGGGGCACAGCTTGGCGTGCTCCTTGAAGTTCTCCAGCCGGCTCGCCGGGAGCGATTCAAAACACTTCTGGAGCGACGCCAGTGCGGCGTCGGCGTTGCCGGTGGCGGCCTGGAGCCGGGCGAAGGCATAGGTCATCTGCGGGCCGGCGTCGTCGGGCAAGGCGACCTCCTGGGCCACCTTCTTTGCCTCGGGGACCTTGCCGAGCCGGGCAAGGGAGACGCCGAGCAGGGCCCGGGTCGAAGGCGTCGCCTTGCCCTCCTTGTCCAGCGCGACGAGCATCTTCTCCGCGTCGGCGTTGTTGTTCATCGCCAACTCGGTCTCGGCCAAGTTCATGGCCGAAGCGGCCGTATTGACCTTCTCGTGGATCTTCCGCCCGATCCGGACGGCTTGATCGTAGAGCCCTTGATCCAGATAGAAGGCGTGCAGGGCCCGGGCCGTGTATTCCCATCGCTCGGGATCCTTCTCGCTTTCCAGCCGCTTGCGGAGGTCGACGATCCGCCGCACCAGGCCGTACTGCTGGCGGTAGGCGTCGTTGTCGAGATCGCTCCGGGCCGCGGCGGCAAACGCCGTCAGGGCCGCGTCGAAATCACCCTTCTCCAAGAGCGACTTGCCGCGGGCAAAGGCCTCCGGGGCCGTCTCGCCCCTGGCCAGCGCAGGCAGAACGAAAAGCACTCCCACGGCCACCACGATCGCCACGCGACTACGCTTCATCGCAATTCTCCTCGATCTGCTGCAAGGGACTCCCGCTTCTTGGTACATCGACACGGTACGCAGGCGAGCTACCGCAAGTTCGTCCGGAATGACCCGCCGGCGCTATGCAAATCTTGCACACCTACCCAGGCGTTCACGTTTCCGCGTGTGGCACAGCCGCCCTCGGCTGTGCCGCGACCTTGCCGCGACCTTTTCAACAGTCTCCGGCCGGGCGAGCGGCCTCGCACCGCCGAGGGCGGCTGTGCCACAGTCCGCACAGCGGAGGGCGGCTGTGCCACAGTCGGTAGGATGCGCCGTCGCTTCGCCTGTCGTACTCTCCGCTCGGCCCCACTTCTTGGCAAATCCGGTGCCAAATAACGTACCGTGTTCGGCCCCCGGGGCAACTCCCGCTTCTCGAAGGGCCTCCAATGGGGTATGAATGAAGGAGGGGACTCTTGGATGCCCGAACGCATCGCCGGCCTGATCGAGCGCATTACATACCACAACCCGGAGAGCGGGTTCGCCGTGCTCCAGGTGCAGCTCAAGGGCCGGCGCGAGTTGGTGCCCGTGGTCGGCACCGTGACGGCCGTCACCGAAGGGGAGCACTTGCAGGCGACCGGCGACTGGGTCGTCGACCGCCAGCACGGCCGGCAGTTCAAGGCCGCGGAGATCCGAACCGCGCCGCCCACCTCCGCGGCGGGCATCCAGCGCTACCTGGGTTCCGGGGCGATCCGTGGCATCGGGCCGTCGCTGGCGGCGAAGATCGTCGGGCTCTACCAGCAGCGGACCCTCGAGGTGCTCGACCAGTCTTCCGATTTCCTCCTCCATATCGGCGGCATCGGGCGAAAACGCCTGAAGATGATCCGCGAGAGCTGGGAAGAACAGCGCGAGGTGCGGCGTATTATGATCTTCCTGGCCGACCACGGGATCGGCTCGGGCCGGGCCAACCGCATCTACCACACCTATGGCCAGGAAGCGATTGCCAAGATCAAGGAAAATCCCTACCGGCTGGCCGACGATATCCGCGGCATCGGCTTCAAGACGGCCGATGAATTGGCAATGAAACTCGGCATCGACCGCAACAGCCCGCATCGCGCCCGGGCCGCGGTCCGCTACACCCTCCACGAACTCGCCGCCGACGGCCATTGCGGATACCCCGAGCCGGACGCGATCGACAAGACCATCGAGTTGGTCCCGATCGACCGCAAGATCGTGGAAGAGGCCGTGGCCCACGCCGTCGAGGAGGGCTCCGTGGTCCGCGACGGGATCGCCGAGGAGCCGTGGCTCTACCTGGCCGGGCTGCATCGGGCCGAAGTGGGGCTCGCCCAGTCGATCCGCCGCCTGATGGACGCGCGGCGGCATCCGCTCCCCAGGATTGACATCGACAAGGCCCTCACCTGGGTCGGACGCAAACTCCTGATCGAACTCGCCGACGGCCAGAAGGAGGCGATCCGCCAGGCGTGCCGCAACAAGGTGCTCATCATCACCGGCGGGCCGGGCGTGGGCAAGACGACCCTGGTGCGAAGCATCCTGGAGATCTTCGCCGGCAAGGGCTTGAAATGCGTGCTCGCCGCGCCGACCGGCCGGGCGGCCAAGCGGCTGGCCGAGACCACGGCACGCACGGCCAAGACCGTCCACCGGCTCCTCGAATTCGACCCGATCGACGGGGAGTTCAAACGCGACCAGAACCGGCCGCTCGACGGCGACCTCTTCGTCCTCGACGAGACCTCGATGGTCGACGTCGTCCTCGGCCACCAGTTCTTCCGCGCCGTGCCCGAGGATGCCTGCGTCATCCTGGTGGGCGACGTGGATCAGCTTCCGTCGGTCGGGCCGGGCCGGGTCCTGGCCGACCTGATCGCCTCGAAGGCCGTGCCCGTGGTCCGGCTCACCGAGATCTTCCGCCAGGCCGCCGGAAGCCGCATCGTGTCGGCCGCCCACGCGATCAACCGCGGGGAGATTCCGCACCTCGAGTCGCCCGAGGGCCTGAGCGACTTCTACTTCATCGAGTCCGACCGGCCCGAGGCGATCCAGGACGTCATTCTCCGGCTCGTTCGGGAACGGGTCCCGGCCCGATTCCATCTCGATCCGCTCCAGGACATTCAGGTCCTCAGCCCCATGAACCGGACGGCCCTGGGGGCCCGGAACCTGAACGAAGTGCTCCAGGCCGCGCTCAATCCGCCCGGCGGCAAGGAGGAACTGGAGCGGTTCGGCTGGAAGTTCCGCGAGGGCGACCGGGTGATCCAGACCGAGAACGACTACCAGCGCGACGTGTTCAACGGCGACCTCGGCATCGTCAAGCGGATCGACCGGGAGAAACAGGAGATGCTCGTCGCTTTCGACGGCCGGCCCGTGGCCTACGATTTCAGCGACCTCGACGCCCTGGCCCTGGCCTACGTGCTGACGATCCACAAGAGCCAGGGCTCGGAGTATCCCTGCGTGGTGGTTCCGGTCCACACGCAGCACTTCGTCATGCTCCAGCGCAATCTGCTCTACACGGCCGTGACCCGCGGCAAGAGACTCGTCGTGCTCGTCGGCACGAAGAAGGCCCTCGGCCTGGCCGTGCGCCGCCAGGACACCAGCCGCCGCTACACGGCCCTGCGCCGCCGATTGTCGGCCCCTCAGTGCAAGCAAGGCAATGAGAAACGCAGGGCGGACCGAACGCCGTGAGGCCCGCCGCGACACCCGAATGCCGCAATGTCATTCTTGCGGCAGAAGGAATCCCGTGACGTCAACGTCCTCATTGTGGGGTGTAAGCAGCATCTCGATCTTCGCGCCGTCGCGACGAAAGCGGACATGCCAGTGGCGCACTTGACCGTTGGCCTCCGGCGAGGTGTACATGCAGTCCAATAGCCCTGACAACTTGCTGTAGGGTACGAGCAGGACTCGCTGAGGAGAACCTAAGCCAAAAGCGCAATAGGATTTCGGGTGCTTCTCAAGAGCCGCCTTGGTGGTCCGTTTTAGGCCAAACCAATAGTGGAAGTCATCGCGGTCGAATTCCTTGGACACCTGACACGACAGCAAGACCGCGCCTTCGGGAGATGCCCAGGTAACGCGCGAACGTTTCACCAGTGGCTGCCCAAGGTGCTTTTCGAGACGCGGGATAATCTCCGGGTGGAAACTCGCCCTGGTGGTCAGAGGAACGATTTCCTCCCCGGTTTCCGTGTTTTCGGCAAGTTCCTCCTCACTCTGTGCCTCTTCGGTTGTTGTGAACACGAGGTCAACGATACGGTCAAGACGCGTGAACTCCTGTGGAACCAGGATCTCCTGGATCTGGCGTTCGACGGCCGGATCGCCCAACGTCTCCTTGAGCTTCAATAGCCGGACCAGGGATTGCACGCCGAGCAATCGCACACTCCATGCATACCGTGAGCCGCGCACCTGGGCTTCGAGTTCCTCGGTGTCCTCGGTTCCCACAATGAGGAGAACAGAGATATCTTCCGGGGAAACGCCCAAGTCAGGGGCAATCTGCGTTCGATACCCGGCTACCCGGCTGAGGCTGATACTGTAGGCGGTTGACGCCTTTGACTCGACGAGAATGGAGTCTCCGCCGGGAATAGTCCAAAGCCCGTCGAATCCCTCGTTGGCATGCCCTCGGTACACTCCCGGAATGACATCGAATGCTAGCCGACGCCCAATCTCATTGACTATGTCCTGCAGAACAAAGCCGAAGTCCTGAAACCGGTCCTTCAAGCACTCGTCGATCCATGTTCCAAGGAGATCGCTAGGAACAACGCTAAGAAGTTGCCGCAACTCCTTTGATGCGTTGTTGTCGTCGCGCAGTTTCCCATCACCGGCAAATGCAATCAACTGGGCGATCCGCTTGCCTGTGATATTGCCTCGATCAGAAATCCAGAGATCGTAAAGTGCCATTCGTGCATCCCCGGAAAGCCGCCGTTCCACGCGAGAGCGTTCTGTTCAGAGCCTCATGCAGTCAATCCTGGCCGATCCGAATGTTAAGCCCGTAGTCTATGCTCTTGGTTGGAGCATGGCAACTCTGACGCGAAGAAGAAGAAAAGGAAGAAGAAGAAAAGGTGACAGCCACCAAATTTGACGAGACTGGGGTATTGTGAGGGGGGGGACACAATACCGGTTATGAGCCCGAATCCGGGGACACCCGAATCCGGGGCGAATCCGGGCTATCGGCTGCAAGCCAGCCTGAAGGCCAAGAAGGGACGTGGCGTCCCCAAAACGCCCACAACGTAACGGCCGCAAACTGCCCGAGTGGGCACCGGCCAGGGATTGACGGCCCCGCGACGGGGCCTATTCTTGAACCCAGGTGGCCCCCTTTTCGCCGCCCGCCCTGGCCCCCTTTCTGCTGCTCATCGCCACAAGGGTCCGGTTGCGGGGGGCCCTGTATTTCTCAGGCGTAGTACGTCCGTTGTCGCGGGTCATCCTTGCCCTCCCTGAGCATTTCCCAAGCCGAGCCCGGATCTCCGATAGCCTCTTGTCCTCGGTGTCCGCCGGCGCCGTTCCGACTCCTCGAAGAACTTCCTACCGTTCGTGGGCATCTTCGAGGTAGGTGTAGCCGTCCAGGCCTGCCTCGTAGAATCGCAGGAGCCGGCCGGCCTGGCGGTCGTCGATGCGGTTGTCGCGGATCGCCTGCTCCACGGACGACCGCAACTGCCGCATGAGGACGCGGGGATCGAACTCCACGTACTGGAGCACCTCGCTCACCCGGTCGCCCTCGATCACGGCCTCGACGACCACCTCGTTGTTGGAGTCCATGCTCACGTGGACCGCGTTGGTGTCGCCGAACAGGTTGTGCATGTCGCCGAGGATCTCCTGATACGCCCCGACGATGAACGCCCCGAGGAAATAGGGCCGGTCGTCGAGGGTGTGCAGCGGCAGGGTCCGTTTCACGTCGCGGCGGTCGATGAAGCGGTCCACCTTACCGTCCGAGTCGCACGTGATGTCGCCCAGCACCGCATGGTGCGTGGGCCGCTCGGTGAGCCGATGGATCGGCATGATGGGGAACAGTTGCTTGACGGCCCAACTGTCGGGCAACGACTGGAACAGGGAGAAGTTGCAGAAGTAGGTCTCGCTCAAAAGCCAGTCGAGCAGGCCCAACTCCTCGGGGACGTAGTCGAGCTGCCGCGTGAGCCGATGGATCTTGCGGCAGATGGCCCAGAACAAGTTCTCCGCGTGGGCGCGCTGGTCCAGCGGCAGGTATCCCCCGCCGAACAGGCTCATGGCCATGTCGAGGGCCTGCTGGGCGTCGTGGTAGCTTTCCAGGACGTTTCGGGCGGTGAGCCCCTGATACGTGTCCAGGAGATCGACCAGGGGTTTTTCGGCGTCGTCGGGGAGGTCGAGGGGTACGCCGTTCTCGGCCAGATCGGCTACGCCGAGCACGTTGAAGACCAGCACGCTGTGATACGCCACCACCGCCCTGCCGCTCTCGGAGAAGATGGTCGGGTGCGGCACCTCGGCGTCGTCGCAGACGCTCTGGATGTGAAACACCACGTCGTTGGCATATTCCTGGAGGGTATAGTTCACGCTCGATTCAAAGTTGGTTTGGGAGCCGTCGTAGTCGACGCCCAATCCGCCGCCGACATCGAGATACTTAAGCCCTGCCCCGTGGCGGACCAGGTCGACGTAGACCCGGGTCGCCTCGTTCAAGGCCCGCTTGATGTGCCGGATGTTCGTGATCTGGCTGCCCAAGTGGAAATGAAGCAGGTTGAAGCAATCGGCCATGCCCCGGGCCTTCAACTCGGCCACCAGTCGGAGGATCTCCGAAACGCTCAGCCCGAACTTGGACCGGTGCCCGCCGGAAGACTGCCACCGCCCGGACCCCAGGGCCGCCAGCTTCACCCGGACCCCGATCTGCGGGCGCACCCCCACTTCCTCGGCCTTCTGGAGAATCATCGCCAGGTCGGTGTACTTCTCGACCACCATGAAGATCTGGCGGCCGATCTTCTGGGCGAGCATCGCCGTCTCGACGAACTCGTCGTCCTTGAAGCCGTTGCAGACGATCGGGATATCGTTCGAGGCCAGCGCGATGACCGCCAGCAGTTCCGGCTTGCTCCCGGCCTCCAGCCCGAAGTGGTACGGGCGGCCGAAGTCCATGATCTCTTCAACCACTTGCCGCTGCTGGTTGACCTTGATGGGGAAGAGGCACTGGTAGCCCCCCTTGTAGTCGTGCTCCTGAATCGCCTGTTGGAAGGCGTCGTGGATCTCGCCCAGTCGATGCTGGAGGATGTCGCCGAAGCGAATCAGGACCGGGGTTTGGATACCCCGGGCCACGAGCCGGTCCACGAGCTGTTGGAGGTCGATGGCCCGGCAGGGGTCCTTGGTCGGATGGACGCAGACGTGGCCCAACGCATTGACCGAGAAGTAGCCCTTGCCCCAGGCCGCGATCTCGTACAACTCGCTGGCGTCGGCGACCGTCCAGCGGCGAGCCTCCTGTTCGACTTCGAGCATCGAGGCGCTCCCTCCCTTTCTCCCCCCCAGGTGGAGACGAAGACATCCCACGAACCAAATTGCTATGTTATCGCGTTGCAGCCAAGTGGAAAGGGGTTCGCGGGGCAATCGACCGCAAGACGTCTTGCCGGGCGACCCATGCCGCCCTACGGGGCTACGAGGAACACCGAAGAAGGGGCGGACTCCGTCAGGCTGACCAGCGATGCCAGGCGAGGACTGAGTGGCCTGGAGAGAGAATGCCCGGAGATTTTCGGTTTGAGTTGCGGCACCCAGATGGAGGAAAGGCCTTCGGCTGGCGTGGCAGATCGCAACAGGTGTTCAATAATGCTACAGCAAAATAATACAGGCGAGCGGGGTTTAGTTCGGGCCTCTAAACCCCAACTCGCCTTTGCGTTCGGAAGCAGTGCTTCCGACCCGTCGGGAGGGTGCCTTCTCTGTTCCGACAAGTCTCCTCTCGTTCCGTAGCAGCTTCTCTGTTCCGTGTTTCGCGTGGGAGGTCCTCAACGGCCCCTCCGCGCCAGACACGGTCTCCGCGACCCGATCACGCTACAAACCCACTAGCCTCTAGCCTCTTCCTTCTGCCGGCCCCCAGGAGAATGAATGCCTCTTCTCTGTTCCGGGGAGCAAGGCTCGCATGAGAGTCGCCTCGTGGTGCGGGCCCCGCGTTCATTGCCGCAGAATCGAGGATTCTTTTGTTGCAAACGCCGTGCCAATGCGGAAGAACGGCACGCTCGGCGAGGTTCCCTCGTCACTTGTCCTTCTTGGCCGCGCGATCCGTCATGCGTTTGAGCCAGGCCTTGAGCTCGGCGAGATTCAAGAATCGGTCGCAGTTCTTGTCACTTTGGGTGAATTGGGTCTTGGCCCTGGTAACGTTGGTCTTCCCGGCAAGGAACTCGTCCTGCGAGATCTTGCCGTCGCGGTCCGTGTCCAGGCTCTTGAACACCTCCTCCGCCTTGACCGCCTTCTTTCCCCCCGTTGTGGCTCCATCGCCACTCGGTGGCACGGATATCACCCCGACCATCCAGGCAATGGCCAGTACCAGCAGTCTCCACTGCGTTGGCATCCTCGTGGACTCCCTTCCCTCGGGACAAAGGGGTTTCCTCGACCGCGGCTCGCGAGCATCCGCCCGGCGCGGCGGTACATTACCCTCGACCTGCGGAGAAGTAAACCCCGGATGTCCTCGAGGGGGCCTCCGGCCTTACCTCCCTCCGGTGGGTCCTAGGGCTCCCCGTTCCCGAGCAAGTCGGGCTCGATGACCGTCATTCGACGCCACCTGCCCCGGAGAAATCGGGCCAAGTACACGAGCCCCAGGGCGCAGACCCATCCGGTCAAGACCATCCAACACCATAAGATGCCCCAGCCGTGGCATGTAATTCCCCACCATGCGGCGAGAACCGGAGGGGGCGAGAGGATTGCGGTGGTGAGGAGAATGAACCGAGTGTCGCCCGCCCCCTTGATCGCCCCGACGAAGATCACGTTCAGGGCGTCGAACACGCTGTACGCCGCAACAAAGCGGAGGAGGACGACGGTCATGTCTCGCAGGCGGGCGAACACGGCGGGATCGGTGCCCTGGGCGTGTCCGAAGAGGAAGAAATCGGGCGTGGCCACGTAGAACACCGCGATGGTGCCCATGTAGAGTTCGGCGATCCACAAGCCGGTCCATGCTGCCCGGGCCGCCCGATCGGGCTGTGCGCCCAGTTGATGTCCGACCATGGTGGTCACGGCCAGCCCCACTCCCAGCATCGGCACGAAGGCAACGCTGTTGATATTGAACGCCAGGGTGGTGGCCGCCATGGCCTCGGGCCCCAACCGGCCCACCAGGAGGAGGAACACGGCGAACGCAGCCACCTCGACGAGCATTTGGAGGCCGTTGGGACCTCCGTAACGGAGGAGCCGGCGCATCAGCTTCCGATCGGCCCTCCGGCCCTCGCTCAGTTGGCACTGTCGGCGCAGTTCCGCCCCTCGCATGACCAGCACGTACATCCCGACCTGGGCCCACTGCGAAACCGCCGTGGCCAGGGCCGCGCCGGC
>CAYSGY010000005.1:0-28716 GCA_964430315.1 uncultured Planctomycetaceae bacterium
ACTGGTCAGATCGAGGAACTGCAAGGCGGGACAGTCGTCCAGGAACGGCATGCCGGCGTCGGTCGTGGCCCGGCCCAGGCTGATTCGTCTCAGGTTCGGCAGAGTAGTCACGACGGCGAGGCCGTCGTCCGTGACTCGACTTCGCTTCAATCGCAGGTCGCAAAGGTGGGGCAGGCTTCCCAAGCCCTTCGCAGCCAGCTCCGCCAAATCGTCGTTTCCGGCATCCGGCCCGAGCTCCACGGAAGTCAGGCAGAAATGGTCATTACCGCGCGGAAGCAGATCGAGCCACTTGAACAGGAGCGTCGGGGTCGAGGGATGATCGTACACGGTGTGGCCTTGGGCGAGGGCGACGGACTCGGTGATCCTCGCCTGCGTGGCCACGCGAAGCCCGTAACGAACGGCCAGAATCGCAAGCACCACGAACACCAGAACGGTGGCCGCTGGAGCGATGCGGCGATCCGGCGGACACGCAGAGGCCGCCGCCGGCTCCGACGGCAAGTCCGGCGTCTGGGCCGTCGGGTCCTGGGCCGGCACGGGTTGCCGGCGGGGGCCCGCCAGCAATCCCACCACGGCCCCGAGCGCCGCCCCCGCCCCCAGCCAAACCAACTGCTGCCGGGCGTCCCGGCCCGGCGAGAGGGCGTTGGCCAGCGCGGCATGGCCCAATAGCGCAATCGTCCAGCCCAGACTCCGTGGCAGCATCCGTTTCCCGAAGAAACCCAGCGACAGCACGAGGGCCGCACCACCGATCAGCGCCGCTTCGGCCGGCAACGGAATCTTCGGACCAGGCACCCCGGGCTCCACGAACAGGGGCCTCATCGCATCGCAGACGATCTCCACGAGCACCGCGCCCCCGGGCAGACAGAAGAGCCACACCAGCGGAAAGGCCGCCCAACGGTTCAGCCGCCAAGGAATTCGCAGCCAGCGCTTGGGCATAGGGCACCAGTGGTTGTCGAGAAGCGAGTGCGACACGACCCGGAGAAGACCCCACTCCGGAGGAGGAGTGCCACGCGACAGTCTATCTTGTCGCCTTCTGCTCCGTCAAGCCCTGGGAACGTCGATCACATCCTCAAGACGATAAACCGCCACCCGACCGTCCGGATCGCACGCAATCACTCGGCCCATTGGAGGATGCGGAAATCGTCGAAGCGGATCCAGTGCTCGGCGTCCGATGGGCCGTTGTAGCACTGGAGGCTCACCTGCTGGTTGGGCCCGGCGGGCAGCGGCCCTTCGGCCGCCGTGCGGAACTCGCCCTTGCCGTCCGGCCGGAACTGGGCAACGAACCGGTCTTTCGTCACGATCAGGCGGAGCTCGACGGTCTTGGCCGGCGCCGGGACTTTCCCCGGGATGATGTAGGTCTTGCCGTCGATGAGCTCATGAACGAGCTTGAAGGCCGGCTTGCCGTCGCGGTACCAGGTGATCCCGGCCTGCTCGAACTGCTTGGTCGGCTCGGCGGTGAACGTGACCGTCACATCGAACGCCAGCTTGCCTTGGCTCCGGTCGGGGGCCTTGCGCACGAGGGCGTTCTTGACCGTGGGGGCCACGCCCGGCTCGACGCGAATCTCCAGGGCCCCGTCCTTGATCCGCCACGTCTTCGCGTCCTCGCGGAGCCAACTCCACCCGTCGGCCACCTTCCCGTCAAAACGATCCTCAAACACGACCCGCGGCTCGGCGCCCTTCAGCGAACCACTCAAGGCGACCAGCACGCCCACGATGCAAAGCACGTGTCTCATGGCTCGTTCTCCGCGATTTGGCATTGGGGTTTCATCCTGTTAGCATCGGCCAAAGACCAACTGTCGGGATTGGGTGGCATGCTCTCACGACGCAAAGCGTCGCACTGAGCATGGAAGCCGCCACGACGGTTTCCATGCCGACCCTCGGCTGCGCCGAGTGACGGCATGCCACCCAAGCTGCCGAGAACGCCAGTTAATTCCTGCCCGATCCTTACGCGATGTCCAGGTTGCAAAGTCAATGGGCGAGTTCCACGATCTCGGCGAGCGGTATTATAGGGAGGGCCGGGAGCATACGCCAGCAGTCGGAGCGACCGCGGCGAGGCTGGGATTTCCCGTCACAGGTTGCCGGGCCAAGGCGTGCGGGGTACGATGGGCCTTCAACATACGATAAGGATTCGTCTCATGTCTCTGGCAATTCAAGCAACCGTCGATACGCGGTATGAGCCGGCCGGCCGGCCGACGATGTACTTCATCGGAGTCACGACCGGCAAGTCGTCGATCATGAGGGTCTTTCCGCGATGGGCCGGGCATCTCGGGCTGGCCGATGCGCAGATCCGCGGCATCGACTGCCAGTGGCACGACGCGCCGGAGGTCTACCGCCGAGTGGTCGAGTTCATCAAGGGCGACCCGCTTTCGCTGGGGGCCTTGGTCACGACCCACAAGATCGACCTCCTGGCCGCCTGCCGCGACCTGTTCGACGAGCTGGACCCTTCTGCCCAGCTCATGGGCGAGGTGAGCGGCATCTCGAAGCGCGGCGCCAAGCTCGTGGGCCACGCCAAGGACCCCATTTCCAGCGGCCTAGCCCTCGAAGCGTTCCTGCCCGCGGGGCACTGGCAGAAGACCGGTGCGGAGGCGCTCGTGCTCGGGGCCGGCGGGTCGTCGATCGCCCTGACCAGTTACCTGATGGATCCGCGACACGGTGCGAACCGGCCGTCGCGCGTCGTCGTTTCCAACCGGAGCCAACCGCGCCTGGAGGAGATCCGCCGCATCCACGCCGGGCTCTCTGCGGGCATTCCCGTGGAGTACCATCACACGCCCCGGCCGGAAGACAACGACGCCCTGGTCAACCGCCTCAAGCCGCGTTCGCTTGTGGTCAACGCGACCGGGCTGGGCAAAGACGCCCCCGGTTCGCCCATCACCGGCCGGGCCCGGCTCCCGGAGCGCGGCTACGCCTGGGACTTCAATTATCGCGGCGAGCTTGTGTTCCTCGACCAGGCGCGGGCCCGGGCGAAGGAGTGGGCCTTGCACGTCGAGGACGGCTGGGTCTACTTCCTCCACGGCTGGACCCAGGTGATTGCCGAGGTGTTTTCCATCGAGATTCCCGTGTGCGGGCCGGGCTTCGACGAAATCTCCCGGATCGCCGCCGAGGCGCGGTAGCCCGTCGATCGTAACCGTTCATAGGCCAACGAGCCAGTCCCCGGCAACGTTCCACGAAACAAAGCGAGCACCGTGATGTCGATCCCCAACGCGAATCGCGTTCTTCCTCTTGTGGTATGGAGCGCGGCGCTCGTCGGCCTGGCGCTCGTGGCTCCTGTCGTTGGGCAACCGGCCGAACCGAACGGGGAGAACCTGGTCGCCAACGCCTCGTTCGAGCAAGCCGACCCGAAGTCGCCGGTGCCCGCAAGCTGGCACGGCACGCCGCAGGTCTACTCCCTCGACCGGAGCACCGCCAGGACCGGGAAGGCTTGTTTGAAATATGCCAACCAGGATTCCAAGCGGTACGTGCTCTGTTCGCAGAAAGTGCCGCTCCGCGGCGGCTGGAAGTGCCGCTTCGGGGTGTGGATCAAGACCGAAGGGATCACGGGAAACGAGTCCGGGGCGACGATCTGCCTGGAATGGCAGGGCAAGGACGGCAAGTGGCTGGGCGGCGCGTATCCTTCGGGCGTCCAAGGCACCCAGGCATGGAAACGCGTCGAGGGCGTCACGCGGCTGCCCGACGACGCGGTTTCGTGCCACCTGGCGTGCTACGTGCGTCAGGGGATGACGGGCACCGCGTGGTTCGACGACGTCGAGTTGGTCCGCATCACCGATCCGCCCATGCGGAGTGTGCTCGTCTCGCCGGTCTACCGGGGTTCCGTCACGTCGGAGGGTCCGAAGGAGGCCCGCGTTCGCGTCCGATGGAACCTGGCGGACCACGATCTGAAGGTGGAAGCGATCCGCGTCCGGGCCTGCCTGACGGGTCCGGAGAAGCAGGTCTTGCGGGAAGCAGCCGGCCGGCCGGACCGCACTCGGCCGGACCACGTGGACCTCGCCGTTCCCCTCGCGGAACTGAAGCCGGGCCAATACGATCTCGCCGTGCGACTGGAGGGCCCGACCGGAGAGGAGCTGCAAACCAACCACCACCGCATCGTGCGCTTGGCGGACGGCCAGAAACGCACGTGCCGCATCGACGAGCACCGCCGGCTGCTGGTCGACGACAAGCCGTTCTTTCCGATCGGGATGTACTGGAGCGGCATCACGCCCGCCGACCTGGAAGTCTATGCCCGGAGCAAGTTCAACTGCCTCATGCCCTACGGATCGCCCACGCGGCAGCAGATGGACCTTGCCCACCAGCACGGGCTCAAGGTGATCTACTCGATCAAGGACTGGTACGCCGGCTCGACGTGGTGCCCGAAGTCGATCCGCTCACCGGCCGACGAGGAGCCGATGGTCCGGGCCCGGGTCCGCGAATTCCGCGCGCACCCGGCACTTCTGGCCTGGTATCTCAACGACGAGCTGTCGCAGCAGTTCATGCCGCAGCTCGAGGCCCATCAGCGATGGGTCGCGGAGGAGGACCCGGATCATCCCACCTGGGTCGTGCTCTACCAGTTCCGCGAGGTGGCGGCGTACCTCAACTCGTTCGACGCGATCGGGACCGACCCCTACCCGATCGGGCGCAAACCGGCCTCCATGGCCGCCGGGTGGACCGCCGAGACCTTCCGGCAAGTCGAACGCGCCCGGCCGATGTGGCAGGTCCCCCAGGTCCACAACTGGGGCAACTACGCCAAGAGCGAGGCCGAGAAGCAGCGCGGGCGCACGCCCACCGACGACGAAGTCCGGAGCATGGCCTGGCAGTGCATCTGCGAAGGGGCCACGGGGCTGGTCTTTTACTCCTGGTTCGACCTGAAGCGGAACCCGGACGTGCCCTTCGACACCCAGTGGGCCGGGCTGAAACGCCTGGCCGCGGAAATCGACCGGATGGCGCCGATCTTGCTCTCGATCGAGCCGGTCCCGCCGGTCCGCGTGGAGGGCAAACCGCCGGGCTGGCTCCACTGGCTGGCCCGGTCCCACGGAGGCAAGCTATACATCGTGGCCGTCAACGACGGGGACGGCGAGGGCACGGTCCGGTTCCGCCTCCCCGCAACGCCCAAGAACATCCGCCCGGTGAGCGACAGCCGGCCCGTCCCGGTCGACGGAGATTCGCTCCGGATCGAACTCCGCCCCCTGGCCGTCGCGTGCTACGAAATCGAGTTGCCGTGAAGAGATCGGTGGAGTAGGGTGCTCTGTGAGCACCTCTTCAGCGATCGTCGCCGAGCAGCCATGTTGACGGTGCTCACAGAGCACCCTACTCCACTAGAGGGTAAGTTCGGCCACTAATAGATTGGAGAACTCTTGGCCACGAAACCGAAGCCACTACCGAAAGTAGCAAAGCGCGAGATCGTCGATGGCTATCTGCACACGTACGACGCTGGTGGTCGTTTGTGTCTCGATATTGAGAACCGCGAGCGAATTGTGCTGGTCCACGATCTTCGTACCTACGGCGACGGCCTCCACATTGGAGCACTCGGTTGGACTATTCCCGAAACGACCGATGGTTACACGTTTACGGATGTTACCTTCGATACCGGACAGAGACTCCGTCTGCAGCGATACGCCTTTGAACGGGTGACTGTGGAGTCTGCGAAAGCCGTTGCGGACAAACTCATCGCACATAATCGGAACACCAGATTCGATGTAGATTCGGTCGTCGCTGCATCCTGTCGTGAAAAGTGGATTGCACAATACTACGGCGAATACCTCACACTATCGGAGACAATCGTAAAAGGCATTGGCGATCAGGAGTTATACGCTTTCACATTCCCATCCTTGATCGAGCTGGCGACAGTCAGGGGCGACGAACACTATCCGGTAAAGGTCGGTTTTTCGAAGAACTCATCCGACGGTGCCTTCGGCCGAATCCGGTCGCAGATTCTTGAAAAGGCCGGTTTCCCAGAAAAGCCAAACGTGCTTCTCGTGTTTAGGACATGGGATGGAAGACACTTGGAAACGCAGGTCCACAAGCGACTGCGATCATTGGGCAGAAGACTCCCGGTCTCTCTCGGCAGGGAGTGGTACATGACCTCCACTGGCGAACTGCTTCAAACGATAGACGAGTGCGACCTTGCAGAGTTGCCGTCCGACCGTGTTATCACAGGTGCCGACGAGACGATCGAAGAGGGGTTCTCTCGGCTGATGGCGGACGGAGCTACGATCGAGATGAGCATGGTCCCGGGGCAGGCGGCGGTTTCAATTGCCATCCGGTACCCCAACGAAAAGGCCGAACAAAGCGATGACCCCGAGCGGAAACGGCGGTCGGGTCTTGAATAATGGAAAGCTCTCAGGCGTCGTTTCCGCGTGTGTGCCACTGGCGTCTCGCGCGTGTGTGCCACTGCTGGCTTGCCAGCAGTGCCGGCGCCGGCGAGGATCCGACGCGTCGTGCAGGCCTTCTCGCAGGGCCACACTGCTGGCAAGCCAGCAGTGGCACACGGCCTACCAGCGGTTCGGGGTTGACGGAGGCGTCGCGGTTGACAGGGCGGTTGGGTGGCACGCCCTGAGGCTTTGCGAAGGGCGTGGTTGATCGACCGGCACGGCCCACGCCCGTCGAAGACTCAGGGCGTGCCACCCAACCGTCGAGTGCCCGTGAAGGCGGTTGGTCGGCGCACGGCTCGGCAGGAGCCTCGCCCTCCCGGAGTTCTGGAATCCCGTTCGCACGTCTCGGAAATCAGGCCTTGAGGGCAAACCGCCGGGCTGGCTCCACTGGCTGGCCCGGTCCCACGGTGGCAAGGTATACGTCGTGGCCGTCAACGACGGGGACGGCGAGGGCACGGTCCGGTTCCGCCTCCCCGCAACGCCCAAGAACATCCGCCCGGTGAGCGACAGCCGGCCCGTCCCGGTCGACGGAGATTCGCTCCGGATCGAACTCCGCCCCCTGGCCGTCGCGTGCTACGAAATCGAGTTGCCGTGAAGAGATCGGTGGAGTAGGGTGCTCTGTGAGCACCTCTTCAGCGATCGTCGCCGAGCAGCCATGTTGACGGTGCTCACAGAGCACCCTACTCTCCTGACCCCGATCACCGTCCAAGGGCCACTGCCTTCGCCCAGCACTCGCGCATGGTGGCGATGCTTTGGCGGGCGATCCGTTCGGGGCCGGGCTTGTCGCCGAAGACTTCGACGGAGATCCAGCCGGGGTAGTCGATCTCTTGGAGGGCGCGGAGGATCGGCACGAAATCAAGTTTGCCGAAGCCGGGGCCAAGTCCGTTGGGATCGTTGGCGTGGAAATGGACAAGCACGGAGCGATGTTTGCGGATCAGCTCCGGGATCGGCGTGGCCTCGGTCGACATCGCCCGGCAGTCCAGGTGCAGCCGGCACCGCGGGGAACCGACCATTTCGATCAACTCGACGCCATCGGCGGCCGTGGTGAGGAAGTTCGTGGTTGCCGGCGACAGGGGCTCCAGTGCGAGCGTGACGCCGGTCTTCTCCAACTCGGGGAGGAACCGGCGGATGACCTCGGCCGCGCTCTGCATCCCTGCCTGACGGTCCATGCCCGGGGCCAGGTCGCGCTGCTTCGGGGAACCGAACACGAGCACCTTCCCGTCGAGGTCGGCGCAGAGCCGGGCCAATTCGCCGAGGTACTCCACGGTGCGGCGGCGCACGGCGGCGTCGGCACTGGTGAGGTGGAAACCCTGGGTCTTGGCCAGGATCCAGTGAAGGCCCACCACTTCCAGGCCGGCCTTCTGGGCCTGACGCCGGACCTCGGCCCGTCGGGCGGCCGAAATGCGGGTCACGTAGTCGGCGAGGGTGAACGGGGCGATCTCGATTCCCGTGTAGCCGCACTCCGCGGCCAGGGCGAACGCCTTCTCGAAGGGCCAATCCTGGAAGGTCTCGTTGCAGATGGCGTACTTTGCGGCGGGCGGAGCCGCACCACTCGCCGCCCCGGACGCCGCCCGCGAGCAAAGCCCCCCGACACCCATGCCTGTCGTCAGCAACGATTGGGCAAGAAACGTCCGCCTCGTGAGCCGGGCCATCGTGGGCTCCCTTCGTTACTCGAAGAATGAATAGCGAATACGGAATGAAGATCGGACTTCCAGAAGACGTTACCCCAATCTGGGATTCTGCCTTCGGTATTCCGTATTCGCGATTCACTCCCACATACGCTGTCCAACATACTCCCACCCGGGGGACGACGCAAGCCGGCTCGGCAGGAGCCTCGCCCTCCCGGGGGCACGCGATGTCATTCGGCCGCACAATTCGCGTGTGTGGCAAGATTTCCTGGTGGTAGGTCCCGCCTGCCGGGCGGGACCTGGGCGCCGGAAAACGTCTGCCGTTGCTCAAGGTCCCGCCCGGCAGGTGGGACCTACCATGAGCCCTTCCTACACGGATTGCCAAGAACGCTCGCCACACCCCGATTTGAGAGAAGCTTGTTTCCCCGGGGGCGGGATGGTAAGATCGGCCCGTCGTTTGGCACGTGGCGTCCTGGGACGTGCCGCAGACCCCGTTTCTTTCTAGAGGGAGGAAGACGATGGCCGACTCGCACGAGACGACAGCGAGCCACCCCGGTGCCCGGGCGTCTTTGGGGCCTGCGACCGAGCCGCGGCTGACCAGGGGGCAGTGGATCGTGCTGGCCGCCGCGTTTCTGGGCTGGATGTTCGACGGGGTGGAGATCGGGCTGTTTCCGCTCGTGGCCCGGCCGGCGCTTCAGGAGCTGCTCGCCGAGACGGGCGACGCCGCGGTGGGCCGCTGGAACGGGGTCATTGTGGCCTGCTTTCTGCTCGGGGCGGCGATGGGCGGCCTCGTTTTCGGGTGGCTGGGGGACAAGATCGGCCGGGTCCGCTCGATGGTCCTGAGCATCCTCACCTACTCGCTCTTCACCGGAGCGGGGTTTTTCGCCACGCAAGCGTGGCACCTGGGCGTCTTCCGATTCATTGCCTCGCTGGGGATGGGCGGGGAATGGGCGGTGGCCGTCGCGCTGGTCGTGGAGTGCTGGCCCGAAAGGCATCGCCCCAAGCTCGCCGGGGCCATCGGGGCGGCGGCCAATTTTGGGTTCCTCTTCATCGGTACCGTGGCCTCGATCTTCCCGGTCACCCCCGGCTCGTGGCGATGGCTGATGCTGGTGGGCGCGTCTCCCGCCGTGCTCGCACTTCTCATCATGTTCGCCGTCCCGGAATCGGAACGCTGGAAGGCCGCTGCCAAGACCGCCAAGAAGCAGCCGATCCTGGAGATCTTCTCCCCGGGCATGGTGAAGACGACCCTCCTGGCGATCGCGTTCTCGGCGATCCCGCTGATCGGCACCTGGGCGGCTGTGTCGGGATGGACTCCGCTTTGGGTCGAGCAGTTGACCCAGGCCGAACTCGTCGCGAGGGCCCTGCCGGAGAGCAAGATGAGCGAGGTCCCCAAGAGCCAACTCAAAGAGAAGCTCCAGGAGGCCCGGGGGCAACTTCCCCAGGCCAAGTGGTCGGAGATCGACAGCGTGGCGGCCCGGGCCAAGGCCAACCTGCAAATCATCCTGTCGATTGGGGCGATCCTCGGCTGTTTCATCGCGCCGGTCCTCGGCGGCCGATGGGGACGCCGGCCCGTCTACTTCGGTCTGTGCCTGCTGTCGTTCGTATCGTGCTGGTGGCTCTTCCGCTACCTGGATCTCAAGGACGGTTGGCTCTTCTGGGGCATGGTCGGGTTTGCCGGCTGCGTGACCGCGGCCTTCTACGGCTGGCTGCCGCTCTACCTGCCCGAGATCTTCCCGACCCGCATGCGAGCCACCGGGCAGGGCCTCAGCTTCAACTTCGGCCGCATTCTCGCCGCCGTGGCCGCGCTCCAGATGGGCGAGTTCGTCCGCCTGCTGGGCGGCGACTACGCCGCGGCCGGCTCCCGGATCGCCCTGATTTACGTCGTCGGACTGGTGCTCATCTGGTTCGCCCCCGAGACGAAGGGCAAACCGCTGCCCGATTGAGGAATGGCAGGGCATGACGGAATCCGTACGTGCCCAGCGAGAATCTCGTTTCCCAGAACTTCCGCCATCCATTTCGGATTTCCCCATGCAGGTCTCCGACCCTCGCCCCTTGGACCGGCGTCGTTTTCTGACCGCCACCGCAGCCGGAGGCGTTGTCGCCGCCGCCGCGGGGCCGGGGCTCGCCCCGGGAGTCCTCGCAGCCGGCCGGCCCATGCAGCGCATCAAGATCGGGCAGATTGGCACGCTGCACCATCACGCGTCGGCCAAGATGGCGACGCTGCGAAAGCTGCACGACCACTATGAAGTGGTGGGGGTTGTCGAGCCCGATCCGGCGGCCCGCAAGAAGCACGAAGGTGATTCGGCCTACCGGGGCTTGAAATGGATGACCGAGGAGGAGCTGCTCAACACCAAGGGGCTCCAGGCGGTGGCCGTGGAGACCGAGGTCGTCGACCTGGCGTCCGCCGGTCTGCGGTGCGTCGAGGCCGGCATGCATCTCCACCTCGACAAGCCGGGCGGCGAGACGATCGAACCGTTCAAGAAGCTGCTGGACGAGGCGGGACGGCGGAACCTGGCCGTGCAGTTGGGCTACATGTACCGAAACAACTCCGCCGTGCAATTCTGCCAGCGCGCGGTCCGCGAAGGCTGGCTGGGCCAGGTCTTCGAGATCCACGCCGTCATGAGCCGCGAACAAACGCCTGCCTACCGGAAGTGGCTCGGGCAGTTTCGCGGCGGAAGCATGTACATCTTCGGCTGCCACCTGATCGATCTGGTGGTGAGCATGCTCGGCAAGCCCGACCGGGTGACGTCCTACCAGCGTCAGATCGAGCCCGACGTAAACGTGTACGACAACGGCTTGGCGGTGCTCGAGTATCCGCGGACCACGGTGACGATCCGCACGGCGTCGCTGGAGGTGGAGGGCTACAAGCGGCGGCAGTTGGTCGTGTGCGGCGACCGGGGGACAATCGACATTCGCCCGCTGGAGACGTTCGACCTGCGTCCTCCGCAGCCCCTCAAGCTCCAGCTTGCACTGGCCGCCCCACGCGACTCGTTCAAGAAGGGTTATCAGGAAGTCACGTTCCCGCCGATGCCGGGAAGATACGACGATCAACTGATCGAACTTGCCCGGATCGTCCGCGGCGAGATCGCGAATCCCTATCCCCTTGCCCATGAACGGATGGTTCAGGAAGTCCTCCTTTCGGCCATCACGACCTCGGCGAAATAGCGGCTGGTGCGGGCCCCGGCTGATTCCCGTCCGCTTGAGAGAAACATGAGACACCGTCTTAATCAGAAAGCGACTTGTCGTCCCGTTCTCGTCGTGCTCGTTCTCGCATGGAACGCGTCTTCGCTGTCGGGGCAGACCGGGCAGCACTGGCCGCAGTTCCGCGGGCCGGAATCGCGTGGTGTGGCCGACGGGCCGAATCTCCCCGATCGCTGGTCGGCCACCGAGAACATCGCTTGGAAGACCGACGTGCCGGGCCGGGGGTGGTCCTCGCCGATTGTGTGGGGCAATCGGATCTTCTTGACCACGGCCGTGAACCGCGGCGAGTTGGAGGAGCCCAAGAAGGGCCTCTACTTCGGAGGAAACCGGCCCGACGCGCCCAAGGTGCAGGAAGAGTACAGAGTGCTCTGCCTGGATCTGGCGACCGGCAAGGAACTCTGGGGCCGGACGGTGCATCTGGGCTCGCCGCCC
The DNA here is from genome assembly GCA_964430315.1 of uncultured Planctomycetaceae bacterium. Classification (GTDB taxonomy): domain Bacteria; phylum Planctomycetota; class Planctomycetia; order Pirellulales; family Thermoguttaceae; genus CALFBP01. The sequence continues at coordinate 11,600 of CAYSGY010000005.1, forward strand.
GGCCCGATCCACCTCAAGAACAGCTATGCCTCGGAAACGCCCGTCACCGACGGCGAGCGCGTCTACGCCTACTTCGGCAATCTGGGCATGTTCTGCTTTGACCTTGACGGCCATCCCGTGTGGTCGCGCCGGTTCGACCCCGTTCCGATCCGCAACGGCTGGGGCACCGGCGCGTCGCCCGCCCTGCACGGCGATCGCCTGTACCTCGTCAACGACAACGACACGGAGTCGTATCTGCTTTGCCTTGACAAACGCACGGGCAAGGACGTGTGGCGCAAGGTGCGCGACGAGAAGAGCAACTGGTCCACGCCCTTTGTCTGGCGGAACGGCCGCCGCACAGAAATCGTCACCCTGGGCACCGGCAAGGTGCGCTCCTATGACCTGGAGGGGAAGCTGCTGTGGTGGTTCACCGGCATGTCGAGCATCACCATCGCCACACCCTATGCCGACGGCGACCTGCTGTACGTGAGTTCGGGCTACGTCAACGACCGCAGTCGCCCCCTGTACGCGATCCGGCCCGGCGCGTCGGGCGACATTTCGCTTCCCGAGGGGCAGACGAGCAACGCGTGGATCGCCTGGTGCCAGCCCAAGGCGGCGCCCTACAATCCGACGACTCTGGTCTACGAGAATCGGTTGTACGTGCTCTACGATCGCGGCCTGTTGGCCTGTTTTCAGTCCCTCACGGGCGAACCCGTTTTCGGGGCCCAGCGCTTGCCGGGAGGGCTCCGCTTCACCGTTTCGCCCTGGGCCTACAACGGCAAGGTCTTCTGCCTGAACGAGGACGGCGTCACGTTCGTGCTCCGCGCCGGTGACAAGTTCGAGTTGCTCCACACCAATAAGCTGGCCGAGGACGACATGTGCATGGCAACGCCGGCCATCGTGGCCGACCGGCTCATTTTGCGAACGTCCGTCCGGGTCTATTGCGTTCGGCAGCCGGCGTCTTCCGCAACTCACGGCGGCCGTGCGCCAATATCGAGATCGGGCACTTCTCGGCCGCCTTGCCCCACCTGGCCAACATCCTGGCGCGCACCGGCCGCCGGCAACTGGCCTTCGACCCCGCCCGGGAACGCTTCCTCGATGCCCCCGACGCCGATGTCCTGACCACGCGAACCTATCGCGAGGGCCATTGGGCAAGACTCTTCGACGAATCGCGGTAGAAAGGTCCATGATGGCTCGCCACAATCGCCGCAGCTTCCTCCATCGTGCCGCCGCGGCCGGCATCTCCGCGGGACTGGTCGTCGCGGGGACGAAGGCCGCGGGCCGCGTCCTCGGCGCCAACGACCGCGTGCGCATCGCCGTGGCGGGCATCCAGGGCCGCGGGCAGGCGCACCTTCAGGCCTACGGCGAGATGAAGGACGTGGAGATCGCGTACCTCGTCGATCCCGACAGCCGGCTCTTCGCCTCGCGAAGCGCTGTGGCAACCAGGCTTGGCGGCAAGACCCCGCAGTGCGTGCAGGACGTTCGACGGGCACTCGACGACAAGTCGCTCGACGCAGTCTCCATCGCCACGCCCAACCACTGGCACGCGCTGATCGCCATTTGGGCCTGCCAGGCGGGCAAGGACGTTCACGTGGAGAAGCCCTGCGGACACAGCGTCGTCGAAGGCCGCCGGATCGTGGAAGCGGCGCGGAAGTACGACCGCATCGTGCAGCACGGCACGCAAAGACGCTCCGACCCGGCGTGGACCATGCTCACCGCCGACGTGCGCCGCGGGAAGTACGGCCGGCTGCGCGTGGCCCGGGCCTACACCTACCGTCCGCGGCTGAGCATCGGGACGAAGACTCCCGAGCCACCGCCCGACGGGCTCGACTATCCGCTGTGGGTCGGCCCCGCCCCCATGCACCCCTATCGCACCAATCTCGTACCGTACGAATGGCACTGGATCTGGGATTTCGGCAACGGCGAGATCGGCAATCTTGGCACGCATCAACTCGACGTGGCGCGATGGGCGATGCCCGCCGACGCCGCGCCGCGAGGCGTCGTCAGTCTCGGCGGCCGCTTCGGCTACCGGGATCAAGGACAGACGCCCAACACCCAGTTGACGGTCTTCGACTTCGGCGACCTCAAGCTGTTCTGCGAGCAGCGAGGCCTGGTCGACAGGAAGGCGGTCCAAGTGACCGTCGAGTTCCACACCGACGAGGGCGTGATCAAGCAAGGCAAGTTCTTCCGCAACGGGAAGACCCAGGGCGAGCCCATCGAGGGGGCTCCGGTCGGCGGCTTCGCGGACCTGGGACGCCGGCATTTCCGCAACTTCATCGACTGCGTTCGCAGCCGAAAGCGAGAGCAGCTCCACGGCGAGATTCTCGAAGGACACCGGTCGGCGCTGCTGGCGCACTTGGGGAACATCTCATACCGAATGGGGAAAGACGCTCCGTTCGGCCGGCCGGTCAAGGCCTTCGGCAAGGATCGGCTGGCCGAGGAAGCATTCGAGGACATGAAACGCCACCTGGTCGATGCTGCCGGAATGAAGCTGGCCGACGCCACCTACCGCCTCGGCCCGACGCTGCGTTTCGATGCCCATGCCGAGAGATTCCTCGACAACGCCGCCGCCGACCAGATGCTCGCCCATCCCTATCGCTCGCCATTCGCCGTGCCGGAAAAGGTGTAAGACGTATCTCGGAGAATGCCATGAATCGATTCCAGAACGCCCGGGCCGCCTGGGGGACGACGGCGGCCGTCTTGGCCCTTTCGGCAGTCGTGTTGGGCGCCGAGTCGCCCTTGCCCAACGCCAAACCGGTCCCCGACATGCAGGTGTTGCCCCTGCCCTACGACCAGGCGGGCTTCGAGCACCAGGGACGCGAGTTGACCCGGTATCACTTCGGCCACGAATTGCGGCGTCCCTACTGGTATCCGATCGTCGGGCCGGACGGACGCTCGCTCACCCGGATGAACATGCCCGGCGATCCCGGCCGATCGCTCACCCGAACCGCGCAGCCGCAGGACCCGAACAAGCCCGAGGATCCGCTCGGGCACAGCCATCAGACCTCGGTATGGATCTCGCACAAGGACGTCAACGGCATCGACTTCTGGCGCGACGGCGGGCCGATTGCCGGGCAGATCGTCCACCAGACGTGCCGCGAGGGGCTGCACTATGAAGACGGCCCGCCCGGCGCGTCGTTGCTCACGCTCAACCACTGGAACGACCCCAAGGGGACGACCGTGATGATCGAACGTCGCAGGGCCACCGTGAAGCCAGGGGCGGAGAACTCGTGGTGGTTGATCGTCGACCTCCGGTGCGAAGCCCCGCAGGACCGGCCGGTGACGCTCGGCAAGACCGCCTTCGGCCTGCTCGGCGTTCGCATGGCCAAAACGATCGGCGTGACCGACGGCGGCGGGCGCATCCTCAACAGCGAAGGCCAACGCAACGAGGCCGAGGCCTTTCGCAAGCCCGCCCGCTGGGTCGACTACACCGGGCCGATCACCAACCGGCAGGCGGCGGGAATCGTGCTCATGGATCATCCGGCGAACCCGCGTCATCCCGCACCGTTCCATGTTCGCGACAACGGCTGGATGGGCGTCTGCCTGACGCTGAACGAACCGCTCACGATCGTTCCCAAGGAACCGTTGCGCCTGCGTTACGGGCTGTGGATTCACGCCGGCGTGCCCGACGCCGCCGAGATCGACCGCCAATGGCAGGCCTTTGCGAAGGAAGAGCGGGCCTCGATGGAGACGAAGAAGGCCGTCAAGTAGGAATGAGGATTTCACGATCGACCGCCAGCCGGCCCCCCGGAATTCACATCAAGAACTGCCAATGAGAGTATTGCCAAGATTGCCGCGGACCGTTGCCCAGAGTCTCGTCCTCTTCACGCTGGCACTGCCCGGAGCCTGCCAGGCAGGCGATTCAAGTCCGGATGCCGCATTCTGCCCCGTGGTCATCGGTCCTGAGGAAGGCGCCATCCAGAATGCCGGCTGCGGCACGGAAATCTGGCACGGCGGACCCGGCAACGGCGAGACCCGGCTGGTGAAGACCGCCGTTGCCGTCAGCGACCACGCAGTCAACTCCATGATCCGGGTGAGTTGGGCGGACTGCGAGACCGAGGAGGGCAAGTACCAGTTCGAGCGTCTGGACAGGCATTTCCGCTACTGCATCCAGTACGGCCAGAAACTCGACATCGGCTGCTTCATGACCAGCGGCGGGATCGGTCCGATGATCGACGGCGCCCGCTGTTCCTATCCGGTCTACATCCACGAGGCCATGCAGGCCAGCCCCCAGAAGGACACAAAGGACGTGTCGTTCTGGGATAAGAAGGAGCGTTGGGAACCGAACTTCGAGAACGCTTACTTCTTCCAGCGTTACGATGCCCTCTTGCAGGCCTTTGCCGGCTACCTCGAACAGCCCGTGACGGTCGGCGCGAAGACGATCCCGCGCAAAAGGCTCGTCCGCTGCATTGAGATGCGGCATTTCGGCTACTGGGGCGAGGGCGCGTATCCCAAGCGGTTCATTCCCGCCCGCTCCGGTGACGTGATCCGCTTCGCCGACGCGTTCATCAAGCACTTTCCCGAGACCCGGATCGTGGTTCCCACGAACGGGATGGCGTACTTGCCGTTGTACGCGCCGCTCAAGGACTACCATTTCCATCTCTTGGCCTTGAAGAACAAGGCGGGGTTGTGCGGCATCTTCCGCGACAACTGGGGCCACGACGAGCGCTCGTATCAGCGGATCTACTACGCGGCAAACAAGGCGGAAAAGGACGGCGTGAAGCTCTACGAGTTGCTGCGCGATCGGTGGAAGGTCGCGCCGGTCGTCGGAGAGCCGGCCCAGGTCGGCCCCAAGCCCGGTTTCCAGCCCTACGCCGGCCTTCTCGACCAGGTCGACTATCTGCACCCCGTGGTGATCCGCAACTGCAACGTCTCCAGCGGCAAGCCGGGCGTCCTCAATCCGAGCGGCTACAACATCTTCGACGATCCCCAGGCCCTGGAGAACTTCCGGCGGATGTACGCCCGGATCGGCTTCCGCTACCTCTTCACCGCGGCCCGGAACACGCGGCGCGGCGACGCCCTGGAGATCTCGCTCGACTGGCTCAACATCGGCCTCACGCCGACCTACGACCGGTGGAACGTCCGCTACTTCCTCTGCGACGAGTCGGGCCGAGAGAGCTGGTCGGCCGTTTCGACGCTGGACTTGCGCACCGTCTTTCCCGACGCGCAGACCAAACCGGGCGTGGTCGATCGGAACAAGGCGATGCGCCACACCGACCGTTTTGACCGCGTCCCGCAGGCCGGACGACTCTACCTTCAGATCGTCGACCCCGACGGGATCTCCCCGCCCATGGCCCTGAGTATTCAAGGCCGGACAGAACGCGGCGCGTATCCCTTGTCGGCCCCGCCGGCGCTGCGATGATCCGGACGACGGCACCGGCCTCATTCCCCTCCGGGCTTCACCAATCGCACTTCATTGGGCCGAAGGTCGATCGTAGACGATGGACCCTTCCAGGTCAGCTTGACACGCTGCGGGCTGGAGGTCCAGTTGGCCAGAACGGCGGCCTGTGAGCCGTCGGGGGCCTCGTAGGCGTTGTGCAGCACGCCCGGCAGGCGGCGGGGGCCGGCGGCGACGAGAGGGCCGCTTTCCAGACGCGGCGGATGGAGCATCTTCCCGAGAAGCAGGTACGGACGCCCTTCGCCTTGGTACAGCGTGATCCACTGGCGCATGAATTCGTGGTCCACGGGCAGGGCAGGCCGCCGGACCTCGATCGTCCGGCCGTCGGCGAGCACCTCCTGCATGTTCAAGTCGTCGAGCCAGACCGTTCCTTCCCCGCTGAGGATGAGCATCACCCGCAACGCCGTCGTGCCCTCGGGCATCACGAAATCGAGCTGGCTTTGCCTCCATTCCGCCTGATCGGCCGGATAGGGGATGGTCCAGGTCTGCAAATCGCTCATGCCGGGCGCAAGGGCCTTGAGCACCAGGCCGTTCGGGCTGGCGATCCGGCTGCTTCGCATCCAGACGCTGAGGCGATACGTCCGGCCCGAGCGGAGGAACTCGGAGACTTCGTAGTTCTGAGCCGCCATGGCGTGGCCGTCGGACGTGTGATTGAACAGCTTGAGGCACGCCCGGCCGCTGTGCGGGCGATCGCGGTCGATCTCCGTTTCGCCGCTGCACAAGGGGCCGCCGGGAAAGAGCATCGTCCGCGGGAACTCGACGGAGCCCTCGTCGTAGGACTGCTCGAACCCGCCGTCGGCGATCATCGGTCCGGGGCCGAGCCCAAGACGGGCCGCCAAGTGAGGAATCTGGCCGTTGACCAGGCACCAGGCCAGCGCCCACGGATCGTGGCCCGTCTGCGATCGATTGCTCTGGAACAGCGTGGGCACGTACTCGTGGTAGAGATAGGCGAAGACCGAAGCGGGCTCCTCTCCTCGCCAGATCAGGTCGCAGTCGCGATAGTCCTGGATGCCGATCTCCTGGAGGAACCACTCGTTAGGCTCTTCAAAGCCGAGCACCGTGTCCGGCTCCACGGCCCGGCACTCGCGGGCCATGCTTTGCAGTTGCCGGCGAAAGACCTCGGCCGACCAGGGGCCGGGACCGGGCGCATGATGGTGGCACTGGCTGTAGCAGATCGGGCTTTCTCCGCCGACGACCTGGTCGATTTGAATCAGTTCCGCCCCATGCTGGGCGCACTCGACCGCCGACCGGTTCAGCCAGTCGATGGTCCAGGGATCGCCGGGGCAAAGCGCCGCGTGCTGGCCGCCGCGCAACCACCAGCAATCGCGGAGGAACAACCTCCCCGCGCGATCGACGACCGCGTGCCCGGCGACCGAATCGAGTTGACGGCGGTTGTCCCAGAGGAAGCTGCCGTCGGGCCGCTTTCCATAGCTGAGGCTGAAGTGATATCCCGAGGGCCAAAGGAAGGTATGCGAGCCGATGTCCCGGCCCAGTTGCACCAGGCGCTGGAACTGCTTGTCGGAGGGATACGCCGGGAAGTACTGCGGGCCGACCCACTTGCCGACGTGCTCCCAGCCCCAGTACGCGGCGATCAAAGGAGACCTGCGAGGAAACTCCTTCTGCCAATAGTCGCGATACCACGCCTCGATCGACTCCGGGCGCGAGAGCCAGGCCCGGGTGAAACGCACCATGGCCGGCCCCTGCTTCAGCCACGCGGGCAGATCCTCCCGCTGCGCGAAGGTCTTGCCGCACCACGGCTGCTTCACCGCCCAGGCCTTGTAGAGGTCGGCTGCGTCGCGCCAATCCGTCGGGCGTTCGCTCTGGGGGCTGGCAAAGGCGCCTAGCACGATGTCGTAGGCCAGCGTGAATCGCTCGCGGTGGAAACACGGATGCGTCCATCGCCATTCAAGCCCTTCGGCGGTTCGCTTCAGGCCCAGGCTCTTGTGAAAACCCTTACCGTCGCGGGTTGCCGTGTAGACGCCGCCGGCGTTGTCGTAACAACAAGCGAATCCGGCCGCCAGGCTGCGAGGTTGATCGAACCGCCGCGTCTGCCCCTCTTTCCAGGCCGACAAGGGATAGATACCCCCCTTGGTCGCTCCCGCCACGACCATGCCATCTCCGCCCGCGGTCAACGGCGACCCGACCGTCATCAGCGGATAGGAGACCGATTCCAGGACCATGCCCGGAGGCAAGACCGCCTCGAAGCCGAAATGGACCAGGTCGTCATCGCCGGCCGAGATCGTACAAATCACCACGATCGGCCGGCCCTGGAATCCCCGAAACGTGATCTTCACGCCACGCGGCGACGGCTCCATTCGCACCTGGTCGGCCTGGAGAGCGTGGCACATCTTGAGCGTGGGGTTCGCATAGTCTCCATCGGAGAAGTCGAGCCGGAACAAGGGCGTCCTGTCCGACACGTGGAACAACTCCCGCCCGGTCCTCTTGTCGAACATCGAGCAGATGCCCCCGTGCCGGTTCAAGCCGATCGACACGCGAGGGGTTTCGATGACCGTGGGCGGGGCGGCGTCGGCCCCGAGCACGGCGCCGAGGAGCAAAGTGCAAGCAAGCATGGTACCCTCAGTTCAAGAGGAATCGGTGTCCTGGTTTCAGCCAATCAGCCACGCATCGAGCAGCCCCACGGCGGGCGCCGCGGACGGCACGAACAGGTGGCCGATCGTGCCGGCGACCTCGACGACGATCTCGTTGTTGCCGGGCCGCGCCGTCCCGCGCAGGTCGAACTCGAACGGGCCCCACGGCCGCCGGCCACACTCCCGGCCGTTGACCACGACGCGGGCCGGGTAGCCGCCGGTGTTCAAGGCCAACCGCGAAGGCGCCTTGGGCCACTGAACCGCGGTCCGATAGCGGCCCACTCCGCAGAAGCACGGGTAGCCCTGCAATCGCCAATCGCCGAGGGCAAACGTCTTGGGCGAGGCGATGAGCCGCCGCTTCGCGTCCACGGCGAAATTGCCCCACAAGATGAGCGCGGGCAGGAACGGCAGCGGCTTGGGCTCGTCGGTCCGGACTTCGATCTTGTTCTCGCCCACTCGCAGGAGCTTCGCCACGTTTACGCGGCGGTAGCTGAGGTCGAACTGGGTGTCGGCCGGGGCGGCCGTCAGGTCCACCGGCTTGCCGTTGATCCGCAGGGATTTCACGAGTTGGACCTGGACCGACAGCTCGGCCGTGGACGGCAAATCCTGGATCACTAGCGATGGCCCGTCAATGCGAATCGAGTTCAAGCCCACCGGCTCGAAGGTCCAGTCCGCTTCCAGCCTGGCACGAGGCCCGGTGGAGGCGGCGGGGGGACTTGGCACACGGGCGCGAATTGCCTCGCGGGCCTCGTCCTGGAACTTCTTCGTCATCTCCTTCAACGCCTGCGAGCTGCGCGGCGCAGGGCCGGCCACCGCCCAGAGTTCCTCGTCCGTGGGCCACGGCACGCCCAGCGGCTGGGCCTTGCGGGCCCGTTGGGCGGCCTCGGCCAGGTACTCGGCGAAGGGACGGGCGAAGTCGCGGAACCACGGCTGCTGCGGGCTGAGCACGCTCAGCCACCCGCGGTTGAAGTAATTGCCCCGCAGATCGAAGTGGCTCACGGCCATCACGTACCGGTCCACGCCGCAGGAGGCGCACAGGTCGACCATCTTCCGCATCGTGTCCATCTGCATGAAGCACGGTCCCAACGCGAAGACTTCGCACATCCGCTCGCGGCCCGGATACTCGGCAATGGCGGCCAGGGTCATCGCCTCGCACTTGTCGACCTCCCACCGCGTGCTGATCTCGTCAATCCCCGGGAACTGGAATTCGCGGAGCTGCATGCGGAGGCTGCCGTAGTTGGCCACGTGCTCGCCGAAGCCGTTCTCGCCCAGAAGGTGGCCCGACATGGGGAGCTTGTGCGATTGGCACCAGTCGGAAATGGGCTTCGTCCAGGCGTCGTGATAGACCTTGGCGTAGGCGGCCCAGTAGTCGCGCCACAGAGGCGAGTCGGCCACCTTGCTCCCGGCCGCGGCCAGGCGCCGGACGAAATCGCCTCCCAGGGCTTGATTCAGCGTCTCCGACCACATCAGGCGCCACGACTTGTCGCCCTTGGCTCGCGGCTGGTGCTGCGAGGGCAGCGACGGCTCGTCGGTGAAGATCGCCCGCACCGTCTTGCCGAAATGCTGGCCGACGGTCGCGGCGTAACGCTGGTGCGTCAGGGCTAGGAAACGCTCGGTTGCCGCCTTGGTCAGGAGGTTGGCGTTGGCCGGCATGGTGTCGATCCGGCTGCTCCCGTCGGGGTTGACGCACAACACCTGGGCCGCCAGTTCCGGATGATCCTCGGCCACCAGCCCCTTGGCGTGTCCGCTGGGCCAGCAGAATTCGTCGTAGAGCCAGATCTCCATCGAGCGGGCGGCGGCCTGTTCGACGAGGTAGCGGATCCGTTCGAACCACTCGTCGGTGAGATACTCGACCTCCGCGCCCCATCGCGGATACAGCACCGCTCCCCAGCCGGCCCGGGCATAGGCGTCGAGCTGCCGGTTCACGTCGTCCGGCTTAAGCCTGCCGGTCAGGGCCCACATGGCCAATGGGGCCGTGGGCGCCGGCTTGCCGCCGGCCGCCGGGGCGGCCGTTCCCGGCGCGGGCGATACGGCCGCTGCGGAGAGGCCCGCCGCACAGGTCCCCAGGAATCGCCGGCGGCTGAGAGACGCTGCTACCGAGGGTTGTGAAGGATAAGCGTGTGCCATGGGAAAGACCTCTGGTTGTTGAAGGATGCGTTCACAGGCCGGAGACCCCTTGGACAAAGGCGGGTGGTTCACGTCCAGATCCGTCCGCCGTCCACGCGCAACACCGCGCCGGTCACGAAGCCGGCCTCGTCGTCGAGAAGATACCGGACCGCGGCGGCCACGTCCTCGGCCGTGCCCAGCCGGCCCACCGGCACTCGCCGGCCCAACGCCTCGCGTGCCTCCGGGTCGGGCAGAGCCCCGGCCAGGAACTCGGTGTCGATCGGGCCGGGCGAAACCACGTTGATCCGGATTCCCAACGGTCCCCACTCCGGAGCCACGCTTTCGACATAGGCATGCACGGCCGCCTTGGCCGCGCAGTAACATGCCCGGCGCGGGGTCGCCCGCTCCCCCGCGATCGAGCCGATTACCACGATGCTGCCGCCCCGGCCCGCCATGCGTCGGGCGGCTTCCCGGCAGCAGAGCATTGCGCCTCGCACGTCGATGGCGAAGAGCCGGTCCCAATCGGCCGCGGCAATGTCGATCGACGGCTCCTGGCGGTGAATGCCCGCGTTGACCACCACGGCGTCGAGTTGCCCGAAGGCCGCGTCGATCCGGGCGTACAACGCCAGGATCTGTTGCTCGTCGCCCACATCGCACAGGACCGGCAGATGGTCGTGGGCGGCGAACGACTCCAGCTTCTCGCACAGGAGTTGGCGGCTCTGGGCCGACTGGGCGGTCAGGGCCAGGCGATATCCGCGGCGGTCGAGATCCTGGGCGATTCCAAGACCGATGCCGCGGCTAGCTCCCGTGACCAGGCAAGTGCGTCGTTGGGCAGAACTCATAATACTCCGGTGTGTTCAGAGAAACGTCATTGTGTTTGGTTAGGCGTCGCGGAATCGGAAACGCTTACGTTGGTTGAATTTGCGACCCGGATGCCCTTTCGACCGATTTCCTTGCCATCGGGATCCAGGATGCGGTTACCGGTGATCGCGACGTTCTCCGCCACGTTGACGACGATCGCCGACTGCTGGGGCCGCGTTTGGATGGTGTTGTTTTCGACCCGGATGTTACCGGTCTGGGCGACTTTCGGGGCCCGGCTGCTGAGGCTCGTGCCGATGAGGATGGGATAGCCCTGGGTATTGCGAATGGTGTTGTTGCGGATGACGCAGTCCCGCGGGAAGGGTCCCTCATAGAAATATCCGATTTCGTTGAGCATGGCGATGCCGTGGCCTCCGACGCCTTCGATCGTGTTACCCTCGACCAGACCGTGGCATCCCCGCACGAGAATCGCTCGGATGCGTTGGGGCTTGAAGGTGCAGTTGCGGACGACGAAACCGTCGTTGGCGTAGGTCATGTTGTAGAAGTGCGTGGAGAGAACGTCGGTCTCCTGTTTCCGGCCGGGAACCACGTCGCCCACAGGGTCTTTCAGGACGACGCGAAGGAGGGCGCCGGGGCGACGCTCGCTGCTTTGCACGACGGTTTCCGTCCTGCGTCCGGAGGTGGGGTGGCAGACCAACACGCGATCGCCCGGGTCGAATTGGACGCCGACGAGGAGGAACTCGGTGGGCGAGACTTGCTGGGCGGCCATGGCGGTCGAGGCGCTAATGTTGATACTGTCATCCTGCAAGCCTTCGAAGTAGCAGTCCTCGATGACCGGACCGATTCGGTTGTCTTTGAAGTGCATCCCGTCGCGCCATGTCGTGGTCTGATTCCGGGAGCCCGGCTTGAGCATGATCTTCACACCGCGGAGCGTGATGAGGCCCTCGTTGCGTCCGATGCCGAAATCCATTCCATTGCACCCCGAGTACATCGTCACGTCTTCCACCGAACAGTCGGACGAGCGTACGATGCGGACGTTCGCCTGGGCGATGGGCCGGCCGTCTTCCGTGGCCAGGAGCGGGAGGAAGAAGCGATCGCCGGGGCGAACGGGGGTAAGCAGCTTGACGTGTGCCTCCGTGAGCTTGATCCGGCGCATGCGCGGCTGGTTGTCGACCGCCATCAGGGCGTCGACATGAAGGAAATCGTTCACACCCCACCGCCGGTGCGGTTCCACGGGATCCATCACCACGCCCCAATAGCGGAGGCCGTGAAAACCGGACTGTTGATGGGAAGTACCGACGCGGTATGCCGCTCCGAGGACTCGGGCCGGCGGCACGCCGTAGCCATCGTCGATCGCCAGGGTGAATTCACCATGTTCCGTGTCGACCTCGCGGATCGTGCCCTGAGTAAACGGCAGCGGGTCGTGCTCGATGATGAAACCGCGAAAGGCGACGTGGCGGCACTCCTGGACGAACAAGATGCCGGCGTGCGGGTGGAGGCGTAGGGTCGATCCGTTGCCCTCGACGGTCAGCCGTTCGAGCTTCTTGAGGTCGAAGTAGTAACCGCCGCCACGTTTGACCGCATCCATGCGATAGACTCTCTTGGGAAAGACGAGTGTTGCACCCGGGCCCGCCTGGACAGCAGCCTCCAGGGCCTTGGCGATCGCCGGGCTGTCGTCGGCGATGCCGTCGCCGGTGGCGCCGAAGCTCGTGACGTCGATTGTTGCTGCACGGGCGGTCGGGCTCGCCAGCGCCAGGACCGTGAAAACCGAGACAAATGCCTTCAACCATCGCGTCCGATGCATCACAGAATTACCCGTGTCAGTTGTCGAGCGACATTGTAGATCCTCAATTCCCCGCTCTGCAGTCACAAGCAAGGTTCCAGCCGCCGGAAACACTGACGCAAGACCTCGAAGAACCGCGGCTCAGGACGGCTCGACGGCTCACGCAGCAAGGGCCGGTCGATCACGCCCCGCCACGCCAGCAACTGCTTCTCCGCGGCGACCCACATGTCGATCGTGGGTACGATGTGTGACATCATGGCGACCATCCGGTCGTTCAGGTCCCAGGTGGCGTCGCTCACCGGATCGGCGCCGAGGCCCTCCCAAAGATGACGGTAGACCTCCACGACGCCCACGCCCGGCATGATGCCGGCGATTCCGCGCGGCCGGCAGTCAGCCAACGTCAGGCCGCCCTGCCCGATCAGGCAGGTCAGCCGGCCGGCGGAGGCCGTGCGGATGGCGTCGATCATCGGCCCCGGCGGGCGCGGTTCGACCTTCACGTAGCCGATGTTGGGCGAACGCTCGTGCATACGCACGAAGACCTCGGCGGTGAACGACACGCCGATGTACGCCGGCGAATACTGCACCACCACCGGCAGCGGTGCCACGGCGTCGGCCACGGCCCGGCAGTGGTCGATCACCCGGTCGGCCTTCGGCGACATGAAGTGCGGCGGCATGACGATCAGCCCGTCGACGCCCCTCGACGCGGCCTTGCGGGCAAACCGTTCGGCATGATAGCGGGCGCTGTCGGTGACGCTCACCAGCACCGGCTTGCGGCGATCGACCGTGGCGGTCAACGCTTCGGTCAGTTGCAGCCGCTCGTCGTCGCTCAGCTTCCAGTATTCGCTGGCCAGGCCGAACAGGGCCAGGCCGTCGACCGGCCGGCCCAGCGCCCAGCGGACCATGACGGCGAAGGCCGGCAGGTCGAGCGACTGGTCGTCGGCGAACGGGACCGGCAGGACCGGGATCACGCCGTGGATACCTTGCGCGTCAGTCATGCAGGATCACTCCCCCGGGATACTGTTCGAGCAGCCGGACGTCGTGGCTGGGCAGCACGGGGACGCCGTAGGCCCCCAGACGTTCTAACGCCCGCTTGCACTCCCCCCAGTGCCAAAGCGTGCCCGGCGGAATGGCCCGCGACAGGTTTTCAAAAAGCGGCATCACGTCGCCGCCGAGCACGACCCGCAATTGCCCGGCCCGGTCGTAGACTTCCACCGCCATGAGGCCGGGGGTGTGCCCGCCCAGGTGCCGGACCCGCAGGCCGGGCACCGGCCGGTCGCCGTCGGACATCAGGACGACGCCATGCTCGGCCATGCGTGGGAACAGGGCGCGGGGAAACACGGGCTCCGGCACCAGGTCGCCGTTGGCCGGATCGTTGACGAACTCCCACTCCTTGCGCGGAACGTGCCACCGGGCACCCGGCATCTGCTCGATCGAGCCGCAATGGTCGTGGTGGAGATGGGTGAGCAGCACGTCGCCGATGTCCCGGATCGCCACCTGGTGCTTGGCCAGTTCCACGACCAACGGCCGGGCCTTCCAGCGGCGTTCGGGCGGCCGGCCGGCGTTGGCCGCATCGAGCGATTCGGTGCCCGTGTCGATCAGCGTCCACTTCGACTGCGGCGAGTCGCGATACAACCAGGCATAGCCCGACAACGGGACCTGGCGGCCGTAGTCGCTCAGGTGCAGCAACGCCGGCCCGGGCACGCCGTCGATCGACAACAAGGGCAGGGCAATCAACATGCGTCCGATCACTCGCGAAACCCTTCCACCGAAAACCACTGTTCTGTGCCGGGCCGATAGGCATACTCGCGGAGCACTTCGTCGGGCAGATGCACGCCCAGCCCCGGCTGGTCCACGGGATACAGATACCCGTCCTCGAACCGCGGCATCTCGATCACCAGCTCGTCGCGCAACGCGGCCTGGCGGCTGTACTCGAAGATCAGCGTGTTGGGCTGGGCGGTGCAGAGGTGGAGGTGGGCCATGAACCCGACGCCGCTGCGGAACACGTGCGGGGCCCATGCCAGGCCGTGGGCGTGGGCGTAGTCGGCGATGCGGCGCGTCTCGGTGATGCCGCCGGCATGGGTGATGTCGGCTTGCACCACGTCGAACGCCTTGCGGTCGATCAGTTCCCGGGCCTCGACCATGCCGCTGAGGTTCTCGCCGCCGGCAATCGGGAATGGGGCGGCCGCACACACCTCGGCATAGCCCGCCACGTCGTCGGTCCGCACCGGCTCTTCCAGCCACATCGGCCGATAGGGGGCCAGACGCCGCGCCGCGTCCAAGGCCGTCTTGATCGACCACGGCCGGGGCACGTAGCCCTGGCCGGCGTCGATCGCCACGTCGATGCCGGGCCCCACGGCCTCCCGGGCCACGGCCATCACATGCTCGTCGCGGGCCGGGTCGGGATACCCGCCGCGGACCTTGACGGCCGTGAAACCGTCCTCGACGTGCCGCTTCAACTCGGCGGCCAGGTCGGCGTCGCTCTGCTCCATTCCGCCCGAGGCGTAGGTGCGCAGCCGGCTGCGAAACGCGCCGCCCAGCAGGCGATAGACCGGCTGGCCCAGCAGCTTGCCCTGGATATCCCAACAAGCCGTCTCGATGCCGGCCGCCACGCCCAGGGCCAACCCTCGCCGTCCCCAGAAATGCCCAGCCTTGTAGAGCCGATCGCAGAGCAGGTTCGTGTCGAAGACCGAAAGGTCCTTGAGCATCCGGGAGCAGAACACGGCGAGCGACTCGGCGACGTCGGGCACGAAATGGCCGTCGCCGATTTCGCCCAGGCCCGTGGTGCCGTCCTCGGCCGTGAGCCGCACGAGCACGCTGTTCCAGACATCCACCTTGCCCCCGGACCACCGCCACGCCTGCTGACGCCGGTACGGTTGCGAGAGCTTGACGACTTCCAGTTTGCAGATCTTCATGGCAACGTTTCCCTCTCGACGGGAGTTCGGGCGGCGAGGGCCGGCCGCCCGTCCGGCCAGATGGTAAGCCCCTGGGCGGCGGCCGCCTCCGTGCGCCGTCCCAGAACAAGGCTGGCCAGGTAGCCGACGACAAACAGCACGCTGTTGCTCGCAGCGCTGATTAAGAAAGGATGCGGCGACCATCGCAGCGATGCCGGCAGGAGCCATTGGAAGTGGCTGCACGTGAGGTAGATGCTCGTTGCGAGCGACGCGGCGATCCCCAGGTTCACGCCCCGTCGCTCGGCCCGCGTGGAGAGCATGCCCAGCAGGAACAGGCCCGCCAGGCCGCCGGCGAAGATGGCGTAGACGAGGAAGACCAGGTCCAGCAGCGTGTCGACCGGCGCGCTGGCCAAGGCGACGGCATTCAGGGTCACGAGGCACCCGCCCACGACGGTCGCTCCCTTGGCCACGCGCAGATAGTGCGCCTCACTGCGTTGCGGGGCGAGGAACCGGCGATAGACGTCGATCTGGAAGACCATCGAGATCGCGCTGAGGCTCGACGTGAGCGACGAGATGGCCGCAGCCACCAGCGCACCGATGATGATCCCTTTGATGCCCGCCGGGACGCGCGTGAGGATGAAGTGGGGAAAGACCTCGTCGGGACGCAGGCCCGCAACGGCCGGATCGGGCGACGCCTGGTAGTAGGCGTACAAGCTGGTGCCGATGAAGAAGAAGAAACAGAAGAGCGGCACCACCCCCAGGCTTCCGACCCACAGCCCGATCCGGGCCTGGCCGTTGGTGCGCGTGGCCAGGTAGCGCTGGATGATGTTCTGGTCGGCGCTGTAGTAGAGCATCTGGCTCGCCAGGCCGTAGAGCACCAGCACGCCGAGCGTCAACTGGTTGAAATCGTCGGCAAGGCTCGCCCCCGGCTGGTGCCAGGGAGGCAGCGAGAACTTCGCGTCGCGCAGGCCCACGGAGAAAACCGTGCCCAGCCCCTCGGGAAGCGACCCGCAGATCAGGCCGATGCACAAGAGCGAGCCCACCGCCAGCGTCAGGGTTTGCAGCGTGTCGATCCACAGCACCGCGCCGAGTCCGCCGAAGACCACGAAGGCCGTCATCACCAGGCCGCACAGCAGGATCGCCTGGGGTGGGCTCATGCCCGTCAGCAGTTTCAGCGGAATGGCCAGCAAGACCAGGATCAGGCCCATGCGCCCGACCTGCAACAGCAGGAACATCGAGCTTCCGTACAGCCGGGCAAGCGTCCCGAACCGGCGTTCGAGGTATTCGTAGCCCGACGCGATCCCCAACCTTCGGTAGAGCGGCAGGAAGATCAAGTCGGCCAGGACGGCCACCATGGGCATCATCAGGAAGGGAATAATACCCCCCCAGTTGCTGCGATAGGCTGAGGCGGGAAACGCCAGGAATCCCAGCGAGCTGATCGAAGCCCCGATGAACGACAGTCCCACGCGCCAGCCCGGGGCCGACCGGTCGGCCAGAAAATACCCCTCTACGGTCGTCGCGCCGTGTTTGCACCGCCAGGCAATCCATCCCAC
>CAYSGY010000005.1:28726-42037 GCA_964430315.1 uncultured Planctomycetaceae bacterium
AGGGCGGCCAGGACCAGGTAATCGGGGACAGCCAATTGGTAGGCGTGGGGCATCGGACTCTTGCCTCAGAGCAGCCACGTAGGATCTGCCGCGGATTGGGTGGTCTGATTCTAACCTACCGGATGCCGACCCTAGCCCCGGGTTTCCAAAGATCCCATCCTCCGGACCATTTTGTCCATCATGGCCGGGTGGCCCGACGCCTTGTTCAGCGGGCCGGCGTTGGGTTTTCCGGAGCACGGTCGAAGGGAGCAGCCTGGCTTTCCGCCCGCCAGCGGTTGGGCGACCGGCCCGTCATCTTGCGAAACGCCCGGGAGAAGTAGTAGGGATCCACGAACCCCAGCGAGGCGGCGATCTGACGCACCGTCATCTCGGTGCCATACAGGAGCTCCCGGGCCCGCTGGATCCGCAGTTGCAGGAGATATTGGTGGGGCGCCAGCCCGGTGTGCCTCTTGAAGGCGTGCCGGAATCCGTCGTAGCTGACCTCCAGCGAGGCGGCCAGCTCCCGGAGGTCCACGTCCTCGGCCATGCGATGCTCCAGGAGCACGGTCGCCTGACGCACCAGGGTGCCGAGCCGTTCCGATTCCGTCTGGGCGCCGTCGCAAGCCAGGGCCGCCCCGAGAATCTCCAGGATGTTGCCGCACATCATTTGTTGGAAGCCGGGCGGCTCGGCGCGTGCCCGTTCCACCAACGACGCATAGGAGCGAAGGAGATTCTGCTGGATCCCCGTCTTGAACAGCGGCCGGTCCGGGCTCAGTACGCCCCGCTCCACGAGGCGGTCAAGATATCCGCCGCCGAAATGGACCCAGTAGTAGCTCCAACACACCTTGGCACCGGCCCGATACCGATGCCACTCGCCGGGCAACAACAGCAAGACGGTGCCGGCATCGACCACCGTCCGCCGCACGGAGGCCGACTCGAACTCCCCTTGTCCCTGCGTGATGTAGGCCAGCCCGTACTGATCCAACACCCGCCCCGTTTCCCAGACGTAGTAATACGGCCTGGGGTGCCCGCGGTCCGGAGAGCCGCGATAGGCGCGCACGATCCGCCCCACGCCGGCCACGTAGAGATCCCACACCCGTTGCCGGTCGCTGATGGGAAAATAGCGAAAAAACTCTTCCTTGGCGATCCGACGCATCACCCCTCGTCCGCTGCGCCGCGCGTGCTGCCGCCCGTCGTTCCCCTTCGCTTGTCCTGCCCATTGTGTTTAGCGTCCTCCCCCGCTGTCAAGCGAGTCGCGTCGCGTGGGGGGCCCGCGCGGGACGCCGGCCTCCCGATCCCAGCGGCCTGCGGTTGGACTACGTGTTCGCCACGCAGCCGCTGGCCCTCCGCTCGACGAGCGCCGAGATCGACCGGCAGGAGCGGAAGGGCGATAAGCCGTCCGACGCATGACGTTGTCGAAAGAGAAAAGGAAAAAGGAGAAAATTGGGAAAAATGGAAAAAGAACAGGAGAGGGCTCCCTTTCAGAATGGTGGGTTGTTCCGGCTTTGGGTGCGAAACGCGGCAGATGCGCCTTGGGAGTGCGGCGACTGGTCGCCGCTTTCGAGCGCTGCAACTTGTTATCGGCCAAAGGAAAGCGGCGACAGGTCGCCGCACTCCAAAGTGGTTTTCGCACCCAGAGCCGGAAGAACCGAATTGTGGGATCGGGGCACCGCTTCTTGCCGTTCCCATTTTCCCAGGGCTTTTCCTTTTCCCTTCCTCTAATCGCACTTCATTCCGCTGAACACGTACCCAAACTGTTATTGACCGCCCTCGGAGAGCGTCTATAATCCGCCGCGAATCCGTGGAGCCGCTCCCCCCTAAAACCCAGTCTAGTTGCCTCGTTTACCTAATCCGAACGAGCGTGGGGGTCGATATAAGCGAAACGGAACACATATCCTGCCGGACCGTCATGGTCTGACAGGAGTGGGAATGCTTCTCGTGAGCCGACGGGAGTCCTCAAGGACGAGGACCTGGTGATATCAATTCGACACGGAGGTCGTCGGGCGACTTTTCTCGGCCCGTCTCGATGTCCGGTTTCCAGAAGGACACTTCAGCCATGGGGATCCAGCGTGCGCAGTTCGCGTTGGCCGTGATCGCACTGTTCGGTCTGGCGGGTTGCCAATCGAGCGGCAACAACAGTTTGGCATTCTGGAAGACGAATCCCTTCGCCGGCAAGACCGCGGCGAACGATTCGAAGCCCCAGTATCCTCCGAAGCCGTCGACGCAGGCGACGCCTCCGGCGAGCACGAGCGCCCCGGC
Organism: uncultured Planctomycetaceae bacterium; assembly: GCA_964430315.1. GTDB lineage: Bacteria > Planctomycetota > Planctomycetia > Pirellulales > Thermoguttaceae > CALFBP01. The sequence continues at coordinate 30,965 of CAYSGY010000005.1, forward strand.
TGCCAGCAGCCTGGCGGCCCGTTCCAGCGCGGCGCCGTCCGCATCTTCGAAGTATGCGGCCACGCCCACGAGCTTCACGACGCCGGCCGGAAGTTCCTCGGCGATTCCGGGCGCTCCGACCTCGGGATACGGGGCGACGGCTGGGACGACCGCAGGGATCGATCCTGTGGTGAGTCCGCAACGGGGGTCCTACTCCAATCCGGCCTACGCCGCCCAAAGCCGGGCCACCCCGGCCGGGGCGAGCCCTGCGGGCGTCGGCTCCTCGTATCCGACGACCGACTCGGCAACGGCTCGTTCCTCGACGCCGACCGCGTCGGGATTCCTCTCCGGGGCCAGGGATTACACGTCCCCCTCGACCGCGTACACGCCCTCGACATCCTCCGTGCCCTCGGCGACCGCCAATGCGTCGCAGGCGGGAGCGATCGTCCCCCGCTACGGCGCAGCGGCCGACCGGTACGGTGTCACGGCCGACCGGGGCAGCGTTGCCGGTGCCAGCCCTGGCGCCTCGGGGCTCGATCGGTCCGGTGTTGGGAGCGACCGCTCCGGGACGACGTCCGATCCTCTCGCAGGGGTCTCGAGTCGCTACAGCAGCCCTGCTCGTTCAAGCGGGTCCTATGATCCGATCGCCAGCGCCCGCGACCCACTCAGTGGCGGTCGCGACCCGATGGACACCACCGCGGCCGTTGCCGCCAATCCCTATAGTGCTTCCGCAGCGAGTTCCGCAAATCCCGCTTCTCCGGTGGGATCGCGGGGCGGCGTGAGCGATCCGTTCTCGTCGGGGAGCCGCGGGTCGAGGCCGGCGGACACGAGTGCGCCGGCGGCGGATCGCAGCGCGAATAGCGGGGTAAATCCCTACGCGAATCCCTACGCCAGTCCCGCGGCGTCGCGGCCAGCCGGTTCAGCAGGCTACGAGCGGCCTGCGGCCACGCCGAGCTATCGCGATTACCCCTCCACCGACGCGCCCTCCTCGTCGAGCGGCACGACGCCGGGGAGCAGCTACTCGCCCGGCAACACGGGCTACAACCCGCCGAGCAGCGACTATCGCCCCGGTAACACGGGTTACAGCCCGGCGGGCACGTCGCCGTACCGGTCGGCGACCAGTCCCGTGGCGTCGTCGTCCGGGGCCGAGGACGAGCCCTACCGCCCGGGCAACACGTCCGACTACGCGCCGTCGGCCGCCCCGGCGCCGTCCACGCCCAACATGGCATCGGGCACCTGGGATTATCGCAGGTGAGCCTCGGCCGCCGCGGCGATTCGCCTTGTAAGAACGGTGGCATAGGCGCCCCGCGGCAACTCGCACGCAAGGACGATCTTCCTGCGTCCGCCGTGGAGTTCGTCGTGGTCGATCCGGCAGTCGATCCGTGAAGGGACGAATAGGGCCGGGCGGGCGCCTTTCGAGAAGAAGCTGTCGCGCGGGTACTTCACGCGGAGTTGCCCTACCGTGATCCCGAACGGAGCGAGGGCTCGCTCCACAGGCTCTTGCCAGGGTTCAAGATCGCGGCGGCTCCGCGCCGAAGGCAGCGGCAACTCGACGGTCCGGAGGCCCGCCAACGCATCCGACTCCGGACCACACGGAAAGGGCATCGGCTGTCCGGCCACAGGGATGAGAACCAGGCGGTCGGCCGCCAGGCGGGCTTGGAGCAGCTCCGCGAGCATGCGATTCCAAAGGAGACTCTGGAATGCCGCCAGATAGAGACTCCGCACGTCCTGGCGGAGCTTGCTCACGGCGCCGCGGAAGTCGGTCGGATGCCGCGTGAGATGGGACAGGATATCTCGCCACGGGGTGCGCTGGAGCTTGGCAGCCAAACGCTGCCAGTCGCCCCAATGCTCGCGGAGCAGGGTGCGCTGGGCCCGCGTTTGGGAGCGGTCGTGCGGGTTGGGATCGGCCAAGGCGAGCCATAGGGTCCGCTCGTAGTCGCCCGCGCACCACGCCCGGGCGATGAAATCGCCCGACTGCCCCACGGAGCCGAACCGCTGGTCGTCGAAGTAGTTGGGAAGCCCTTCGCTCGCGGCGGCGTCCAAAGCCTGGCGGGCAGGGAGGACCTCCGGTTCGGCCACGTCGCGGAGCACGATCGTGAAGGCGTTGGAGGCGATGTCCTTGGAGCCGAACGGCCGCGACGCCTGGCCGAGATACGTCAGCTCGAGATTCGTCTGCTTCAGGCCGCGGCGCGGCCCGCGGTGAATGGTGACATGCTGGACCGTGACCGCATGCCGGTCCTTCAGGCCGCCGTAAGCGACCTGCCTGCGGTCGATCCTCCACCGCCGCAGAAGGGCTTCGATCGCCTCGGGCGTTCCCAGCGACCGCTTGGTGAGCCGGTAGAGGGCGTAGTCTCCCCCGTCGGGAGTGAAGGCGGTGCACTCCTTGACGCAGAAGTCGTCGGGCCGACACTTGAGTTTCACGGGGGCTTGTCCGGGGTGCCGCGGGGAGCCTATTATAGAGGATTCAGGTTCACGGCGGCAGGCACTCCAAGGCGTCGCATTTCTCGTCTGGCGCGAAAGCTCGGATCAAGGGCGATCAAATGAACCTTCCCAATACGCTGTACCTGCCGGAACTGCGCGAAATGCTGTCGGACGGCAACGCCGAGGAACTGCGGGAATTCTGCACGGCGCTCCATCCGGCCAGCACGGCCGACTTCATGGAAGGGCTCTCTGCCGAAGAGGCCTGGCGCGTGCTGCAATTCGCCGAGATGCCCGTCCGCGCCGAGATCTTCGGCTACTTGTCGCAGGAGAGGCAAGTCGAGATCCTCAAGCTCGGCGATCGGGCGGAGATGGCCCAGTTCATCGGCCACCTGCCCCCGGACGACCGCGTCGATCTGCTCCACGAAGTCGAGCCCGGACTCGTCGACCAGTTGCTCCCCCTGATGCCGGCGGCGGAGCGCCGCGACATCCTCCGCCTCCGGGCGTTCCCGGAAAACACGGCCGGGGCGGTGATGACGACCGAGTTTGCGAGGGTGAGCGAGAACTTCACCGTGCGCCAGACCCTCGAAGAGTTGGGCAGGCAAGCCGAGGACCTCGAAACCATCTACTACATCTACGTCCTCGACGACGAGGAGCATCTCCTCGGCCTGGTCTCCGCGAGGCAACTGGTCTCCGCCATGGGGAAACCGGATACCAAGATCCGCGACCTCATGGAGCAGAACGTCGTGTCGGTCAACGTGGGCGACGACCAGGAAGAGGTTGCCCGGAAGGTGGCCCACTTCGACCTGCTGGCGATCCCCGTCGTCGACCAGGCGCGGCACATGCTCGGCATCATCACCCACGACGACGTGATCGACGTGGTCGTGGAAGAGGCGACCGAAGACGCCTACAAGATGGGCGGGATGATGCCCATGGAGGAGAGCTACCTCGAGAGCAGCTTCGTGACGATCTGGCGGAAGCGGGCGGGATGGCTCTCGCTGTTGTTCGTGGCGGAACTGTTCACCTTCACCGCGTTGGCGAGCTTCGACGAGTCACTCAAAGCCGTCAGCGTGCTCGCCTTTTTCATCCCGCTGTGCATTTCGACGGGCGGCAACTCCGGATCGCAGGCAGCCACGCTCATCACCCGCGCCATTGCGCTCGGGCAGGTCAGCGTCGGCGACTGGTTCCGCGTGCTGAGGCACGAACTGCTCATGGGCCTCGCGCTGGGCGCCACGCTCGGGACCATCGGCTTCTTTCGCGCCGCGTTCACGCCGCACCACTTGCTGGGCGACGTGAACGCTTGGCAGTTGGGCCTCGTGATCGCTCAGGCCGTCGCGGTGATCTGTCTTTGGGGCACACTGACCGGCTCGCTGTTGCCGATCCTCTTCAAGCGGCTCGGGTTCGACCCGGGCTTCGCCTCCAGTCCGTTCGTAGCCACCTTCGTCGACGTCACCGGAATCGTCATCTTCTTCACGATTGCCCAAGCGTATCTGCTGCATTGACACGACGCGGCTTCCCGCCGAAAATGCCTCCGGCATGAAACAGTCAACGTGTGGCGCCTATCAGGGAGAACCCACCATGAAGGCCAATCGTCGCCGATTTCTCCGCCAATCCACCGGGACCGTGCTTGGTGTGGCCGCGACGGGAGGCGCGGGGCTTGTTGCCGCCGTCGCCCAGGATTCCAAGGAGCCCGCCATGGCCCGCGCCCTGCCGATCGTCGATACCCACCAGCACTTGTGGGACCTCAGCAAGTTGCGGCTTTCCTGGCTCCAAGGGAGGAATGCCCTCAATCGCAGCTACGTGATGAAGGACTACTTGGAGGCCACCGCAGGGCTCAACGTGGTCAAGGCGGTGTACATGGAGGTGAACGTCGATGACGGCTGCCACGTGGCCGAAGTCGACTATGTCCTCGACCTCTGTCGGCGCGGCGACACGCCGACGTGCGCCGCGGTGATCGGTGGCCGGCCCGGCTCGCCCGGCTTCCGCGACTACATCACCCGCTACAAGGGAAATCGTTCCATCAAGGGAGTACGCCAGGTCCTCTTCGCCTGGAAGGAGGGGAGTGCGTTCTTCCTGGAGAAGCCCTATGTCGATTCCGTCCGCCTGCTCGGCGAGCTGGGCATGAGCTTCGACATCTGCGTGGCCGCCGCCGGCCTGGCCGACGCGGTCAAGCTCGTGGACCTCTGCCCCCACACCCGGTTCATCCTGGACCACTGCGGCAACGCCGATGTGAAGCAGTTCTACGCCGCGGACAAGTACCCGACCGCCGAGAAGGCCGAGGAGGCCCGCCGCTTCGCCGACTGCTGGCGGCGCGACATTGCCGCGATGGCGAAACGCAAGCACGTCATCTGCAAGATTTCCGGGATCGTGGGCTCGGTGCCGCCCAAGTGGAGCGCCGACGACCTGGCGCCGGTCATCAACCACTGCCTGGATTCGTTCGGGCCCGACCGGGTGGTCTTTGGCGGCGACTGGCCCGTATGCACCAAGGGCGCCACCTATCGCCAATGGGTCGAGGCCCTCCGCGAGGTGATCCGGCCTCGGAGCGAGTCGCACCAACGGAAGCTCCTCTCCGAGAACGCCATCAAGTTCTACGGATTGAGCTGACGGCGCAGAGCGGCCTTGCGCAATCGCGGGAGGGTGGCATCTGCCAAGACGCCGGCTCGGCAGGAGCCTCGCCCTCCCGGGCAGGAGCTTCGCCCTCACTCCTTGGTTCCCGTCCAGAGTTGGTGGATCGTCTTCTTCTCCGGGTCCGCGTTCTTGGCGTAGGAGTCGAGCACCTTTTCAAGACCTTCGCAAAGTCGTACGGTCGTGGCGAAGTAGGATCGGTCGGCCGCGACCTGCGACGGCGGCGGCAAGCGGCCCAGCTTGCCTTCGGCCAGCATCTGGAGCCGTTTCTGACAGGCGGCCAGCGCGCGGACCACGAGCCGGGCGTGGGCCGCCTCGTAGGTCTCCTCCTTGTGCGCCGCGGCCATCTGGGAATGGAACCGGCGGACGCGGGCGACCCGGGCGTCGAGCGAGGCGATTTCCGGCGACATGGTCAGCGGGAACGATTCGGGCGCCACGGTCTTCCAGTCGATCGTGGCCGGCGGCGGCAGCGTGGTATCAGGCTCCCATGGCGGCACCGGCTTCGCGGCCGCCCCGCCCAGCAGGATCTGGATCTGGGCCATCGGCGGCACCTTGTCGTAGGCGAGCGTGACCGAAGCGGCGTCGAAGGTCCGCCACGGCTCGCCGTTGATCGTCACGTCCGTGATCGGCCCGCGGCCCACCGTGCTCAGCAGCAGCCGCTTCTGCCCAAAGCGGATCGGGAACCGCTGATCGAGTTCCGTGATCCCCGCCGGGATGTGCGGCAGGAGGACGAGCTCGCCGGCCTGGTAGCGGTACTCGAACAGCCCGCGGATCAAGGCCGCGGGCACGCCCCAGTTGTCGTACACGCAGTTGATCGGCTCCTTCGGCTGGTAGACGTTGCCGCCGAACTCGACCAGCGGGTTGTCCATCCGGAACCGCCGGGCGTAGTCGAGCATCCGCTTCATGGATTTTCTCGCGTCGTCCTGCTTATGGAGGCGGTAGTAGGCCATCATCATCCGCGCCTCGCACGTGGACCAGTGGCCGCCGTTCACCCACGTGCCGAAGCCCCATAGCCCCTGCGGCTTCTCGTACATGTCGTCCAACGACGGGTAGTTCGTGATCACGAGATCGTGACGGCGAAGCTCGCGGATGGAGGCGATCTTGTGGTAGATCTTCCCGGCCTGCTCGTCGTCGACCACGCGGAAACAGATCGCGTCGTGGTTGCAGACGGCCTCGAAGTAGCCGTGCTTGGCCGCGCCGTAAACGCCGTGCTTCGTGCCGTCGGGATCGAGGGACTTGATGAAATAGCCTTCCTCGGTCGTCAGGAGGGGGAGGCCCTTGCGGGCCAGGTCGCGACGCTGCGTGTAGAGCAGGGCCTTGTCGGCGTTGCCCGCGAGGTTCTCCAACTCGATGAGCCGGTCGAGCCCGGCGATGTAGGTGATCGAGAGTCCCGCAAGATAAGCCTTGTCGTAGGTGCCGTCGGGCCGCTTCCAGCCGGCGTAGCTCGGGGCCAAGAGGTTCCCCGCGGGCCCGGCCAGGAAGAGGTCGTTCTTCGGATCGCGGCGCGACTCGAGGAAGTTCGCGCACCGCTCCAGCATGGGCAGATAATGCGCCACGGCCTTGGGATCGTGGCTCACGAGCACCGCCTCGGCCTGGAGCACGAGTCCGGCGGCCGTGAACTCCATGCCCCAGTCGTGGATGGCCACGCGGCCGTCGCCCTGTTTGTAGTAGATCCAGCCGGGCGAGGCGGCGTCGCAGAGGCAGCCGTCGGGCGGCACCCATTTCCAGTCGCCCCCGCCCATCCGCTTGCCGTCGCCCATCTGGTCGAACCACAGGTCCTGCGAGTTCTGGAGGAACGTGACCATCGGCTCCTGCCAGAAGGGGAGCGAGCAGTAGGTGGGCCCATAGCTGTTTTGGATCCACCAGGCGCCCCAGGTCGGCCCTTCCACCAGCCCGTTCCATGCGGGCGTGTAGAGCATCGGCAAGTTCTGGAACTCGGGGTCGGGCTCGAACATTCGCCGCGCGATGTCCAGGAGCTGAAGATACTCGACGTCGCCCTCGCCGCAGTAGAACTGCCCTTCGAACCGCTCGGCCGCCTCCAGCGGCCCGGCCGTCCAACCCGCGCTCCAGGCCCCGGCGACCATGACGCACGCCAATGCCATCCAGCGGAGACTTAGGATCGGCCAAGGAACAACTGTCGGGATTGGGTGGCATGCTCTCACGACGCGAAGCGTCGGGTGAGCATGGAACCCGCCACGAGGGTTTCCATGCCGACCCTCGGCTGCGCCGAGTGACGGCATGCCACCCAAGCTGCCAGAGACGCCAGCTATTCTTTGCGCGATCCTTATTATCACAGCAGACCCCTCCTCGCATCCCGGAATACCGCGACCTCGGCCATGCGGCCCTCGAAGTTCGAGAAATTGTCGGAGCGGCCGCCCACGAAGAGGTCCTTGCAGCCTTGGGGCCGCGTGGGCGACACCTTGCCCGCGAAGATCGGCTTCTCGCCGCCGTTCAGGGTGACGGCGACCTCGTCGTTGCGTCGGACCAGGCGGACATGGTTCCATGTTTTCGGCGTGAGGACGGGCCCGCCCGAGAGCGACTCGTTCTTCCCGTCGCCGTTGAAGAAGAAGAGCCGGCCGGCGGCATCCTTTCCGGCCGCCTTGCCGCCGATGCCGAGGTGATCGCCGGGACAGCCCTTCACGCCGTCAGGCCCGAGGGAGAAAAGATAGCCGGTGACGCCTCGGTTGTCGTTAGGCAGTCCGTTCCAGAAGAAGAACTCGACCGTATACTCGTCGCCGAGATCGAGTTGCGACTTCATGCGTCCGCCGGCAAACTGGACGGCCCGGGGCCGCTCGCCGCCGGTCCGCAGATCGCCGCGGTCCGGGCCGTCGAGATACAGGGCGTAGCCCGGTTCGAGCGTGCCGTCGTGACCATTGCCCGAGGCGTCCGCGGCCCGGTTGCCCTCGATCTCCCCGAGCCGCCAGTAGGCGAGCGGCTTCTGGGCCAGAATCCGCTTGGCCGCCGGGCCTTGGGAAAGGACGATCTTGCGGCGCGGGCGGCCGGTCAACTCCTCGAACATCGACAGGAGCGAATCGACGAAGATCGTCTCAATATCGTTCTGCGTGGATGTATGCCGGGCGGGCCAGGTGTTGTAGCCGCCCAGGGGGCGAAGCTCGGGCGGAGGGATGTAGCCGATCGACCCGTTGGCCAACTCGATGTTGAACATCCGGCCCAACGGGCACTGCTGCTTCAGTTTCAGACCGGTAATGGCGTAGACCTCGGCGGGCAGGGCCGCGATGCCGAGCTCGCCAATCCGGAGGGCCTGGAGCTTCCGTTCCTCTTCGTGGAGGTCCTTCAGCAGGATGATCTCGCGGGCATAGACCTCGGGCAGCGATCGAGGGTCGCGCCCCTTCATCTCCGCGTAGAGCTTCTCGGCCCACGCCTGGAGTTCCTTGTCGGGCTGCTGCAAGCGGATCTTCACGCGCCGCTCCGCCATGGCCAACGGCACGCCTTCCTGGAACTCGATCCGCCCGTAGGCCCGCAGCGCGGCGTCGGCCACCGCGGTCGCGTACTGCTCGCGGGAGATTGGCTTGGACGGGTTGGCGTAGTCCTGCCACTGCTGGTCCCCGCTGGTGCCGTGCGACATCATGGCGATGAACGACGGATCGCCCTCGGCCAGCCGCTTCGAGACGATCCGCACGAAATCGCCATAATAGTCGGCCGAGACCGGCGGGGCCCCGAAGTAGTGCATCGAGTAGTTGGCCAGAAGGGCGATCGGCTTCCCGTCGAGCCCCTGGACCGCGAGGACCGAGACCTCAGGGTCCGACGGGCCGCAGGGGCCGATATACTCCGGGTTCTGATAGCCCGGGTGCATCATCGCACGGATCGTGCGCCGGCCGGTCGGATCGACGCCGATGCAGTCGGGCCGGCGGATGAACACGCGGCAGTGCGTGCCCTCGGGGTAGTCTTCCGACGACCACCCGATCTTGGCGGGCCGGAGGTTCGCCGCCGCCTTTACGATGCACTCGACCAGCCGGCCGGGCAGCAGCGCGCTGTACTCGGGATCGGCCTTGGTGCCCAACGCGCTGAGCAACGAACCGCCGGAATGCGTGTGCGTCGCCGAGATCAACATGCGCTCCGTCGGGATCCCCGTGGCCTTCGACGCCTTGGCCTTCACCTCCTCCTGCATCGGGTAGGGGATTTCGATCGTGTCGGCCACCATGATGAGCAGACGCGTGGCGCCGTCGTCGAGCACGAGGCACCGGGCCGAGAGCGGGTCGTTCACCGTGTTGGCCGAGCGACTCAGAAAGCCGCCGCAGACCAGGACGGGGAACTTCTGCGGCGTGATGTCGACCTGGGCCGTCCCAGCACGCAACCCCTTGGATACAGCCGCGTGGGCCGATTCGGCAGCCGACGCCGGCAGCGCGCCGCCCAGGCACGCCAGCCCCACGGCCGAGGTCTCTCGAAGAAACGCGCGACGATCGAGCGGAAGATTCATGGCGGGGTTCCTCGTGGAGGACGGTTTGCATAGGACGGCCTTTTCAGGCCGTCTCTTGTTCGAGACGGCCTGGATCGGTCCCGGCAGGTGCCAGCGCATCCTACTCTGGCTCGCACGGGGGAACAAGAGGCGGGGTATGCGCCACCCCCACCAAAATCCGACAACCATTGGCTGCCCCGACCTGCCGAAGGTATACTTGGGTCGATACTCGTGCAGTTTGCCCAGAGGCCGTAATGAGCAAGATCACCCGAGACGAGATTGCCCAGGCAGGGGTCGTTGGTGCTGGGGGGGCCGGATTCCCCACCCATGTGAAACTGGCCGGAAAGGCCGACACCGTACTCATCAACGCCGCCGAGTGCGAGCCCCTGCTCCACAAGGACAAGGAGGTACTGCGGGCCTACGCCGATCGGGTCCTTGAGGGCCTGTCGATCGCCATGGAACTGGTGGGGGCCAAGCAGGGGATCGTCGGGATCAAAGGGAAGTACGAAGACGTCATCGCACTGCTGCAGCCGAAACTTCCTGCCGGCGTCCGGATCGTACCGCTTCGCGACGCCTATCCGGCCGGCGATGAGTTCATCCTGGTCTACGATTGCCTGGGGCGGGTCGTGCCGCCGGGGGGCATCCCGCTGGCCGTCGGCGCGGTGGTGATGAACGTCGAGACCGCAATGAACGTGGCCGCCGCCGACCGGCAGCCGGTCACGGAGAAGTTTCTGACCGTGGCCGGCGCGGTGGCCAATCCCGTGACGCTCCGCGTCCCGTTGGGCGTGACCCTTGCCGAGTGCGTGGCCGCGGCCGGCGGGCCCACGATCCCCGACGCCAATTACATCGTCGGCGGCGTGATGATGGGCTGGCTGGAAGCGAATCACCAGGCGTTGGTGGAGAAGACCACCGGCGGGATCATCATCTTGCCCGACAACCACGTGGTCATCCGCCGCCGGCGGCAGGACTGGACCCAGATTGCCCGCATCGGCCGCAGCGCCTGCGACCAATGCACCTTCTGCACGGCGTTGTGTCCGCGCTGGCTCTTGGGGCATCCGATCGAGCCGCACCTGGCGATGCGGAGCCTGGGCTTCAACCTGGTCGGCGAGGCGAACGTGATCGGCACGTCGTTCTGCTGCGAGTGCAACCTGTGCAGCCTGTACTCCTGTCCGGAGGATCTCGACCCGAAGAACGTCTGCACGCAGAACAAACGCCGGCTGGCCGCGGAGAAGAGGCGGTGGGAGAACCCGCCGTTCAATCCCCGCCGGCCGGAACTGCACATGGAGGACCGCAAGGCCCCCATGCACCGCCTGTTCAACAAACTCGGCCTGAACCAGTTCCATAACGTCGGCCCGCTGGACGACCGGCTGCTTGCGGCCGGCAAGGTCGGGATCAAGTTGAAGCAGCACCTTGGGGCGCCGTGCGAGCCGGTGGTGAAGGCAGGGGACCGGGTGGCCAAGGGGCAAGTAGTCGGCCGACCGCCCGTCGCCGGCGGCAAGCCCGCCCTGGGGGCCCCCGTTCACGCCTCCCTCGACGGCGCCGTGACCAAGGTCGCCGACGGCGTGGTATGGATCGAGAAGTAGGTTATGCTTCAGCATAACCCGTCCTGGATTCGGTTATGCTGAAGCATAACC
>CAYSGY010000006.1:0-41179 GCA_964430315.1 uncultured Planctomycetaceae bacterium
AAGACCCTCAAAGCTCCGGCATCCGGCCCAGTCTACCCATTTCCATCGCCGCGGAGAAGGCGGGTAGAAGATAAGAGCCGGAGAGGGCGGACGAGAACGCTACGTCGACGCCGACGAGAGGCGGCCGCATCCCGTCCGGAGAAATGGGATCCGCACACGCGAGCCGCGAGCGACTCGTTCCGGCCGTCAGGAGGCGGTATTGCGGTCTCTGGGGACGACTTTCTCGAAACGCTCTCCCGGCAGGACCATCGACGTGATCCGCAGGCCGAACTTATCTCCCACTTTGACCGCCTCTCCCATGGCGATGGGCTTTCCCCCCACGTGGAGTTCCAGCATCTCGTCACACGACTTCTCGAACTGGATGATAGCCCCAGGCCCAAACTCTACAATCCGCCCGAGCGATTGGCGCTTCTGGGCGAGAACGACCATCGCCGGGACCGAGATTCGCAGCAGACTTTGCGAGTAGGCCGGAAGGCTTCGGACCGTGAGCGCAGGGGCCTTGTGCGTCGGTCGGGCCACTTCAGCCCCCAGGCCATTTGTCTGCGACGTCCTGGGGACATCCACGGTGGTATTGGAGATCATGGCCAAAAAATAGGCAAACTGGGGTGACTGGGGGCTTTAAAAAGGGCGTGTTGCGCAAGGGAGCGCGTCCAATGGAGTCTTATCGGACGATCGTGGCCGCAGACTTCCCCCAGATTGCACAGTATTCCTCGGGCGGCGAGGCGTGCTGGCGACGCCCACGTCTCGGGGAAGCTCGCCAGGCATTCTTGGGATCAGAAGTCAAGCGCGATCCATGAGAATCGGTGCAATGGGCCGTCGGCGGCTTGCCGATAAACCGTTTAAGCGCTGATACCGCGTAGTGGCCCGGATCCGAGGAGTACTTACGATGCAGGTGAAAGTGTACTGTCCCAAGATGGTGGAGATCCCCAGCGAATACTTGCCTGCGTTGGCCAAACGGGCTTCCGAAAGCCTGGGGGACCAAGCTGGCGAGGTCACTGCCACCCGGGGCCATCTGGTGCGGCAGGCCGTCCAAGACGGCCTCCTCCGCGATCTCGACTACACGGTCTGCGAGGACGGCACCGTGGACCTGGTCTGCGATCCGGCCATGGAGACCCCGCTGGAACTCGACAACAAGACCCTGAGCCTTGCCCAACTCCTCGAGGTCCTGCATCACAAGCGTCCCTGGGCAGCGGCGACCAAGACTTCCGAGGCGGCCTGAAGCCTCCGCCGTGACGCCGAGAGTCGCCAGCCGCTGGTAGCCCCTTTCCATCAGGATTCTGCCAGCAGGAGCTACGCAGGAGGGCGCGGTGGGACCCAAGTGAGCAGGAGCATTCCAGTGACGGCGTACGCGAGACCCAGCGGGAGAGAACAGATCGTGCGGATGACCCCCGGCCAGAGGCCCCGCGCCTCAGCAAAGCCTGCCTTGGATCAACTCCGCGCGAGCGTCGCGGAGATCGGCGACGGCACGTGGGTGGAGTTCGCCACGTCGCGGCGGACGGGCAACATCGAGATCACGCTCTCGGCGGAGACCGCGAGGTCGGTGAAGACAGACCTGACGGAGGCCGCCCTTGCTGGCAGCGGCCCGCGGACGCCGGCCGCCGGTTCACGACCCAAGTCGCACGCCGCCATGCCGGAGGCAACGGGCGACTTCTGCAACGATCTGCACACCTTTGACGCGCACATGCCCGAGACCGCGAGGGATGCGACGATCGAAGACTTGATGACCGGAGCGGGAAAAGGACCACAGGTCGCGCGACGTGTCTCCGCCCCGCTCGAGTACGGGGGAGTCGACGTACACTTGGCGAAGATCATCGAGGCCTGGCCGGAACTCCCGGTCAAGACGCGCGCCGCGATGGTTGCCCTGCTCCTCCACGACGACGGGGACGAAGGCTCGACGCGAGGTCCGGCCGGTCGGCCGTCGGCATTGCGACCGGTGCGCGTCAAGGAAACTCGTGCGAAGGACCCGGGCGATGCGAAGAGACGAGGCTCCCGGAAGCCAGGCAGTCCCTCTTCCTAGCAAGGAAGTCGCCTAACATCCTTCCCGGACGACGATGACCACCGCAAGGAGGCAAACGGCCAGGAACGCCAAGGCCAGCGTGTAGTGCATCAAGTCGATTGGCGTCATGCGATCCGGAATCCCGTGGTGCCCAAGGATGAACGGACTCGCCGCTTCCCGACGCGGCCACGCCGTCGGCAATCTCATCGTCCGCCCCGCCCACGCGTCTGAAGGCCCGATCCCGAGCGAGCCACAACACGAGTCTCCGCGCTAAGGGGTACAGACCGGACGGCTTACGCAATCGACGATCTCGGAGACTTCCGGAGTCTCGGAGGACCACGGGATCGGCCATTTCTCTACTCGCGATGGGCCATCGCGCGACGGGTCGCGCGCGACTCGATGACCCGCATCTCCAGATCCGCCCTCGCCTTCCGGACCCAGCGTTCCAGATTGGAGATCCACTCCAAGGCCTTCTTGTCGTGGAGGGCGAAGTCGTCGATGGCGTGCTCGCGGCTCGCCTGGGCCATGCGACGGACCTCGGCCGCCAGGTCCAGCAGACGCAAGGCGAAGTGATCCAGCATCGCGGGTTCGTACGGATTCAGGGTCATGGCAACTTCCTGGACAGGAGAGCGGCAAGACGCTCGGCAGTTCCAGGGCCGATCGCGGTCACCGGCCCAGCGAGTGTCGAAAAGGTCTGGACGTAAGTATATACAGAACTAACCATCCGACGAATGGACTACCTCACAAATAGGAGACATATTTTGTACACTGTAATAGTTGCAATAATGCCCTTTTCCTGCTAGGATGACACGCCGACGACGGGATCTCCAGTGGATCCTCGGGCGCAATCACGAAGAGAGCAATTCATCTAAGTCTTTCTATAACAATATGTTGTGAGGCTTTGGAGACTTCAACACCCCGGCCGCCGGGGCAGGGCATCACGAAGAAGCAAAGGCTCAGAGAAGGCAGAACTCTGGACATTATTGTATCCGTGACTGCGCCGTGAATTCAATGTTCATGGCACGTCTTTTCGCCAGACTTATTGCGCCGAATTCTCGTGAGGGAAGTACGATGATTTCGCCGGAAGTTGTCCGCGAAGTGCGGTCTCTCCTGAGCAAAGGTCGACTCTCGCAGCGGCACATCGCCCGCTGTATGGGGGTGAGTCGCGGCACGGTCCAGGCGATCGCCAGTGGGAGGCGGCCCGACTATTCCACGCGCCGCCCCCGTGACCGGCACGATACGATTTTCCCCTCCGGGCCGCCGAGGCGGTGCCCTACGTGCGGGGGGATGGTCCAGATGCCCTGCCTTCTATGCCACGTGCGGAGAATCCGGGAGGCCCGGGTGCTCAATCGCACCAGAGCGCACTGAAGAGGAGGGATTCCGGCGTGCCCGCGTCCCCCTCGGGCCGGTTGGCGTAGCGGGCATGGGCCAGCAGATCATCGAGGAGATCCTGCATCCGGCTGACTCCGCCGACGACGTGCGACGCGAGGTCCGCGGCGTGTGCGTCCAGGCGACGTTCGAGATCGGCGATCTGTCCGGCGAGTTCCCGTGCGGTCTGCGCGAGGCGTCCCGTCGGGTCGGTCGGGCAAGAGAAGCGGGAACCGTGGGAATTGCAGGCGGGGGCCAGCAGCCCTTTGCTCAGGGCCAGATTGCGGAACCAGCGGAGCAGTGTGGCCCGGCTGATCGTCCCCAGCGGAGAGCCGTCCACGGCGATCACCACGCGCCGGATCGCGACGCGGCAGAGGAACTCGTGGATCGCTCGGATCGGCGTCTCGGGGGGATAGCAGATCACATTCGGCTTCATGGACTCGCGGACCGGCCGCTCGCAGAGACCGTCGGACGTCAAGGCGACCAGGAGGTCCTTCTCGGAGAGGATACCGCACAGCCGCCCTTCTCGATCGACGACCGGCGCGGAGTTGATCCGCGAGCAGAGGAAGAACTCCGCGGCCCGGCCCACGCTCTCGTCCTCCCGCAAACAGACGACGACCGGCGTCATCACGTCCGCAGCGGTAATGCCCGCGAAGAGGCCGCCGTAAGCACTCCGTTCGTCGAGGTCGTGTTCGCCGGCGTCGCTGAGCGACTCGAAGCGGACGACCCGGTCGCGTCCCGACCGCTTGGCGCAGAGCAGGGCCTGGTCGGCCTGATCGACGAGCTGTTCGCAGTTCTGGGTGTCGTCGTGGTTCTGAGCGGTGCCGAAGCTGCACGTGACGCGCAGCGGGCCCCCGGGAGCGGGAAAGTCGGTCGCGGCCACGTGCTGGCGGGCCCGTTCGGCCCAGGTCGCGGCGTCGCGCTCCTTCGTTTCAGGCAGCAACGCGCAGAACTCCTCCCCGCCGAACCGGCAAATCAGGTCGCTCTTCCGGCCGCACGCGGCGAGTTCGCGGGCGACGGCCCGGAGAACGGTGTCGCCGACGACGTGGCCGTGGGTATCGTTGATCCGCTTGAAGAAGTCGATGTCGACCATCACGCACGACACAGGCCGCCGGGACCGCCTCGTCCGCTCCCATTCCCGTGCGGCAGCCTCGAAGAAGGTGCGACGCGTGAGGAGTCCGGTGAGGGGATCGCTGTGGGCGATCTCGCGGAGTCGCCGCTCCAACTGGAGCCGCCGGCCGCCGGCATGGAGCCGCGCCAGGAGTTCCGCCTTGGCCACCGGCTTGGGAAGGAAGTCGTCGGCGCCTTGCTCCAGGCCGAGGATGGACTCGTTGGACGTGCTTCGGGCCGTGAGGAATAGGATGTAGAGATAGTACGGCAGGTCGAGCTGGCGCACTCGGCGGCAGAGTTCCAGGCCGTCCAGGTTCGGCATGTCCCAGTCGGTCACCAGGAAATCGGGACACTCGGCCTCGAGGGCCTCCAGGGCCTGCCCTCCGTCGCCCGCCCGACGCACCTGGTACCCGGCGTCTTCCAGCCATCGGGACAGGAGCCGGAGCATCGAGGGGTCGTCGTCCACCAGAAGGACCCGGTTGTTCGGCGAGGCAGGGTGTTCCAGGGTTGTCGACATGGGAAGACAGTGCCCGGTCAGGGTGCGATTTCCATAAGGTGCAGAGCCGAATCGTTCTTTATGAGGTTTCACAATTCCGGGAGGGCAAGGTCATTCTGAAGCCTATCCCCAAACGGGTAGCACACGCTTCCCGCCTGTCACGCAACAGCCAGAACGCTTGCGCTGCGGGCCGCTCCGGGAGAGGCTCTTGGGAACCGTACCTTTGCCGGTGGGCAAGTCGAGCGGTCGCGTGCCCAAGCCGGGCCGGCAAGGTCCGCTATGGCCGATACAGGCCGCACAGCCGCCACACCTGGGCAATCGTCGCCATGCGGAGGCCCAGCATCCTCATCGGTGTTTCGTTTTCCGCACGGCGGGAAGTCTGCAAAGATCCCGTGGCACCTGCTTGACAACGCCCTCCGAAACACTATCCTCATACGCATTCTCCATAGGCATTCTCGCAGCTTTTCTCGAAGCGATACCCTGGAACTACTTGCGGCGGCCGGAAGGTCTCCGATCTGGCTGGGCTTCTGTTTCCCGAGTGGGACGGTGGTTGTGTTTGCGCTACTCTTTTCTGCGGCGTTTCACACGCCGGGAGGTGCAAAGATGACGCGTGCTCAGTTCGAGGTGGTCCTAGGGGGGTAAGACAAGGACTCGGAAGAGGCGTAACGCCACGCGACGCTTGCTCTTGGAGTCGCTTGAGGTGCGTCTGGCCTTGTCGGTCGATCCGGCTGCCCTGGCAGCCTACAACGCGAGCGTGGACGGCTACGACACAACGTATGGCGGCGCGATGTCAACGGCCTTGAGCACGTACACATCATCCGTCGCCACGTCGACCGCGGCGTACTACGGCACGGTCGCCGCGGAAGTGGCGGACTACGGCAGCGATGTGGGTGTTGCGGATTCCGTGTATGCGTCCTCGATGGCTTCGGCAACTGCCACCTACAACGGCACCGTCGATGCCGCGGACCAGGCACTCGCGTCAGCGGCCACCGCTGCGCAGCAGACCTATGACTCGACCATGGGCGGCGTGAACGCGACGTACGACACCGCGATGGACTCCGCGGAAGCGGGCTACCTTTCGGCAGTCGCCGCGGCGGATCAGGCCTACAGCACGGCGGAAGGCCAAGCATCGGCGGCGTACGATTCGACGATGGATGCCGCAGACCAGACCCATCTTTCTGCGGTGACTGCTGCGGAGCAGACCTACAATTCGGCGGTGGACGCGGCCAACGCCGTGCTCCTTGCGGCCGACGCCGACGCCGAGCAAGCGTACAACGACGCCGTAGCTTTGGCCGACCAGACTCACACTGCCGCCGCGACCGCAGCCTACGGCACGTACAACAACGGCGTGGCTTCCGCCACGCAAGCATACGAGTCGGCCGAGGCTGCCGCGTGGGGTTCCTATTCGTCTCAGGTGGACGCTGCCACTGCGACCTATAACACGGCCGTGGATTCCGCAGACGCGGCCTACAACGCGGCCGTTGATGCGGCGGATGCGGCGTTCACCAGCGCGGAGGGCGCCGCGTACCAGACCTACAACTCCGCGGTAGACGCCCTCGACGCGGCCTACCAGTCCGCGGTGAATAACGCTTCGGCCGCCTTCAATAGCGCGTCGGCGGCGGCAAGTGATGCCCTGACTGCGGCGCTCGCGGCCGCGGGGGAGGACCAGGAGGCGGTCAACGCGGCGTATGCCGCGTATGACGCCGCGTACGGCGCAGCCTATTCGGCGTACTGGGCGGCGGAGCAAGCGGCCCTTCAGGCCTGGTATGCGGGCGAGGAAGCCGCGTGGAACCAGTACTCCGCCGCCTGGAATTCGGCCGCCGCCGATTGGTACACAGCCGAAGCCGCCGCTGCGGCGCAATGGGATACGGCGGAACAGGTAGCGAGTGCCACGTGGGACGCCTCGGAAGCCACTGCTTGGGCCCAGTACGTGACCGACGAAGCCGCCGCTTGGCAGGTGTGGGTCGCGGCGGAAGGGGCTGCTTGGACGCAGTACGAAGCCGATTTGGCTGCGGCCGATCAAGCGTGGGACACCGCGGAAGCCGCTGCTTGGAGTCAATACAACGTGGCTTCCGACGCTGCCATGTTGGCTTGGACGACCGCCGAAGCCGCCGCGTATGCGCAATGGGACGCCGCGTATCAGACCGCCGAGCAGGCGTGGACCGCCTCGGAAGCAACCGCCTGGGCAACGTACTCCGCCGCCGAGCAAGTTGCCTATCAAGCATGGATCGTCGCCGAGAACTCGGCTTGGGCAACCTATGAAGCAGCGGCACAAGCGGCCGATCAAGCGTGGACCGTTGCCGAAGCGGCGGCCTCGGCCGCGTTCGAGGCGGCCGTGGCGACTGCGGGGCAGGCGTGGAGCGCCGCGGAAACTGCGGCCTGGGCCCAGTACCAAGCCGACTCCGCGGCTGCCGCCAGCGCATGGGCGACCGCCGCCGATGCCGCGATGGCCGAATACTACGCCGATGAAGCAGCAGCGGAAACGACCTGGAGTACGGACGAGGCTGCCTATCGTGCGGTGCTCGCGGGGGATGTTGACGATGCGGTGGACGCATGGACCACGGACGAAGCCGCCGCCTTCGCTCTCTTCGAGGCCGCCGTCGGCTCGGAAGCCGGAGACTACCGCCAATCGCTCGACGAGCCTTGGACGCTGAGCGAAGTCACGCAGACGCTCATGGCAGCCGATGCGCCGGCGCCACCACTCCCCGGCCAGAGTACAAGTGGTATCTCACGAACTTTCATTCCCACCACACCTCATGTGTGGTTGGAGTACTACTGGGACTACCATAACGATGACCCGTGGTGGAACGGGGATATCCCTGAACTGGTCTTGCGGCCCGTACTTCCGTCGTCCTCTCCGCCCGCCAGTGGGAGTGCTCCGCGACAAGCGGGCGGTACTCCTGCACAGCCCGCACAACGTCCTGCTCCCGCTGTCCCTGAACCGCCACATATAGACCCGCTGATCCCGGGTGTCGGCGAAGCGGCCGGGACCTTAAGGACATTACCCGGCATGGCAGACATAGGGATTATAAGCCAACAGCGCAATGCGATGCTTGAGGCCGGCGGCCGAGGCGGGGACGCTGCACGGAAGGCTCAAGACGCGCACCTTGACGAACTGCAGCGGAGAGGCAGTCTCCAGGAAAGCAGGAACCGGAGTCAGCATTGACTCCGAGTTCCCCTGGTCGAAGGGAGAGTCGCGTGGAGCGGTGGCCGGGCATCCGTAGCGTTGCACAATGCGCCGATTAACCCGCGATGGCGGTTTCCCGCACGTAAGAACCAGTTCAATGGGAGGCTGTTATGAGCGTCAAGCATCTCTTCTTTACACTTGTGGTGTTTGCGCTCCTGTCGGAAGTCGATGGGACGAACGGGGCGCAATTGAAATCGACAAATGACATTGCCGAAAAGGCCCGCTCGCTCCTGAAGGCGGGTAACGTGGATGCAGCCATACGCGTCTGCAGCGATGCAATCTCGGCGAATCCGAAGAACGCGGAAGCGTTTTGTTGGCGCGGGGTTGCGTTCAGTGAAGGGGGGCAACAGGCTAAGGCGATCGCCGACTGCACGGAAGCGATCCGGCTCGACCCAAAACTTGTGGACGCGTATGTGAAGCGCGGAATTGCGTACGCGATCTACGGCGACCATGACAAGGCGATCGCGGATTACAGGGTCGCCCTCCGATTGGACCCGGGATATCCCTCAGTGCATGGGCTCCTTGGCGTCGTATATACCCGTCAAGGGAAGTCCGACATCGCCATGGCGGAATACAGCCTGGAACTACGCCTCAACCCGAAAGATGAGGTGGTGTATTGCGCGCGAGGGCACGCCTTTCAGAGCAGGGGTGAACTTGACAAGGCAATCGCCGACTTCAGCAGCGCCATTCGAGTCAACCCGAAATACGCCGGGGCGTTCAGCAGCCGAGGCGTTGCCTTTGCCGAGTTGGGCGACTTCGACAAGGCGATCCTGGACTTCACCGAGGTCATCCGGCTCGGTGGGAAGCTCGCCGACGCGCGCAAGAACCGCGGCGACGCGTACTTCCAGAAGGGGGACCTAGACAAGGCGATCGTGGATTACACGGAGGCAATCCGACTTGACCCGACGTTTGTGTCCGCATACGAATCGCGCGGCCGCGCTTACGAGAAGCGAGGCGATAAAGCAAAAGCTGAACGTGATTTCGCGGAAGCGAAAAGACGTTCCAGTGGAGTTCCGCGCGGTAAAGAGAAGACCAAGGGGCCGGAGCCGAGGCGGTTCGGGTAATCGCGTCGGCATGCCAGGAACTGCAAAAGTCGGCTCGGGCGTCTGGGTGCGCGGGTGCCACTGCTGGCCTGCCAACAGTGCCGGCTCCGGAGACGATCGGACGCTTCGTACATGCCTTCTCGGAAGGCCACACTGCTGGCAAGCCAGCAGTGGCACCCGCGCGATCACGCGATGTCCTCTCTCGCATCATTTCAGCGGCGTGGGGAGGAAGTCCCAATCGAGCACCATCTTTTCGGTCAGGGCCCGTTTGAGTTCCAACTCCGCCTCCTTGAACTTGGGATTGCCCGCGAGATTGCGGACCTCGCCGGGGTCGGCGTCGAGGTCGTAGAGCTCGAATGTCGGACGCGGCGTGGTGAAGTAGGACTTCACCAGCGCCTGGGCGAGCGTCCCGGCCGCGTGCGCGGCCTTCATCTCCTGCCAGCCGGGATCGCGCTGGCTGTCGACCGGCGCGACGGCCTGGTGCGGCGTGCAGTTGTAGATGAGCTTGAAGCGGTCGGACCGGACACAGCGGGCCAGATCGAACGTCGCCGCGGAGATGTCGGGCCTCATGCCGCCGTCGCCGCCGTGCGGGCCGCGCTCCGCGAACACATACTTCCGGCCCGCGAACGGCTCCCCGCGGAGCAGCTTGAGATAGCTCACCCCGCTCATCTCCTTCGGCGGGGCGACGCCGGCCGCCTCGAGCATCGTCGGCGCAAAGTCCTCGCCGGAGACAAGCTGCGCGGTGGTGAGTCCGGGCTTCACCACACCGGGCCAGCGGACCAGAAGCGGCACGGCGATGCCCGGGTCGTAGAGCGAGCCCTTGCCGTGCGGCGTGGCCATGCCGTTGTCGCCCATGAAGACCACGAGCGTGTTCTCGGCCAGGCCTCGCGACTGGAGCACGTCGAGCACGTCCTGCACGTCGCCGTCGAGGTGCTCGACCTCGGCGAGGTAGCGGGCCAGATCGCTCCGCACGCCGGGCAGGTCGGGCACGTGCGGTGGGAGCGTGAGTTTCGCCGGATCGGGGACTCCCCGCGGCCCTTTGGTGTCCCAGGGGTGGTGCGGGTCGCTGAAGCCGAGCCAGAAGAACCACGGCTTGCCCTTGGGCGCGGCATCGAGGAACGCGGCGAGCTTGGCGCCGAAGTCCTTCATCCCTCCACCCTTCTCGACGTAGTCCACCCGGCTGGTGAACGTCCGCAGCCCGTGCTTGCGGAGCGCGGCGTCGATCTCCGGGCTGGCGTGCTTGCCCTTGCCCGAAGGGCCGTCGAGATGATAGCTCCGCCCGCCGACCCCGGTGAAGTAGCCCGCCTTGTCGCGCAACAGGTCGGGCAGCGCCGGCAACTCCGCCGGGAGCGGCGACGTGAACCGCACCATGCGGACCGCCACCGCCGAGCGGCCGGTCATCAGCGTCGCACGCGAAGGAACGCACTGCGGGCACCCGACGAACATGCGGTCGAACCGCATCCCTTGGGCCGCGAAGCGGTCGAGGTTCGGCGTTTGCAGGTCCTTGCAGCCGTAGCAGCCGAGATACGGGTAGCTGTGGTCGTCGGAAAGGAGGAAGAGGATGTTGGGACGCTTCCCCGCGATCCCCGAGCCGACCTGGGGCACAGCCGCCCTCGGCTGTGCTGGCGGGTTCCGCACAGCCGAGGGCGGCTGTGCCACGTTGCGGGACGGGCTCTCTGACGCGGACGCCGCGACGCACAGGCAGAAAAACGCCGCGAGCGTGGCGATGCGGCGGGTCGCGAGGAGGGCGGCATTGCAGGTTGTGCCGGACGGGTTGGAAACCCGTCCTACCGGGTGTAGCAGGCGAAATGGATGGAACCGGCTCATGGCTTGGACTTGCCTCCCATGGTGACGAATTCTTCTTTGCTCAGGGAACCGTCCTTGTCGACGTCGAAGGCGGTGAACCGTTTTGGGGCCTCTTGGGGATCGGGCTGGTTGTCGAGGAACTCTTCACGGCTCAGACGCCCGTCGCCGTTCTTGTCGCGCTTGGCGAACATGGCCGCCCGGTCCTGGCGCGGTTTGGCGCCGCTTGCCTTCGCTCCGGCATTCTTGCCGTCGCGGACCTGCGGTTTCGCCTCGGGCTGTTGGGCGAGGATTGCGCGGAGCCGGGCGACGACCTCCGGCTGCTCCGGGGCGAGGTTCTTCGTCTCCGCCGGGTCCGCCTCGTAGTCGTACAGCTCGAGCACCGCGGTGTCGGCCGCGGCGCCGGGGTTCTTCCATTCGACCAGGCGATGATGGGCCGTGCGCACGGCCCGGCCCATGCGCGGGCCACGGGGATACACGTGGAACACGGCCTCCTTGGTCGCGGCCGCCGGGTCCTTCAACACGGCAACAACGCTCGCCCCGTCGAGATGCGAGGGCACCGGCAGCCCGGCCAGTTCGCAGAGCGTCGGGTAGAGGTCGACGGTCTCCGCCAGGGCGACGGTCTTCACTCCGGACTTGGCAATCCCCGGCGCCACGACGATCAACGGGATCCGGGCCGCCTGCTCGTAGTTGGTGTGCTTGCACCACATGCCGTGGTCGCCCAGGTGCCAGCCGTGGTCGCCCCAGAGGACGACGATCGTGTTCTTGGCGAAGCCGTTCGCATCGACGGCGTCGAGCACCCGGCCGAGCTGCGCGTCCATGAAGCTCACGGCAGCGTGGTAGCCGTGGATGAGGTGGCGGGTCTTGGCGTCGTCCAACGGGCCCGTGGAGGGGATATCGCTGTACTGGCGCAACTCACCCCACGTCGTCGGGGCAAAGTCCGGAGCGCCGGCGGGCGGCTCCTTCAACGAAGGAAGCGGGAAGGCGGCCGGGTCGTAGAGGTCCCAGTAGCGCTTCGGCGCGCAGAACGGCAGGTGCGGCTTGAGGAACCCCACGGCAATAAACCACGGCTCTCCGGGCTTCGCCTTCGCCGCTTCGAGCCGGCGGACCGCCTCGTCGGCGATCTGGCCGTCGGCGTAGACGTTGTCGGCCACGTCGGCGCACTCGGTCGGGGCCCCGCGTGGGAGCTTCCAGGGCTCGACCTTCGCGTTGGTGAATCGCGCTTCCTCGCGGGTAAGCTGGGGCGCACGGTTCTCCTTGAGCACGTAGCCGCCGGCCGGCCCCGCCTTGGGACCCCAGTGTGGCACGGTCCAGGAAGGCTTGTCCTCGTGGTTGCCGTGGCCCACGTGGAAGATCTTCCCCATCGCCTCGGTGCGGTAGCCGTGATGTTGGAAGTGCTGCGCCAACGTGACCGCGTCGGCAGCGGCCTTCCGGAAGTTGGTGGCCAGGTCGTAGATGCCGATCGACGACGGGCGCAATCCGGTCATCAGGGAATTGCGCGAGGGGGCGCAAACGGCCTGGTTGCAGAACGCCCGCTCGAACAGGACCCCCCGGGCCGCAAGCCGGTCGATGTTCGGAGAACGGATCGTCGGTGCGCCGTAGCAGTGGAGCACCGGCTTGAGGTCGTCCACACAAAGGAGCAAGACGTTGGGCCTTGCCGCGTCCTGCCGTGCATCGGCCGCCACGAGCGTGGCCCGCGAGAGCACAAGCGAGAAGGCGAAGATGAGCGGAAGGCACTTTTCAGGGTATTCCACAAATCAGGTCTCCTTGGGTTCAGGGCTTCTTGACGATCTGCCTTCCCGGCTTCCCGTCCGCAAGGTACACTCCAGCCGGTCTAGACACCAAGTGAGTATCCCGTCTGGTCAATCCCGGGTCAACCTCTTCGGTCGGGACAGCGCACGCCCCTTGCGGATCTCCGAGGTCGTGTCGTCCGCCCTTTACAGCCGGCCCTATTTGACTCGCGGGTTTGTCCTGGTAGACTCAGTGCCGTAGGCGGACATTGCCGTCTGCATCACTCACCCGCGGAGGTACACCATGTCTACGGATAAACAGATCACAAGGCGAAGCGTGCTTGCCATGGCGGCGGCCGGCGCCATCGCGACACCTATCCTGCGGCAAGCAGCCTGCGGCGCCGGTCTTTCCACAGACGCTGGTGCACCACCGGATCCCAGGATCCAAGGTCCGTTTCTGATTCTTTCAACGCCCTTCACAGCATCGGGCGCCGTGGATTTCGAGGCGCTGGCCAAGCAGGCGTGCTACGTCGACTGGTGCGGATGTCCGGGCATGATCTGGCCGCAGTCGGGCGACAGCGTCGACCTGCTCACCAGGGACGAGAAGTTGAAGGGCATGGAAGTGCTGGCCGAAACGGCTGGCAAGCTGAAGACCACGGCGTTGTGCCTGGGGGTGCAGGGCAAGGACACGGACGAAATGCTGATGTTTGCCAAGCACGTCGAGAAACTGGCGCCGCCGGCGATCATCTCGCGACCGCCGGACTCGGGCAAAACGCAAGACGACATGCGCAAGTACTGGCATGCCCTGGCATCGGTCACGAAACGGCCCGTCTTCATCCAAACGACGGGTGGCGTGGCGTACAAGGGGCCAAGCCCTTCCGTGGACCTGCTGGTCGAGCTCGGCAAGACATTCTCCAACTTCGGCTACGTCAAGGAAGAAGCGGACAACGTCATCGCCCGCATGCGCGCCCTGATCGCAGCGAAGCCGCCCATCCGGCGCGTATTCGGCGCCCGCGGCGGGTTCGGCTGGCTCTACGAGCTGCGGCTCGGCGCGGAAGGACTGATCACCGAGCGGGCCATCTATGCCGACGTCCTCACCCGCGTCTGGGAATTGCACAAGAGCGGCTCGGATCCGGCGGCCCTGAAAGATGCGTACAGCAAGTTCCTTCTCATGGTCAACCTCAGCAGGACTCATCCCGGCGATTTGCGCGGGTACCAGTTGTACCTGTGGAAGAAGCGCGGCGTGTTCGGGACGACCGTTTCACGTCACTACGGACCCCGCGGAACCATCCCTGCGTCGCCGGTCTTCTCGGAACTGAAATTGACCGACGACGAGATCGCCGAGATCGACTACCGCTTCGAAGCGTTGAAGCCTTACCAGAAACCGGGCGAGCCGAAGTTGACCACAAGCTGACGCGGCTCCGAGGAAGACGTCAGGAGCACTTCGATCAGTACAACACGACGCTCCTGTCCGTAATCAATGCGGGAGCGTCGTAGACGGGAACGTCTTTGAGGATCGTCTTGTTGCCCTCGGTGACGACCCGGTCTGCGGGCAACTCGTAGATCGCGCCGGTGACAACGTCCACCCAGACCGGCTCCTTGAAAGCAACGTCTGCCACTGTGATCTGGGCCGGCGTCGTCTCGTTGGTGTTTTCCGGATGGTCCGAGCAGTCCCAAACCGCGACTAGCTTCCGGCCGCTGCCTTTCTTATTGAAGACGTACACCGCCACCTCCTTCGCGCATTGCACGTCGCGGGCGGGTTTCAGGTCGGGGACCATCGAAGCGTCGAACACGGAAGCGACATTTTGGACGGTGTAGTAGGCCGGCTTGACCTTCAGCATCCTGCCGTCCTCGTTGCACTTGACCAGTCCCATCCGCTTCATGAAGCGATCGGTCCGGGTGCGGATCCACAAGGGATCGACGAACTTCGTGTAGCGCTCCGGATGGTCGTAAGCCGGATCGTAGAAGGTGAACACCAGCGACTCGATGCCGTGGCCCAGGTCGGCGATCATGCGCCGTGCGTTCCACTTGCAGTGCGTCAGTTCGCTGGCCCAGTCCGCCGAGGAAAGCGGCGACGAATAGTGACGGTCGGATGTCGCCCCTGATTCTCCTTGCCATATCCTCGTCCCCGGCGCGTATCGGAGGATCATGTTTCGGAACTCTTCGACGCGCGGATACGCGGCATCGGGATTGAGCGAATAATCGTGATAGATGATCCAATGGAAGAGGTCCGTCTTGCCTCGTTCGGCAAGCACTTTCATATAGGGCTCGGCGTAACGAACGTTGGGCGAACTGATTACCAGACCGGCGATGCGCGCATCGGGGATGTGCCGCGTGATGATCTCGGCCGTGCGGATGTTGTTTTCCGCGACCGATTGCGGCGTGTTGTCCTTGCAGTTGTTCGGTTCGTTCCAGGTGGACCAGTCCTTCACGCGGTCTCTGAAATGCTCGGCCAATGCGTTGATCCAGGCGTCCCACGCAGCCAGGGCTACCTCGCCGTGAGGAATCCCGTCGCTTAGGGACGCCCCGCCCCCGCCGGGATAGATCGGGTTGCCGTAGGAAGTCTCCATCAGGACGTCCATCCCCCGGGCGTTCAGGTAGTCCACGATCCTGTCCAGCCACGCGAAATCGTAGACGCCCTTCTGTTTCTCGGTCTTGGCCCAACCGGCCTGGAGGCGGATCCTCTTGATCCCCAGCGGCTCGATGTAAGCCTTGAACTGCTCGAAGTCGCCGTAGTCGCGGTCGAGCATCTCGCAGCCGATGGCTAGATTCGACCGTCCGACCTCGCGTGCGCCGCGGGGCTTGATGGTCCCGATCCGCTTCAAGCCCGGGGCGAGCGTCGTCTGCACGCGGTCGTGCGTGTAGTCGAGCATCGGGCCGGTGGTATCGTCGGCACGAAGCCGGGCAGCGGTTCCGAGAAGAACAAGCAGCGTGGCAATAGAAACGGCGGGTTTCATGGTCGTGTTTCTGATTCTGGTTTCCAATCAGTTCTCGCGGTTGAATCAGCAAGCCAGAAGTGATGAGGCGGTCACGGTTCCACCTCGTACAAAACGGTGCATGGCGCCGCGAGCGTATCCTCGAAGCGGTCGGTGTTTTCGGCCACCACGCGGCCGCTGAACACCTCGGTGACGCGGCGGCACTTCTTGGGCAACACGACCTTGCGCGGACCGCCTGTGATGCTGTGCAGGGCGATCAGCCGGTCGTTTGCATAGAGGGGTTCCTCCGTCTCGCAGTAGAGGTGCGCGCCTGCCTCGCGGGCCAGTTCGCGGAGAACCGCGGCCGGGACGTTCGGCTTGGGTGAATAGACCGAGCGCCACCCGCTCATGTCGCGTGAGGTTAGCTCCTCGGCCTCCCACGGCATTCCGGTCAAGGCTTCCACCTGCTTGGGATCGTATTTCCCGTCGGCGATGATTCCCGGCGAGTAGCCCCAGAGCACGGTCCTGCCGCCGGTGCATACCTTTTCACGCAGAAGCGCCCGCCGCCTGGCGTCGATCACGAACAGGTTCGGGAGGAAGACCAGCTTGTAACGCGAGAGGTCCAGCGTGGCCAGATCACCGAACGAGAACAGGTCGAACGGCGCACCCATCCGGTACAGCCCGTAGCGCTGCTTGTAGAGCAGGTCATCGTAGAAGTCGGCCCGGCCGTCCAGGTAATACATGCTCTCCGCGTCGACCAATACGGCCACCTCGGCGACGGACGGCTCGCAGGGACGGGCCAACCGGCCCCAGAGGGCGCTCATCCGTGCAATTGAAGCGACGACGGCATCGCCCTCGAACCAGCGTCCGAACAGATCGAACCAATACGTCGAGACCCCGCTGATAAGGCGCAACGAGAACTCGCGGCGCAATCCGGCAATACAGGCGGCTTCGTCGGTGAAACCGCTTTCGTGGCCCGGGATCGCGCGGCCCAAGGCTGAGACGCTTCGCGCCGTCGGCGTGCGATGATCCATACTCATCTGGAACCCCTTGCCGTGATGTTGGATCGAACGGATGGGGACCATGAACCCGCCGGCCCCGCCGATTTGCCGATCGTGGTACGAGCCGGGCGAGTAGAAGATGTCGATATTGGGCGAGGCAAACACCCGATCGAAATCCAGATGCCCCTCGTAGAGCAAGCGGTTCCTGCCGTGTTCCATGACGTAGCCGTAGCACAGGCCCAACGGCGCACGGTGCTTGATCACTTCCTGCGCAGCCGCCGCGAAGTACAGAATCGTATCGCTGATCAATTCGTGCGAGAACCGCCAGTAGCGGATCGCTAACGCGTCGTCGACCGGGTCCCGGAAGGGACCGTGGGAGACGTGGTCCCGCACCGAAGCCGGCGGAATATCGACGGGGTCGGGTTGCCCCCGCTCGATCATCCAGCGCCGCCACGCCGCACGGCGAATCGCGCCCGCCTCGCCCTTGTTGAAGTCTTGCCATTCGATCGTCTTGCCGCAGGCGAGGAAGTAGCCGACGATCACGTCGCGATGATTCGATTCGAGGTGCTGCAGCATCGCTTGAAGATACTCGCGCGTGTCGCGTCGCCATACGCTGCTGGCCGCGACTCGGCCCAGTTCGTTGAAGCTGTCGGAACCCCCCCGTATCCGGCACCACCACGTCGGCGTGTTCAAGTCGAGGAAGAAGATGAATTTCGCCTTGGGGTTCACCGCCAGCTTGTCCGTCACCTGGCGGTCCAGGCATTGGAAGTCATACTTGCCGGGACCGTTCCAGACCGGGGGATAGGCGCTGTTGTAAGGCTCGCCTGTGGAGGCCAAAACGTTGGCCGGAAAAACGACCACCGTGTTCACGCCCGCTTCGGCAAACCGACGGAGCGTTTCCGCATTCGGAGCGTACGTGTTGAAACCCATGAAACGCTCGGGCGGAGCCGCTTCGCAGCATGCGGCGAACAGCAAGCACTGCACGGCGACCGACGCGGTCCTCTTGAACATCGGCTTCCTCCGGGGGCGGGAACGGTGGATGGAACCACGTCCGATTACTACGGTTCCGTCGCGCATTGCCGAGCCGCGGCTTCGGCGGCCCGCTGATGACAGAGACGATTGTAACGCTCGACGTCTTCGGGCAACACGGGGCGGGCATTCGGACCGAGCATGTCCTCGCGAGGTTGTCGCCGCAAGTTGGCTTGCCCCCGGCGGATGATCGCCAAGGCCTCGCCGTAGCGAGGGTCGGTCGGATGGAGCCGGGCAAGGCAGGGGCTCAACTCGGGTCGTGTGAAGCTGACCTGGGAACCGCTCAGTTCCGTATTGCGGATCGTCGGATCGTGATGCAACTGCCCGTCGGGATGCTTCGGACGCCCGTCGGGAACCAGTTCGTAGGGAAGCCCGGTCAGCTCGGAGAGTCTTGCCGTTTCGGCCAACGACAGCGGCGCCCGGCCGAAGAGGTTGTTGCCATAAGCGCTGTGGTACGACCCGTAGTACGGGGCGTTGACGTCGATCCAGGTGAGGATGCGGGCCAATTCCTCGTCCGAAAGCCTGGCGTCGTAGTGCCCCTTGCGCAGCACGTCGATCAGACGGCTGCGGTGGGATCCCCAGGCGTACGGCGGCAGCACCTCGGGCGGTCCGTCGTGAATGACCTTGATGATCCGCTTCGGTTGTCCCGGCACGTCGGGCTCCCAACGCAAGGCCGACTTCAGGTGCAGGTCGAGATATGAAGTGTTGAACACCAGCCCGACATCGGCGGCCAGGTTCAACGCCTTGCCCGCTTCCTTGCCGTAGTCGTGACACTGGACGCAATGGCGGTCGAAGACCGGCTGCACTTCGGTCAGGTAGTTGAATTCCCGCGTCGGGCCGTACCACGATTGAAGCGGTTGGGGACCGCGGCGCAGCGCCGCCAGCGGCGCCGAGATGTTCGTGTAACCTGCGCCTTCGAGGCGAGCCTCGTGGCAGCCGGCGCAGCCGGCGCGCTCGCCCGGCATCAGCGAGGTCCCGCTGCGCATCGACTGCACCATCATCTTGTCGGCGTCGAGGAGTTGGAAGAAGACGAACCGATCGGCCGGCACCTCGACGTAGACTGATCCGTCGTCCTCAACCGGCACGTCGCCGAGGATGCGCTTGTTGTTCGTGCAGTTGAAGTTCATGGCCGGCGCCTGGTTCGTGTCTCGGTCCCACATCCGGGGCGTCCAGTTGCGTTTGGGCGGGGCCTCGATGATGCGGAGCCAGCGGACCGTACCCCGGGGGACTTGTTCCATGCCCGAACCGCGATAGACGTCGGCCACGTAGAACGTGCCCGTCGCGCGCGCGTAGTCAACTCGTGACGGGACGATCGGCGGCCGGGGGCGCGCCGCCAGCGGCATCGGATCGAAACAGCCCGGCTCTTCCGTGTGGAGCAGAATCTCGTTGCCGAAGACGTCGACCAGGAAGATGCCCGTCTGCTCCTTCCCTTCGACCATGCCTTGACAGGACCAGGACAGCCCGCAGTCGACGGACCAGGGATGCTGAAGCTCCAGCGTCCGCGAGCAGAGGAAGTATTTGCCGGCCCCGCGGCCGGTGGCGCGATCGGCCAGCGGATACGGATCCTCGTACTTCAGCGGCAAGTGGCGGAACGTGTCGATCATCCGCGTGTTGTTCTCGCCCAGGCGGTATTGCGGCGGGTCGTCCATGTAAGGCCGGATGTCGGCCGGCCAGGAACGCACGACCGGCGACATGCCGTCGAGCCCGCGGCGGCGGTCGAGCACGACCATGGCGCCCCACGGCCGGTCGTGGCACGCTCCGAACACAGCCACCGCTCGGTCCGTGCCGGGAATCTGGCGGGCGTCGAACGCCGCCCCGGGCGCCCAGTCGTTGTTGCTGCAATAGAGCGCGTGCTGGGTGCCGTCGGGATTCACCGTCCAGAGGCTGAACCGCGGGCCGTACATCGTGTCGACGTATTCCCACCGGTCGTACAGGATGCGGCCGTCGTCCATGACCGCCGGACGCGAATCGAACAGGGTGTTGCGACTGATTTGCAGCACGCGCCCGCCGTCGGGCTCCATGACGAACAGGTTGCACTGAATGTGGCGGTTGCACCCGCAATACTTCGGGTCGCGGGTGCTGGCGAAGACGATCCGGCCGTCGGGCAGGTAGGCCGGGTCGATATCCGTGGCCGGCGTGCTTCGGGTCCGCCGCGCAAGCCCGGTGCCGTCGGCGGCGATTTCGTAAATCTGAAACGCTTCGCCCCGGCCGTTCCGCATGGCGAAGACGATCCGCTGGCCGTCGGCCCGCACGTCCGGGTCGCGAACCACTCCCTGCTCGGTCGCCGCCAGCGTCCGCGTCTTCCCGCCGTGGGCCAGGTCGAGCACCTTCAGCGCACCGCCGGGTCGGTAGTTGCCATGGCTGATTTCGCCCGGCTGAAAATCGGTGCCGGTGTTGTGGTGATCCTTGGCGTATTGCTGCCGCACGACGAACAGAATCGGCACGTCGCGGACAAGGGGATTGGCCGCCAACGCCCGGCGTCGCAAGGCCTCGAACTCGGTCTGCGCCGCGCGACGGCCGTTGGGGTCTGCGGCGGACAATCGTGGCCGGAGCACGTCGAGTTGTCTGAGGAATTCCTGAGCGTGCGGATAGCGGTCCCCGAAGTCGGCTTTGAGATCCGCGATGGCGGCGTGAAGGGCCGCCACCTCCTGTTCGGTCGATTTGCCCGGCAGATGCGTGTCGGCGAAGCCGCACGTGGGCATCACCACCCACAGGACGAAGATCCCCAATGTCCACGTAGCTCTCATACTCGGCGCCTAGGGAACCCGCGAATCCGTTTGATGCGCACTACGAGACCATCGTACTCTTCCCGAAGTCTCGCGACAATGCCGACGTTCATCAGGCCCCGGTGGCCCCGCGACGGCGCCTGTGGGCACGGTTGCTTCGGGCGGCAGGAGAGACTATACATGCCGTGTCGCGCCGCCGTGAGGTACGTCGTAGCCTGCGGGGCGCAAGAGTCCTGTGGCCAGCCAACACCCGCATCGCACGACGGAAAGGGAAGCACTCACGATGTCGAAGAACAAAGGCAAAGACACCTCGCGTCGCGCCTTCTTGAAGAAGACCGGTTGCATCGCGGCGGGCACCGCGTTGGCGGGCGTCCGCATTCCGAGGGTCCACGCGGCCGAGAACCATACCATCCAGTTGGCGCTGATCGGTTGTGGCGCGCGCGGCACCGGCGCCGCGGCCATCCGCGACGACAAGCCCTACAACGAAGTGCACTACGGCGTCGAGGCGAGCGTCGTGTCGAACATGGGCCGAAAGGCGGCCCACACCGGCAGGATCGTCACCTATGATGAAATGCTCCACGACGATCTGGAATACGCCCCCGGCGCAGACAAGTTCACCGCCGATTCGCCCGCCCCCGTCCGGGCCGACGCCGACGGGCGATACCCCGTGCCCCAGCCCGGCATCATCACGCTGCGGGAATATTGATTGCAGCCGGCGAAGTAACCGTTCTGTTCAGAACGTGGTGACCAGGTCGACCGCGCAGGTGAGTTGATCGGTCCGCGTGCCGCCGCCGAAAGGAAGAGCACCGGTGAGATTCGTGGTGCCGTCGTACCAGTCGTAGCGGAGTTCGGGCCGGAGGACGACGTTGGCGTGTGGGCGCCAGTTGAGGCCGACCGTGATTTCGTAGAAATTGCCGGCGAAGCCGGGGGCGCCTTGCCAGCCGCGGTCGGAGCCGATCCACCCGCCGACCCCCGCGACCCGGTCCCCGTCGTCATCGCGGAACCACTCCACACGTCCGCCCAGCGTGAGTTTCGGATTGAGGGTATAGGTGAGCCATTGGCAGATGCCGTACCACTGTGCGTCGTCGCCGGTGGCCGGCAGGGCCCCGCCGTACTCCCAGCCGTGGTTGTACTGGAAAGCGTAGTTCAGGGCCTCGGTGAGCTTGTGGGTCAGGACCATGGCGTAGACCGTGCGGTAGTGGTCCACGCCGAAGAAGTTGGTCTGTTCGCCGCCGTCGAGGAGGAAGGAGAGCCCGGTCCGCTTGTCGTCGCTCAGCCAGCGGAACCCGGTGATGTAGTCCCAGTCGGTGTTGGAGTCCTCGAACATCATCCAGCCGCGATGCAGTCCGGCCACGGCGGTCCAGCGGTCGTTGAGTTTGTAGTCGGCCACGACGCCGGTGACCAGGAGCGGCTCGGTATACGACATCAGGTAGTTGTGCGAATAGAAGAAGTTGCCCACGGCCGGGACCATTTCGTAGCCCATGCCCGTGGCCCAGTGTCCCATTTTCAGGGTGAGGTTGTTGACGGCCGCCTCGAAGTAGAACTGCGGCAAGACCAGGCCGTAGAGTTGGTTCGGACTGTCGATGCGGTCCTCGAGGCCGAGGTTCTTGCCGAAGCGCCAGTCGGTGCCGTAGGACATGTCGATGCGTCCACCGAGGTCGAATCCGCAACCGTCGGTCTTGGTCGGGCGGACGAAGTACATCCACGCCTGGTTCAACTGGTATTCGCCGCTCCGGTCGTTGGTGGCCAGAGGACCGTTGAAGTTGTCCGGAGGATCCGTGGCGTTCCCGGTGATACCCTGCTGGACCCAGCCGCCCATGTTGATCCCCCACCGCTGAAAGACCTGGGGCTGGCGAATGTGCCAGGTCTGCGCCGCGGCCTCGGTGGGAGCCTCGATCATGTCGACGGCCCCGCCCAGGTCCAGCGGTTCGTTCGACGGAACCTCCGAGGGCTGCTGAGGCTCACCCCAGGTGGAGACCCGGGCCAGACGGTCCGACGGAACAGTCGTCGGGGAAGACGCAACCGGCGACGCATCCTGCTCTTCCTCGTACGCCGCGAACTGCGTCGCCCCACCCGTCCCGGCGGCCGGGCTCCCCGCCTCCGACCGGGTGGAACCGAAGAGGCATACCCCAAGAATAAGGAGGCTCGCTGCCTGTGATCTGACTTGCATGACTTGGCACTCCGTCCGTGGACAGCCCCAGAGGAACACTCACGTCTGGTATCGGAATACCAAAAGCGCCGATTGACGGGACGGCATGCAGTGTGCGGGCGAATTTCCGACGCTGGCGCGAAAAGAGTTCCTCTGGTGACGCCTGCGCAAGGTTTTCCGCCCCGCTTTCCGGCATGACGTGAACAAGAGTCTTGTCCGGATACTTCGGATGCAGCCGATGTGCCGGCATTTCGGGAGCGACGCCCGCGATGGACCGCCGTCTTCCAGGACAACGACAGGGGCCTGACGCGCCATTGGCGCACCGGAACCTGGATATCCCTTGTCTCACTTGCGTCCCCGCAGAGCCTGACTCCGTTTCTCCAGGCGGCTCCAGCATATCCGCGCTGACAAACCGTAGGCAAGTACCATTGGACACCGGACTTATGCCTTGAAAATCCCGGGCCGAAGGCCCGCGCACCCTTCAGTCGGATGAACCGTTATTTTGGGGTTCAGGGTTCAGGGTTCAGGATTCAGGACTTCGAGGAAACGTCCGCCCTGGTATCCTGAACCCTGAACCCTGAACCCTGAACCCTATCCCCCGCCCCCCGCCCCCCCGCCCCCGCTCCCTGCTATCTTGGGGGGGGTGCGTTGTCTGGCAGGCTTGGGTACACTGAGGCCGCCCATGGGACATGCCCGACATGCTTACGCTGGAGCACCCGCGATGACCAACCGATCTTCAACACTGTCTTCTCTCGCCTGCGCGGCAGGCTGCCTTGTGGCCTGCGCCGTCTCGACGAGGGCCGCGGATCTTCACGTGTCCCCCGCCGGCAACGACTCCTGGTCCGGCTGCCTCGAACAACCCAACGCCGCGAAGACCGACGGTCCGGTGGCCACCTTGGCCCGGGCCCAGGAGCTTGTGCGGGCGTTGAAGGCCAAGGAACCGCAGCGGGCCCGGCCGATTGTCGTCGCCCTGAACGGCGGAACGTACTACCTTCCGAAGACGCTGGTCTTCACGCCGGCCGACTCGGGCACCCCGGCCGCGCCGGTGGTCTACGAGGCCGCCGCCGGCCAGCGGCCGATTCTCAGCGGAGGCGTGCCAGTCACCGGCTGGAAGGTGGGCGCTGACGGACGCTGGGAGGCCGTGCTGGAGGACGTCAAGAACGGCGCGTGGACGTTCGAGCAACTCTTCGTCAACGATCAGCGACGGTTCCGGTCCCGGTTGCCCAAGCACGGCTACTACGCGATCGCCGAGCAGGTGCCGCCGTCGCCCAAGACGCAGGGCCGCGGGGCCGACCGCTTCGGTTACTCGGGCGAGGAACTCCGCGCCGACTGGGCCAACCGCGGCGACGTCGAGGTCGTGGCCTTTCACCAGTGGGCGGCCTCCCGCATGAGGATCGCGGAACTCGACGCCGCCAAGCGGATCGTCACCTTCACCGGTCAGACCTGCACGCCCAGCGGGTGGGGCGCGTTCCTCAAGGGCAATCGGTTCTTTGTCGAGAACGTCCGGGAAGCCCTCGGCGAGCCGGGGCAATGGTATCTCGACCGCCCGGCCGGCCGGCTCACCTACGTGCCCATGCCCGGCGAGAAGCCCGATCAGGCCGTGGTGATCGCCCCGCGCATCGAGCAGCTCGTCGCCTTCTCCGGCGACGTGAAGGGGCGGCAATGGGTCCACGACATCCAGTTGCGCGGCCTCACCCTCGCCCACGCCAACTGGGTGCTGCCGAAGGCGGGCCTTGCGCTGCCGCAGGCCGAAGTCGGGCTCAACTCGGCCGTCGCCGCCCTCGGGGCGCGCAACGTCGTGATCGAAGGCTGCGCCGTGCGCCACGTGGGGGCCTACGCCATGGCGTTCGGCGCCGGATGCCGCAACAACCGCGTGGAGAACTGCGACATGGTCGATCTCGGCGGCGGCGGCGTGAAGATCGGGCACGCCGGAAGCGGCCTCTGGGAGGACTCGGGCCGCGTGCCCACCGATCCCGAGGAGATCGTGTCGCACCACACGATCCGCAACTGCACGATCGCCCACGCCGGCCGGATGCACCCGGCGGCCGTCGGCGTTTGGATCGGACATTCGCCCCACAACGTCGTCGAGCACAACGACATCTTCGATCTCTACTACACGTCCGTCTCGGTCGGGTGGATCTGGGGCTACTCGCCGAGCCTGGCCAACCACAACGACGTCGGCTTCAATCACATGCACACGATCGGACAGGGCGTCTTGTCCGACATGGGCGGGGTCTACACCCTAGGCACGTCCGACGGCACCCGGATCCACGACAACCACATCCACGACGTCCAGTCGTTCGACTACGGCGGCTGGGGCCTTTACACCGACGAGGGCTCGACGCACATCACGATGGAGAACAACCTCGTCTACCGCACCCGGACCGGCGGGTTCCACCAGCACTACGGCAAGGAGAACCGCATCCAGAACAACATCTTCGCCTTCGCCGAGCAGCAGCAGATCCAACGTACCCGCACGGAGCCGCACCTCTCGTTCCGGTTCGAGCGCAACATCGTCTACTGGGACAACAAGTCGCCGCTCTTGGGCAGCAACTGGAACGACAACCACTTCGAGCTCGACAACAACGTCTACTGGAACGCCTCCGGGCAGCCGGTCGTCTTCTTCGGCGGCAAGGACCTCGCCTCCTGGCGCAAGGAACGGGGGCAAGACCTCCACTCGGTCATCGCCGATCCGCTTTTCGTCGACGCCACGAAGGGCGACTTCCACCTCAAGCCCGACTCGCCGGCGTTGAAGCTCGGCTTCAAGCCGTTCGACTACACCAAGGCCGGCCGGCAGACGCCGTCCTCGCTCACCAAAGACCTCCCGCCCGTCCCGCGAGGCTTCGAGTCACCGCAAGCGACCCGATAGCCGTCGCGCAGCCGCGCCCGGCGTTCCTTGGGGCGTCCCGGCCACGGGGCCGACGATTACGTTGTTCGGAAATGCGGCAAGGGCGGGAGGCGCAACCGGAGGCCCCGGGGAGCGATCCGGTGCTTCCCGGGCCAAGCCACGTTTCGGTGAGGAGGCTCCTGCAAAATGGCTGCGATCCGTCCGAGGCATGCCTGGATCGGCCTTCTTGTCTCGCTGGCCGCCGGTCTTGGCGCGGCGATCCTCTCGGGAACAGCACGGGGAGAGCATTGGCGCCCGGGCGATTCGAGCATCCATAATTCGTTCCTGGCGATCGGCGGCTGGTTTTACTGCGGCCTGGCGGGCATCTTGCCGGACCCGGACGCGCCTGGTTTCCAGAACGTAATCCTCCGCCCGCAGCCGGTGGCCGGCGTGACCTGGGCGAAGGCCACGTATGTGAGCGTGTACGGCACGATCGAGAGCCGGTGGCAAGTGGAAGGGGGTCAATTCAAGCTTGAGGTCGCCGTCCCTCCCGGCAGCACCGCCACAGTCTGCGTGCCGGCACCGAGCCTCGAAGGCGTCACGGAAACCGGAAAGCCAGCCGCACAGGCCGGCGGAGTCCAACCGGTCGGCATGGAGGCTGGCCGGGCGGTATTCCATGTCCAATCCGGGCGGTACTCTTTCGTTTCGACAGCGGCTGCGGGGCCGGCACGATGATCTCGCCGTCGCCATTCAAGCGACCAGGGTACACCGCGAGCGCCGACGCCAGGGCCTGTAGAACGATAAGTTGGGCAAACTTATTGAACCCAAGGCGGTTTCCGCGTTGGCTTCAATAACCGCATGGACCTCAACGCCAACGCCCTTTCAGGGAACGTGCCACCCTGCGCAAGCGCTTGACTCCCCCGAGGTTCTTGTCGAGAATGTCCGTCGTTCTGATGCGCATTGTGCCGCCGGAAGACACGCCCCGACTGGGCCACCGTCTCGTTGGTCTCGCGCCATGCCACCGGACTGTCCAAGAACAAGGGAATGACGTTGGAGCACGCGATGAAGCACCGACGGATCCTCGCGGCAGCGATGGCCCTGCTTTTCGTGGCGGTGAGTTTCCACCCACCGACGGCCGCCGTGCCGGGCAACCCAGCGTGGGCTGCGGAGATGAGCGGGTCCCGCTCCGATAGCCCCGCCTCAGCCGGTGCAGGCACGCTCGTGGACGAAGCCCTGCAGGCGATGGACGGCGCAGAAGAGATCGTGTTTGTCGTCCGGGATTTGTGTTCGGCCTACCAGTGGTACGCCACCTTTGGTGAGTATGCGGACGAACCGACATTCATCCATGCCCCCGATGGCTCGCAACTCTGCAAGCTCAACCTGCGGACCCGGCAGGTGACCGTGCTCTTGAATGATCCCAAGGGCGGATTCCGCGACCCGCGGGTCCACTACGACGGCGGAAAGATCCTCTTTGCGTATCGGCCGGGCACCATCGGTAGAGCACCGTTCGCGGAGACAGGAACCACATCACCACAGAGACCGTGAGCGTCACCGCGGAGATTCCATGAAGGAGCCTGTTCTCCGGTTTTCAGAAAGTGCAGGGCTATGATGAGCAAAACGACTTGCGTGGTCTTCTTCACCTTCTGCCTGATCGCGATCGCGCCGCTTCGCGGAGCGGAGGTGTTTTCGATCGGCGACGGCAAGACGGAAGTGGCTGTCGATGCGAGTGGAAAGCTCGTCACGCTGAAGAACCTCGCAACCGGCCGGGACTTCGCCGGCGGCGAGCCTCTTTGGCGGCTCTATTACGACAAGAAGGACGGTCAGCTCGAAAACGAACTCACCGGCGACAACTCGTCCGCGAAGGTCGCCAAGGCAGACAACGCGCTGGTCCTGACGTTCGACCGGTTCGTGGACCGCGGAACTCGCCTGGCGTTTGAACTCGCGTTGACGATCACCGTCGAAGACGGCGCGGTCCGGTTCGCGTCCGAAGTGAAGAACAGGCAGCCGCATACGATCATCCGCGAACTCCAATACCCGCTGATTGGGAATATCCCGTTGCCCGCTGACTTCAGACTCCTGACAACGCACCACGGCGGCCAGCTTTGGCCGGATGTCAAGAACTACGTGAACGCGGTCGGCAACCGCACCTCCTACGCGGCGCCGGCGCAGTTCTTTCGCGACGCGTCGATTCGCTATCCCGGTTCCACCGCGTCGAACTGCTTCGCCCTCCTCGGCGCCGGCGAGGGGCTCTATTTCGGAAGTCACGACACGACCTTTCAGAATACGATCCACGGACTGCGGATGTACCCGGATAAGGAAGGCCTCTTCAACAAGCTCGAAGGAGGCCTCTACAAGTATCCCAATTGTGTTTGCGGCACCCAATGGACCTGCGACGCGAATGTGGTCGCCCCCTATTCCGGGAGCTGGCATCAAACGTCGCGGATCTACCGGAAGTGGGCCGATACGTGGTGGCACCAGCGGAAGGTCCCCGATTGGATTCGGCTCATGAAGGGCTGGCAGCGCATCATCTTCATCCACCAGTACGGCGAACATCTGTTCTCGATCGCCGATCTTAACGGCAAGGTCAAACGGATCGCCAAGGAGATCGATCTTCCCGCCCTGATGGCCTTCGGATGGTGGAAGAGCGGAATGGACAACGGATATCCCGACTCCTACGATGAGACCGACGAACGGCAAGGCGGGGACGCTGCCTGGAAGAAAGCGATCGCCGACTATCAGAAGGACGGCGGCAAGTTCCTGATCTACTTCAACGGTAAGCTGATCGATCGAACGAGTCCTTTCTACAGGACCGGGGAGGGGCCCGGTGTCTGTTATCGCGACAACACGGGGGGTGAGTACCTCGAGCAATAT
The DNA here is from genome assembly GCA_964430315.1 of uncultured Planctomycetaceae bacterium. Classification (GTDB taxonomy): domain Bacteria; phylum Planctomycetota; class Planctomycetia; order Pirellulales; family Thermoguttaceae; genus CALFBP01. The sequence goes on from CAYSGY010000006.1 coordinate 28,252, forward strand.
CGCTTCCCGGCGCACGGGTCCTTTACCGGACTGCTGAACGCGCGAAGCTTCGTCACCGCCGATTTGCGCCATCCCGCCTGGAAGAAGATGCTCCTGAAAATGGCCGATCGCGGCCTGGAGATGGGGGCTGACAGTGTCTTCTACGATCAGCTCGGATACGCCGAATCAAGCACCAACTGGGACGTCTCCGGCGAATTCCCGATCCCGAATCTGCTGTTGATCGCCGACAAGGCCGACGCGATGAAGATGATCCATGACTACCTCGATACGAAGGGGAAGCCGGACGTCGCCGTCGGGACGGAGCATCTGACGGATGTGGTCGCGCAGCATGCCGACTACATCCACGGGATGACGGACGGCGCCGGCGCGCGCGATTTCGTGGATTGGGTGCGGTTCACCTTCCCGGAAATCGTCCTGACCGATCGAACGATGCGCGACGACACCGACGCCCTCCGCCGCGTGAATCACTCGCTGCTGAAAGGATTGCGCAATAACGTCGAGATCTATCGCTGCCGCGATCTGATCGACAAGGCCCCGAATTTTAAGAGACGGCTGACCGAGATCAACAGGATCCGGTCCAAGTATCCGGAGCTTCTTCTGCTGGGGACCTATCGCGATACGTTGGGGTTTCAGAACAGCAATCCGGCGATGTCGGCCCGCGCGTTTGAGTATCAGGGCGACATGGCGATTGTCGTGACGCAGAGTACGGCGCCGTCGATCACGGCACGAATTGATGTCCAGGGCAAGCGGTTCGACGAATTTGAACTGCTTGGCGAGGGAACGGTTAAGGCCGATCCGAACGGCGGCAGGAGCGTTACCCTGAAGCGCGATGCCCTTGCCGTCCTGGTGTATCGCCAGTAACGTGTGACTCCATGTCAACGGCGTGGAGGCATAGGCCGGCCACGCGCCAGCGGAGCCGCATTGACCATGTTAGAGACCATTTTCCCTTGAGGACATTGCCCATGCCACGCGATCGATTCCGCTTGTCCATGCTTGTGACGGCGATGAGGCCGCTGTTGTCATTCTGGCTGCTGTTGTCCGTTGTCCCCTGGGCTCGTGCGGAGGTCCGCCGGGAAGGCGAAGCATGGGTCCTCGAAGATGCCCAACTGAAGGTCACGGTCGGGGCCGCCAGCGCGCACCTGACCGTGCTGGACAAGGCCTCGGGCACGCTGTGGCGGCAGGAGGATCCCTCCGAGCATGCCTCCAGCAAGGACGACGTGCGCGTTCGGCGCACGGCGAAGCCGGTTGTGGTGGATGGCGATCCCGAGGAGTGGAAGGGGATTCCGCACGACCATTATGTCTGGCTTCCCTGGATGGGCGAGAACGGCGAGGCCAACTGCTCGGGCGGGGCCAAGCTCATGTGGGATGACAAGATGTTGTACCTTTACGTCCGCATCCGTGACGACAACGTGGCGTTCGGGGGCGAGGCGACCGAACGGTGGTGGGAGTCGGATTCCGTCGAGTTCTGGGTCGATTCCGTCCAGGTAGGGCTCCATCTCGCACCGACGGGCAAGGAAGTGGCGGTGAACTCCCGCGGGGAAGTGCTCGCGGGAAGCAAGGTGGCCGTGCGATTGGTCAAGACGGATCACCTGCCCGGGTACGAGCTGGAAGTGGCCGTGCCGCGGGAGCATTTTCCCGTGCTGAAGGATGCCGAGGCGGGTACCCGGTTCAGCTTCGCCCTGGGCCTGAACGATGCCGACCCCAAGCCCGACGCACCCGTGAAACGGGACCGCCAGAGCTACTCTCCCCGCGGCTGGGTCCATTCGGCCCCGATGACCTTCTCCGTGGCCGCGCTGACCGACGAGGAAGGCAAAGCCCCGGCCCGCTCCGTGAAGAACGATCGAAGCGCCAAAGCCGCGGGCCGCCGCGTCTCGGAGATGAAGCCGGGCGAGAGACCAGACAGCCTGACGTACAAGTACGTTCTCCAGGAAGACCAGACCGCGGAAGTCCCGCTCCAGGTGACCATGGAACTGGTCAACGGAAAGGCAGCGATCGACGTAGACCTGGAGTGCCGGTCCGGGCCGGAGACATCTGTCAAGCCTTTCAACTACCCCTTCGCGCTGTACCCCTCGGAACCGAAGACATACTTTGTGGGTGTGGCGGACTACACCAACGGGCGCTACCTTCCGGTGGGCGATCCGTTTTGCCGCAACAAGGAGTTCTGCATGGGGGGCGGCGATCTGCCGTTCCTGTTGGTGACCGACGGACAGAAGGGGCTCTCGACCACGCTGCTGACTCCATGGGACGCCAGCGTCCAGATGCAGACTCGCAGCGGCGATCCGGACAAGCTCGGATTCCCCGGTTTCCGCTGGTATCCCGCCAAGGGCGTCTGGGCTCGTGCCCGCAAGGGACGGCTGAGTTTCTTCGCCAAGGGCGGATGCGTGACGGCCTGCAAGATCTATCGAGAGTTGGCCCAAGAGCAAGGCCTCGTTCGCACGTTCACCGAGAAGGCCAAGAAGAAGCCCGACGTGCGGAAACTCTTCGGGGCGGTCAACTGGTGGGGCGGGAGCCCCGAGTTCGCGTTCGAGGCCAAAGCGGCCGGGATGACGCACGGCCTGCTGAACGGACGCGACAAACCCGCAAGCATGGCCGAGGTCGTCGCGCAGGGCTGGCTGATGAGTGAATACGACAACTACGAGGACATCAACGATTCCGAGACCGTCGATCGAGCCAAAGCGCCGGTGAAGACGCACGCCGTCGTGAATGCCGACGGTGAATTCATGACGGCCTGGGTGACCCGCGACAAGGATATGAAGCCGATTCACACCTACATGAAACAGTGCACGGGGGTGATGACCAAGTGCGCCCGGATCGTCATTCCCAAGGTCTTGGCGGCTTATCCCTACAACACTCGTTTCCTCGACGTGACGACGGCCACGGGCCTCAAGGAGTGCTTCTCCCCGCTGCATCCTTGCGACCGCAAGCAGGACCAGGCCAATCGCGAAGCGCTGTGCGCCTACGTGGGCGACGAACTCGGCCTGGTGGCTGGCGGCGAACACGGCAGGTACTACGACGTCCGCTTCCTGGACTACCACGAGGGCATGATGGGCGGGGGCTGCTACAGTTGGCCGGCCGGCTATCTCCACGACATCAAGAGCCGGGAGGAGATCGACGAACGGTACCTGAAATATGGGATCGACCCGGCTTATCGGGTGCCGATGTTCGAACTGGTCTTCCACGACTGCGTGGTGGACTATTGGTACTGGGGGGCCACCAACGACTATCTGCACCGCTTCGCGCCCGAAATCACCGACCGCAAGACTGCCATGAACGTGCTCTACGGCACGCCCCCGATGATGTGGGTCAACGCCCACGGCTTGCGCTGGAGCGAACCTGAAGAGCGGCAGTTGATGATCGCCATCTATCAACAGACCTGCAAGTTGCACGAGGTGATCGCCGATCAGGAGATGGTGTCTCACGAGTTCCTCACGCCCGACCGGCGGGTGCAGCGCAGCACGTTCGGCGACGGCACCGTCTGCACGGTCAACTTCGGCGATTCCGCGTACAAAGTCACGGCGGGCGAGCGCGAGTTTTCCCTGGGTACGAACGATTTCTATGTGAAAGGACCGAAAGTCGAGCAGTGGCGCGTGCGCACCGGCGGCGCCGACGACGAGCGGGACGTCTACATCCGCACGGGACAATTCCTGCTTGTGCAGAAGCCCGCCGGCATGGTCCGGCAGCAGGGCGTCGTCGCCTCCGGCAAGGTCTCTTTGCAGCGGGATGAGACCGGTGCGCGCATCTCCCTCGGCGCGAATTCAACGCTCGCCTTGGATCTTGCCGACTACTGCGGCGATTGGCGAGGGAAGCCCGCCGCGCTTCTCGTGCTCGACGACCGAGGCAAAGTCCGATGCCGGGGACCGGTCGTGCGCGACGGCAAGCTGTCGCTGAAGGCCGGTGACGAGGACGCTCGCTACGCGCTGCTCATCGGGGACGCGGCCGATGCGCCGGACCTGGTCGTGGGCGATCTCAAGGTGAAAATGGACTGGGGCCCGGCTGGTGGGGACCGGGCCTTTCCGGTCGCCATCCAGATGGATACGGAGGTGAAGAATCTCGGATTGGCAGCGGCAAGGGACGCCGTCGTCCGAATCCAGCTTGACGGCACGAGTGGCCCGGTGCTTCTGGAGAAACGCATCCCGCGTCTTGACGCAGGGGGCGGACTCTCGTTGCACGCATCCCTGCCGGGCGATCGGGCCGACGGCCAGCGGCGGATCGTGGCCTCGATTTCCGGCAAGGCACTGACTCAGACCGGGCCTGCCCAGAGGACCGTGCGGTTCCGCACCCCGACGGTTGCTTCGGCATTTCCCATCCGGCGGGAGCTTGGCTTCCAAGTGCCCGGCGGCAATGCCGAGGGCCTGGCCATCGAGATGGCCTGCCAGCTCCCCGCCGAGGCCGATCCGGCCAACCTGCGCGTTCTGTTCGCAGGCGGCGCTTCCACTCCCGCACAGTTCGAGAGCGGGAAGGACTCGCAGGGAAAGTTGGTATTTGTGCTTCCTGCCGGGGTGCCCGCCGGGAACACGCAGGCCGAGTTGCTGGCAACGCGGAAGGGGCAAGAGAGCGGCGTCTACCCGCCTGCGTCTCAGTTCACTGTGCCCAAGGACGGCTCTCGGTTGGTGTTCGGCACGTACTCCCTCACGTTGCACCAGGGAACACTGACCGACATTGCGGTCCATCAGCCCGATGGCAGCGAGCTGACGGTCGTGTCCTCCATCATTGAGTCCTCGAAAGAGACGGGCTGGTCTTCCGAACCGGGCGAGCTCACCGACTTTGCTTTGGAGGAACTCGGACCTGTGCGGGCGGTGTTCCGCATGGCGAAGACGCTGGAAGGCGGATACAAGCTCACTCGCCGCTTCCTCTTCTACGCGGACCGGTTCGAGGTGGTCTCTTCCTGCGAACCGCACCGGTCTCTCCTGACGCGCACCATGTATGCCGTGGACGGCATTGCCGTCAAGGGAAGCGGCGGGCAGGCCGTCATGGATGGCGTGGGCGACAATGAGGACTTCGGCTTTGCGGGCCAACCGCAGTGGTTTGCCGCCTTCGGGCCCAAGTACCGAAGTGCCTGCTTCGCGCTCACGCCGGCCGGGGGATTCACCTATTGGGACAGTGGCACGCACCGCGGGCAGATGGGACTCGGATGTCCCGGCACAACCGAGCGGCGCGTGTTCCTCTGGGGGCAAGGCACGGACAGCACCGACTTCGCCAAGGAGATATGGAAGGCCTATGCGGAGACCCTCGCGAAGTGAGCGACCAAAGGAGACACGCCAATGAACACGGAAAGACCGATAAACCGCTTCCCGTCGGCCAGTGGTCGCATCTCGCTGCCACGTACGACAATCGCGTCATGCGTCTCTACTTGAACGGCGCCGAGGTCGGAACGCTCGAGCGGACCGGCTTCATCAACCCGGGTGACAACCTGGTTGTCGGGGGACACGGCGTAGGATTCGCCCGAGCCCGCTTCCACGGCTGGCTGGACGACGTGCGCATCTACCGCCGCGTGCTGTCGCCCGCAGACATCGCGGCACTGGCGCAAACCAAGTGAGGGAGACGAGACGATTGACAAGCTCGCCGGCTGGCAAAGTGCAGGTTCTTTCCCAATCCATGAGGCTCCCAACGATGTCCCATCTCACACGACGCCGTTTTCTCAGCGATTCGACCATTGCAGCGGCGGTCCTCGCCGCCGGTTCCAGCTCCCATTTCGTCTCACCCGCAGCAGAGGCCCTCGGCGCCGACGCCGACGCGTCGGCCGGCGACACGCTTAACGTGATGGTTTGCGGTGTGCGCAGTCGTGGTTACGATCATGTCCGTCTCTTTGCCAAGAATCGCGAGTGTCACATCAAGTACATTTGCGATGTGGACGAAGCGATTGGCCAAAGGCGCGTCGGCGAATTTGAAAAGCAATTCGGTTATCGCCCCGAGTTTGTCCGCGACATGCGTCGGGGGTTCGACGACAAGGACCTCGACGTCGTTGTCGTCGCCACACCGAATCACTGGCATACCTTGGCCGGGATTTGGGCCATGCAGGCAGGCAAGGATGTCTACGTCGAGAAGCCGGTGTCGCACAATATCCTCGAGGGTCAGCGGCTTGTGGAGGCTGCTCGGAAGTACAAGAAGATCTGCCAGACCGGCACTCAGAGTCGCTCCATCGAGGGAGTCATCGCTGCGGTCGATTACGTGCAGACCGGCAAACTCGGCGACGTCAAGCTGGCCCGGGGACTCTGCTATAACCGCCGGAAGGCGATCGGCGCGAAGGGCGCGTTCGAGCCGCCGAAGTCGGTCGACTACAACCTCTGGGTCGGCCCGGCCGAGATGCAGCCGATCACTCGTCCCCAGTTCCACTACGACTGGCATTGGCAATATCACTGGGGCAACGGTGACATCAACAACCAGGGCGTCCACCAGATGGACGTCGCACGGTGGGGGCTTGGAATCGACTCTCTTAGCGACAAGGTGATTAGCTACGGCGGTCGACTTGGCTATGTCGACGCGGGGGACACGGCGAACACGCAAGTGGCGATTCACCTGTTCGGCGACAAGACGATCACCTTCGAAGTCCGTGGTCTCCCGACGGACCCGCTGTACGGAGCGAGTATCGGAGACATCTTCTACGGCACGGAGGGCATTGTCGCCTTGGGCAATTGGGGCAAGGGCGTCGCGATGGACCTCAACGGGAAGGTCGTGAGGCACTTCGGCGAGAATGTCAAGGGTTCGCCGTATGAAATCGGAACCGTCAGTCATATCCAGAACTTCGTCGACGCCGTGAAGAGTCGCAACCCCAAGCACCTGAACGCCGAGATACGCGAAGGACACCTTTCGGCCGGCCTTGGCCACGCGGCCACGATTTCGTATCGACTCGGCAAACGGGCGTCCGTCCGCGAGGTGAAGGCGGCCGTCGAGGCCTTCGGTGGTGACGACGACAACGTCCAAACCCTTGATCGGGCCGTCGCACACCTCAAGGACAACGGTGTCAACGTGGAGGAGACACCGCTGACGCTCGGAGCGGTGCTGCAAATGGATGCGAAGACCGAGACGTTTGTCAACAACAGCGCGGCAAACGCAATGTTGAGTCGCACGTACCGCAAGAACTTCGAGGTTCCCGCCCTGGAGAATTGAGCGGCTCGAAAGGTCTTCGCGCTGGAAGTCGAAGTCTACAAGTAGAACCACGGGATTCCGATTGAGGATACACAACATGAATCACGAGATATCGTGTTCACGACGTTCGTTTCTCACCGCTTCCGGGCTTGTCGCAACGGGGGCCATCCTGCCCGGCGGCGTGTCCGCCGCCCCGAGCGGAGTTCCCGCGAAGAGGCAACCCATCAAGATTGGACAGATCGGCACCGGCAACCAGCACGCCTACAAGATGAGCACCCTGCGCAAACTGCCCGATCTGTTCGAGGTTGTCGGCTTCGTGGAGGACGACCCGAAATTGCGTGCGACGGCCCAGAAAAGCAGTACTTTCCAGGGTTTGAAATCAATGTCCACGGATGAGTTGCTGGCCGTTCCCGGTCTTCAGGCCGTGGCGATCGAGACCGAGGAGCGCGTATGCATTCCTCCCGCCCTGCGCTGCATCCGGGCCGGAAAGCACATCCACCTGGACAAGCCGTGCGGCGAATCGCTGCCGAAGTTCAAGCAGTTGCTCGACGAGGCGAAAGCCAAGAAGCTGACCGTTCAGGTCGGCTACATGTACCGGAACAATCCGGCCGTGCAGTTCTGCATCAAGTCCGTGAAAGAGGGATTGATCGGGAATGTGTTCGATCTCGACGCCGCCATGGGACGGTACGACGGGAAGGGCTACCGCGACCTCATCAAGGACTACAAGGGCGGGATCGCGTACATTCTGGCCTGCCATCTGATCGATCTCGTGGTCTCGCTCATGGGCGAGCCTGAAAAGATCACGCCCTATCTCCGCCAGACCCGGTCTGACGGCGTGCTCGACAATTGCCTGGCCGTTTTCGAGTTCTCCCGCGATCGGCTGGCCACGATACGGACCTCCATCACCGAGGCGATGGGCTTTCAACGCCGACGCCTCAAGGTGTTGGGCGACAAGGGGAGCATCATCCTTCAGCCGATAGAATCCAAGGGCAACATGTCCGGCGGAGTCCTCACGCTTGCCCTGGAGGAAGATCGCGGCGGCTTCAAGAAGGGTATTCAGACTGTGAAGATGCCGCCCCTGAAAGACCGCTACGAAGACCAGTGGCGGGAGTTTGCCGCCGTTGTGAACGGGGATATGGTCAATCCGTACACGTACGAGCACGATTACATCGTGCACAAGTGCCATCTGGAGGCCTGCGGCCTGCCGCTCGACGTGTGAGAGCCGGCGGGGTGCGATCATTCTGTCAAGGCCGTGCGCCGCTGGTCCTTGGAACCAACGGCCGATAGCTACGCTTTCACCACGCTGGCCCAATGCCCCTCGCGATAGGTGCGCCGGATCAGGGCATTCGCCTCCGGGTCGCCGACGATTTGCTCGGTCTTCGCATCCAGCACGAGGGACGGCCGGCCGGTGCGCGCCAGGATGTTGGCGAGGTGGCCCAGCGTGGCCGAAAGGTGGCCGATCTCGATGTCGGCGTTGGGTCGCCGGCCGGTGCGGATCGCGTCGAGGAAATCGGCGCAGTGGTCGCCCGTGTCGTATTTGCCTTGGCCCTCCTTGAGCAGCTTGTTCTTGCGCCCGAAGAGCTTCCAGCCCTTTTGCATGTCGATCGTCAGGTAGCCCTCGTCGCCGTAGAAGTTGCAGCCGTCCTCATTGTCTTCCTGGACGTAAGGGGTCCAGATCCGCTGCTCGTAGACCAGCAGCCGTTTGGGCTGAGGGCCTTGGGCCGGATATTCGAACGTGACGTACTGGGTGTCGGGGAACTGCTGGTCGTCGTCGAAGTAGAGCTTGTCGCAGAAGCCGGCGACGCGCGTGGGATGGGTCTTCACATCCAAGCCCCACAGGGCGATGTCCATCTGGTGCACGCCGCGGTTTCCGGCGTCCCCGGTGCCGAAGTTGTACCACCAGTGCCACAGGTAGTGCAGCCGGTTCTCCTGGTAAGGCATCATCGGCGCGGGACCGACCCACATGTCGTAGTCCAACCCGGCAGGCGCCTGGGACGGCTGGCGGTGGCCGATGTTCACGCGCTGCTGGCTGGTCCATGTCTTGGCCATCAGCACCTTGCCGACCGCTCCCTCGCGCACCAGGGCGATGGCCTCCTGGAAGACCTTCGTGCTGCGGGTCTGGGTGCCCACCTGCATCACCCGGCCGCTGCGGCGTGCGGCCTCGATCATCCGCCGGCCCTCGGCGATGTTGTGGGAGCAGGGCTTCTCCACGTAGATATGTTTGCCGGCTTGGCAGGCCAGCAGCGCCGCCGGGGCGTGCCAATGGTCGGGCGTTGCGATCACGATCGCGTCGACGGTGCGGTCGTCGAGGATCTTGCGCAGGTCGGCCGCGGCTTGGTCTGCGCCGAGGATCTTCTTGACGCGCTCGGCGCGGCCCTGGTCCGGATCGCACGTGTAGGCGATTTTGCAGCCGAGTTTGCGGAGTTCGTCCCCCACCGTGCGGCCTCGCGAACAGCCGGCCACCCCCACCACGATCCGCTCATTGGCACCCAGGGCCTGGAACGCCGGAACGGCGAAGGTCCCCATCGCCACGGCGACCGTGCCGCGCGTCGTCTGCCCAAGAAAGCTCCTGCGTGTCTGTCGAGGCATGTCATGATCCTCCTCGCGGGCGGCCGTGTGGCCCCGCGCAAAACCGGCTTGTTCCGATTCAAGGGGTCCGTATCTCTTGTCATGACCACCGCGACCCCGGGACGGTAGCCTGAAAGCGAAATCGAACGGCGTATGACATGACGTTACCGTACCCGTGTGCAGAAGGCAACCGTCTCGGCAGGGGACCCGGTGCGTTACCTTCGGGCCGCCCGAGTCGGAGGCAGGTTGTGACGGTGTTGCGGCGGGCGTACAATCCGGGTCGTCCATGCCGTCGCGTGCTCCACCCGCAAATAGAGAATCCGCCCCATGCTCCTGAACCTATCCGCTCTGCACAGGCCACTTCTCCTGGCTGCCGCCGTGACAGCGTTTGCCGCGATCTGTGTCTGCGCCGGCGGTCCCCCGGAGTCTGCCGTTGCCGCGAGGCCCCCCGGCAAACCCAATGTCCTGTTCCTCATCGTGGACGACCTGCGCCCCGATTTCGGATGCTACGGCAACACCGAGGTCAAGTCGCCCAACATGGACCGGCTTGCCGGCGAGGGGCTGCTGTTCCGGCGGGCGTATTGCCAGTTTCCGCTCTGCATGCCGTCGCGCGCCAGTGTGCTGTCGGGCTACCGTCCCGAGAGCATCAAGAGGACAGGCAGGGTCAGCGGGCGTGTGCCCGCCGGGACCGTCACCCTCCCGCAGCTCTTCCGCAGCCACGGCTACGTCACGGTTTCCGCCGGCAAGGTGTATCACGACAACGACGACGACCCCGCGGGCTGGGTGCGGCGCTACACCGACACGTTTGATTCTGAGGGAAAATGGTGCAACGGTTACTGCTCGGGTTACCAGTTGGAGACCAATCGCGCCCTGGTGCAAAACTATCTCCAAGGCAAGCGCCGGCAAGGGCTGCCCGCCTCGCCCATCACCGAGATCACCGACACGCCGGACGAGAAGACCCCGGATGGTATCATCTCGCAGCGGGCCGTGGAGGAACTGCGGAGATTCAAGCAGACGGGTGAGCCGTTCTTCCTCGCGGCCGGATTCTACCGTCCGCACATGCCGCTGACCGCGCCGAAGAAATACTGGGACATGTACGACCGCTCCCAGATCAAGCTGCCTGCCGATTTCCGCCAGGAGGATGACGGAATTCCGCGCTACGACTGGGACGAAGTTCGTCGCTACGGCGACTGTCCTTGGAAAGGGCCGATGCCGGAGGCCAAGGCCAGGGAGATCATCCACGGCTATCACGCCAGTGTCACCTTCGTGGATGCGCAAATCGGCCGAGTGCTCGACGAACTCCGCCGGCTAGGGCTGGACAAGAGCACGATCGTCGTCCTCTGGAGCGATAACGGCTGGAGCCTGGGCGAGCACGGTCGCTTCAGCAAGCACACCACCTATGAAACCTCGACGCACGTCGCCCTGATGCTCAAGGTCCCGTGGTTGCGCAGCCGGCCGGCAACCCCGGCACTGGTCGAACTGGTGGACATCTATCCGACGCTTGCCGACCTCTGTCGCCTGCCCGCGCCCGGCTATCTCGAAGGCACGAGCCTGTCGCCGCTGCTTTCCGACCCGCAGCGACCCTGGAAATCCGCGGTCTTCAGTTGCTTGTTCGGGGCGAAATCGCGTACGCTCCGCACCGATCGTCACCGCTTGATCGAGCATCCTGGAGGGCAGATCGAGTTGTACGACCACCGCACCGACCCCGCGGAAGATCACAATCTGGCAAAAATCCCCTCGCTTGCCGCCACGCTTCGGAACCTCCAGGCCACCTTGGATGCCGGTTGGCGTCATGGGCAGATGAACCGTGACCGCCAAGCTCCGTCGAGCGTGAAACCTTGAGGTGAAACGATGGAAAAGGCGAAAAGGGGGTCATGACTATTCATCGCTCGGTATCTTACCAGAATACTCGTGCCCCCTTTTCTGCCCCTGATGGACTGTTCCGTTCTGGTCTGGCGGGGTGAAACGACGGGTTGCCTATTCCCACGTTTGGAGTCCGGTTTTGTTCCGAAGGCGACTGAACGATTGGACACAGAATACCATGGCAAAACGCCTCGCGCTCACAGCTCCGGAGGAGCGTAAGACCGTAGCCCATGGCGCAAGCCATGGGAAGACGCTCCGGGCGTGCCACTCGACCGCAGGTCGAGCGTTACGCGCCCGATCGCGTGGCGGCGTGCTGTTCGACGAGCCAGTCGGCCAAGGCGGGAATGCCATCGCCGCGAAGCGCGGAGACCTGAAACATGCGGGCCTCGGGGGCCAGTCGCCGCATGTCGGCGGCGGCCCGATCGACCTGGAAATTCGTGTGCGGCAGGAGGTCGCACTTGGTGAGGACCAGGGCGTTCGATCCGCGGAAGATCGCCGGGTACTTCACGAGCTTGTCGTCCCCCTCGGCGGCGCTCAAGACCACGATGCGGACGTGCTCGCCGAGATCGAAGCCCGCGGTGCAGACGAGATTGCCGACGTTCTCGATCACCAGCAGATCGGCGGCGGCAAGGTCCAGGCCCTGCGTGGCGGCGCCGATCATGGTGGCGTCGAGGTGGCATGCCCCCTCGGTGTTGATCTGGACGACCGGCACCCCCAAGGCGTCGATCCGCTCGGCGTCGATCGATCCGGCGATGTCGCCTTCGATGACGACGGGAGCCAGGCGTCCGCGCAATTCGGCCACGAGGGCTTCCAGCAGCGTGGTCTTGCCGCAGCCGGGCGAGCCGACCAGGTTGACGCCGAGCACGGCCGCTGCGTTCAGCCTGGTGCGGAGTTCCTCGGCGAGTTGGGCATTGGCGTTGAGGATTTTCTTGGCCGCGACGATCTTCATGGGTCTGCGTCTTCCAGTTCGATGGATTCCAGGATCATGTCGCGTCCCCCCTCGATCGTGATCTCGGAGCTTCCGCAACGGGGACAGCGGCAATCGACGGTTTCAATCTCGGTTCGCGACCCGCACGCCTGGCAGCAGCAAAGGGCCTTGGGCTGGCGGATATCGACGCGGGCCGATTCGACAGGCGTGCCCGGGGCCAACAACTCCAGCGCGAACCGCACCGCGTCGACGCTGACCCCGGAAAGCCTGCCGATCGACAGCTCCAGGCGCGTGACCCGGCCCGAGGCCCCCGCGCGCCGGACTTCCTCCTGCACCTGCCCAATCAAGGCGTCGACGATGGCGACTTCGTGCACGGCTTAGAGCTTACCCCAAATCCAACTTGTGGCACAGCCGCCCTCGGCTGTGCGGATCTCCCCGGCACAGCCGAGGGCGGCTGTGCCACGTGATGGGCCAGGTTCTTGG